>NZ_CP116619.1:1003627-1333627 GCF_030409055.1 Trichocoleus desertorum NBK24 | reverse complement strand
AGTCAAGTCGCATTAGATCGTAAAGGGCAACCCATACAAGTGAAATCGCTACTAAGCAGTGCCAAGCCAGGTAGCCGTGTTCCGGTTAAAGGATTGCCCAAGCAAGCCACAGCCTATCTGGTGATCAATGAGCAAGCTCAAATTGCGGTCTATGCAATTAAGCCTATTTGTCCCCATAAAGGTTGTGTGGTTGATTGGCAGCCTCAACAAAATCGTTTTTTCTGCCCTTGCCATGATTCCGAGTTTGACGCGAAGGGGCGGGTACTCAAAGGGCCTGCAAAGACGGCTCTACCTCTGGTCACTGTGGCTATCAGTGGCAACCAAGTACGCCTTGCGGATTGCCAACCTGCAACTTCACGTTAGGGCGATCGCAATGAAGCTAATGATCTAGAACTGTAGAGAGGGCAAAATGTTTGCTAGCGGCTGGCTTGTCTACTCTACGTTTTACCCTTGCGGGGTGGTCGGAGATGGGCGACTTGGCTGAAACGGTGTTACCTTGCCACCTAACGCTTCGACAATGGTGCTCGTATTAGCCACCATCATGTTGATGTAGGAGTCGCCATCACTACCGGGAGCGCCAATCGAGTCTGAGTAGAGCGATCGCGGCGCAAGCTGGACGCCTGCCTCTTGAGCCACGGTTTTGATTAGAGCTGAATTAATTGTGGTTTCGGCAAAAATGGCGGGCACCTGAGCTGATTTCACCGCCTCCACGAGTCGCTGGACAGTTTGGGCACTCGGCTGTTCTTCGGTGCTAATGCCGATTAGGGTGCCAATAATGTCGAGATTGTAAGTGCGGGCATAGTATTGGAAGGCATCGTGAGTGGTAACTAAGCGCCGCTTCTCTAGAGGAATGGTTTGGATTTGTGCAGTAATCCATTGATCTAACGCTTCTAGCTCTGTGGTGAGTTGAGTGGCATTTTGGGTAAAGCGATCGCGATCGTCGGGGGATAGTTCAATTAAGGCATCGCGAATAGCTGCAACCATTTGAATCACATTTTTGACACTGCCCCAAACATGCGGATCGGGGACTGTTTCTCGTTCTCCTTTTTGCAGCTGTAGCGGTTTCACAACTTCGCCTACTGCCACTTTCCGGGCACCTCCTCCAGCGGCCTTCATCAGCTTAATCAGACCAGGCTCTAGGTTGTAGCCGTTGTAGAGAATGAGGTCGGCTTTTTCTAATTCTCGGCTGTCGGCTGGCACAGGCTCATAAACGTGAGGATCGGCTCCAGGCTGGAGAATGCCAATTAATTGGATTTCGTCTTCAGCAATTTGGGCGGTTAAGTCTGTGAGGATGGTGCTGGTAGAAACTACGCTAGGCTTAGCCGTGCCATTGGCCATAGAACGATTCGGGCTAGACGGGGACTCTAGAGCACAGCCACCTAAAAGGAAACTAAGCAAGCAGCTCGCGATTGCCTGCCGATATCGATAACCCTGTTTATGAAGGCCTAGGGCGGGGGATGAAGTGGTGGCTATAGCAAGAATTGACATGTGTTTTCATATTCCTTTCACTTTTTAAGTTACCCTAATTTCATATTCCTTTCATTTTTTGCTCAGACCATTGGAGATCCTGCCATGAAGACGCAACCCCCACCTTTTGATACAGGTTCAACCCAGGGGTCAGATGGGCAAATAGTCTATATGAATGGCAATGACAAAATTTTGGTGCGTCAGTTAGCAGTGCAGTATCGAGCGGTACAAGCTCTAAGGGATATTAACTGCGTGATTTATCCTGGGCGGGTTGTGGGCATTATTGGCCCCAATGGTGCAGGTAAAAGTACGCTGTTGCAAGCGATGTTGGGCCTGGTGCCAGCCAATCACGGCACAGTTTTATTTGGCAATGCACCGCTAGCCGAGCAATTAGCGCGAGTGGCTTACGTACCGCAGCGATCGCAAATTGACTGGACTTACCCTGCCACCGTTTGGGATGTAGTGATGATGGGGCGGGTGCGGAAGACAGGTTGGTTTCGTCGCTTCTCCGCCCCCAGCCGTCACTTAGCTGCTACAGCCCTAGATCGAGTGGGGATGAGCGCTTATCGGCATCGTCCGATTGGGCAGCTTTCCGGTGGGCAGCAACAGCGAGTCTTTTTGGCGCGATCGCTAGCCCAAGAAGCAGATGTGTATTGCTTCGACGAACCTTTTGTGGGAATTGACCAAAAAACCCAGGATGTAATTTTTCAGGTTTTCCACGAGCTGGCCCAAGCGGACAAAGTCGTGATGGTGATTAACCATGACTTGGGCGAGTCAATTACCCACTTTGATGATTTAATTTTGCTCAATACCGAGTTGATTGCCAGTGGGCCGCGCGAGCAAGTCTTAAGTCCCGAAAACCTCTATCGCGCCTATGGCGGCAAAGTCGTGTTTCATCAGGGAGAAGCCGCCTAATGTGGCAAGCTTTGCTGGAGCCTTTGCAGTACGAATTCATGCAGCGATCGCTGGTGATTGCGGTTTTGGTGGGGCTGCTCTGTGCGGTCGTAGGCAGCTACTTAATGGTGCAGCGCTTGGCTCTGCTAGGGGACGCGATTAGTCATTCGGTACTGCCTGGTTTGGCGATCGCGTTTATGGTGGGAGCCAACATTTTTGTCGGGGCGTTTATTGCGGGGGTCTTAAGTACAATGGCGATCGCCTGGATTCGAGCGCGATCGCCGATTAAAGAAGATGCGGCGATGGGAATTGTGTTCTCGGCCTTTTTTGCCCTGGGAGTGACGCTGATTACCCTGATCCAGAAAGACAACAAGATTGACCTGAATCACTTTCTGTTTGGCAATATTCTGGGCGTGACCCGACAGGAAGTATTAGACACCGCTTTAATCTCAGCTTTTGTCTTGCTGGTGGTCGTCCTACTTTACAAGGAGTTACTGTTCTACACCTTTGACCCCTTGGGGGCGCAGGCGGCAGGCTTACCCGTAAATCTTCTCAACTTTGGGCTGATGGTGCTAATTGCCCTCACCATTGTCGCCAGCATGAAAACCGTCGGTGTCATTCTAGTCCTAGCGCTCTTGATTACCCCAGGTGCAACGGCTTATCTGCTAGTACAGCGGCTACACAACGTCATGTTATTGGGAGCGGGCATTGGCATTACGGCCAGCGTCAGTGGTATGTATCTCAGCTATTTCTACAACGTGCCTTCTGGGCCTGCGATTGTTTTGGTGGTGTCGGGGCTGTTTTTACTAGCGCTGCTGTTTAGCCCCACGCAAGGCGTGTTCACCTATCCCGCTGCTAAACAAGGCGAGCCGCTGTTGTGGCGGGAGTTGAAGGGCTTATTGCGCGGGTAGTGTCAGCTGTCGATGACCTGAGTCGCGATAGGATAACAAAAGTGTCTTGCAAATTGTGAAGACATGTGAACAAAGTTATCGCGATCGCCCCTTAAAGTGATGCAAACCAAAGGCAAAGTTGAAGTAGGTAGTGTCGCTCCCGATTTTACGCTACCTGACCAAACGGGAGCACCCGTCAACCTCAAAGACTTGATCGGCCAGAAGAACATCGTGCTGTACTTCTACCCCAAAGACGACACGCCAGGTTGTACCAAAGAATCCTGTGGGTTTCGGGATAGCTACACCGTGTTTCAAGACGCAGGCGCAGAGGTGATCGGCATTAGCGCTGATTCTCCCGAATCTCATCAACAATTTGCGGCTAAGTATCAACTACCTTTTACCTTGCTGAGTGACACTGGCTCTCAGGTCAGAAAGCTCTACGGTGTGCCTGCTACGTTGGGCTTACTGCCTGGTCGTGTAACTTATGTGATCGATCGCCAAGGCATAGTGCGCCATATTTTCAAGTCTCAACTCAACTTCCAGGCTCATGTTGAGGAGTCTCTAAAAGCCTTGCGACAATTGCCCACAGACAGCCAAAAAGCTTAAGCAGCAGTATTTATGGGGTACAAAACCTTAACCAGAACCACCAATGTGGAGGAATAGCAAAAAGAAAAAGGAGGAAAGATGGTGACTGCATCCTTCCTCCTGGCTCTGGTATGGGAACTCGTTAGCTAGTAGCAGGTTATAGCTTCACAGAATTTAGCTTCTCTCCTGCACCATGATCGCTATGCGCAGTCTTACCATTTTTGCCATTCGTAGCGGTTTGGCCGTTAGGGTTTCGAGGCTGAATCACCCCATAGCCACCGTGATTTCGTTCGTAAACCACGTTGATTTCACCCGTCTCAGCATTCCGGAACATATAGAAGTCATGATCGACTAACTCTAGCTGCTCCCGTGCTTCGTGAATGGTCATCGGTGGCATGGCGAAATACTTGGTTCGCACTACGTCTTCAGGAAGTTCTGGAGTGCGATCGCCAATCAAAGCCTCTACAGGTCGCTGATCTACGACAACGCCTGTACGGATTTGGACTTGATTCTTGTCTTGCCGCTTCTCTTTGAATTTGCGGAGTTGGCGGGCGATTTTGTCAGCAACCAGGTCAATGCTTGCGTAGAGGGTTTCGCTGCTTTCCTCAGCCCGAATCACAGTCCCGTTGGCGTAAATTGTGACTTCTGCGGTTTGTTTTGTAGGGTTTATCCGAGGGTTGCGGGCCACAGACAGATGCACGTCAACTTCGGTCGTTAAATTCTGAAAGTGGTTAACCGCCTTTTCAATCTTCTGATGCACATACTCATGAATCGCATCGGTGATTTCAATGTTTTTGCCCTGGATAACAAGCTTCATAAAGCTTCCTCCCCTTGGAATTTGGGTGTTAGTCTCACCCTAGCACTTTGTATTCTGGAGAACAGGGGCCTTTAAAATCTTTTGCATCTATTGATAATTCTTGATTTCGCTACGTCACATAAACCCTGAAATTGCGTTAAATTTCGCTTGCTTTTGTTAATGGAATTGAGTAGACCCCCGTTTAACGTCTCCGTACCAGATCTGCCCCCTCCCGACTGTTGGCTCTACACACCGGGGTTGGTGCCGTATGAAGTGGCGTGGGCTTGGCAGCGATCGCTCGTAGCTCAACGGCGCGAAAAGCCAGAACTCAGGGACGTGTTGCTACTGTTAGAACATCCCCCCGTTTATACCCTCGGCCAAGGCGCTAGTTTAGATTTTCTCAAGTTTAATCCTGCCCAAAGCGACTTCCAGTTGTGTCGAGTGGAGCGGGGTGGAGAAGTCACTTATCACTGCCCAGGACAGGTGGTAGGCTATCCGATTTTGAACCTGAACCGCTATCGCAGAGACTTGCACTGGTATCTACGGCAGCTAGAAGAAGTGTTGGTGCAAGTGTTGGCAGCGTATGGATTGCAGGGCGATCGCTACCCAGGTTTAACTGGAGTTTGGGTAGAAGGCCGCAAAGTAGCAGCCATTGGGATTAAAGTCAGCCGTTGGATTACGATGCATGGCTTCGCCTTTAACGTTTGCCCTGACTTATGTGGTTTTCAACATATTGTGCCCTGTGGCATCGTTGACAAACCTGTAGGCAGTTTGGCTGAGTTTGTGCCTGATGTGAACCTGGAGCAAGTGCAAGAACAAGTCGCGATCGCCTTTGCTCAGGTGTTTGGGGTGACGCTAGTCCAATCTGCTGCCGATGACCTCACTCATTTGGATTTGGCAACGGGTGCGGCCCTAGACTAGGTTAAAGAACGCAATTTGATTCCATAGAGCAGTTAGAAGCCATTGTTTCCCGATTTAAACCCTTTTCTTTATCGTCCCTCAGGCGATCGCCCAGATGCTGCCCATCGCTTCGATGGTTGGTCTTTGGCAGCACGTGATCCGCAAGTTCTTCAAGCTTGGATGCCGATTTGGGGTTGGCTATACCACCACTATTTCCATGTTCAAACAGACGGTTGGCAGCACGTGCCTCAGCAAGGCCCAATGCTGATTGTTGGCTCTCACAATGGCGGGTTGGTTGCCCCAGATATGTTTATGCTTTTGTATGACTGGGTGCAACGCTTTGGCCCAGAGCGCTTAGCCTATGGCCTAATGCATCCTAGTGTTTGGCAGGCACCTCTTCCCTTAGTGGCTCAAGCGGGGGCTCAAATTGGGGCCGTGATTGCCCACCCGCAAATGGCGATTGCTGCTTTACGTCAGGACGCCGCGGTGCTGGTTTACCCGGGTGGACCGCAAGATGTCTTTCGGCCTCATAGCCAACGCCACCAAATCCAGTTTGCTGGACGACGAGGCTTTATAAAATTAGCCCTCCGGGAAGGTGTACCCATCATTCCGGTGATTTCGGAAGGGGCACACGATACTTTTTTAGTCCTAGGAGATTTTTACGAGCAGGCTCAGCAATTACACGAGTGGGGGATGCCCTGGCTACTGGGGATTGATCCGGTGGTGTTTCCCCTGTACTTGGGATTGCCTTGGGGATTAGGAATCGGGCCTTTGCCCCATATTCCACTCCCCGTACAAATTCATACTCGTGTTTGTGCGCCCATTGTGTTTGAACGCTCTGGTCGAGCCGCTGCTATCGATCGCGCTTATGTAGAAATTTGTTATCAGCAAGTTTGCACTCAAATGCAAGCAGAGCTAGACCGCTTGGTGGCAGAAGTCGCAGCAGCTAAGCGATCGCCCCAGAAGTAGCTCTACTTTAGACAGAGTTCACTGCTCTAGGTTCTCAATTAAGCTTGAATCTAATGCTTTTGCCGCAGCCCTAGCCAGCTTACCTAGTAGGACTACTACAACGCCTGGTAACAGCCTTGTCAACCAAAATGCGTGAAAAAACGTAAATTTTGGTTGATTACACCCTAGTAAGGGGATGTAAGGTTGAGAACAGGGTAAGTACGAAATCAATCAAGCCATCACAGCGCTAAACCTGCACAACTGACTTAAACAAAATTTGGGTGTGAGCTTAGTCAAGACGCTGTAACAGTAATTAGGGTTGTGCATCTACTGAAAAAACGCAACATGGCTGCACCGGGTTAACCCCTAGTGCCTAGACCTGTAAGCCATGATTCCGTGAATTTTTCCTCCGCTCAACGGTGCGACTGCATTCAGGCGGCTATTTGGTGCACTCCATGTTTAATCCTTCACCCACGGACGATGTGACTTCGTTTCCGGCAGAGTTGAATCTCTTACGTGCTCAAGCGGCTCGCTCTATCCCCGCTCGACGACTGAACGCTGTTAAATCAAGATTTGGAGATAGCCAGTCCTCCTCATCCGTTGCCTCAGAACGATTGGGGCCGTTAGGGCTTGTACCTACCCAAACCTCAGAAGCAAGAAATCGGCGATCGCCTGAGTCCGAGGCAGGATACGGTTTTTCTAGCCTGCTCGATAGCTACGCGGCTCCTTTAGCGCCCATGCGAGACCGAGATTTAACGGCTCTAGGGGGGCTATTTGAGCGAGAAGATATTCACGACGTTGAGACAGATATCATCCGCAATCTACTCACCCGTTGGCCCGAACC
Source organism: Trichocoleus desertorum NBK24 (assembly GCF_030409055.1). Classification (GTDB taxonomy): domain Bacteria; phylum Cyanobacteriota; class Cyanobacteriia; order FACHB-46; family FACHB-46; genus Trichocoleus; species Trichocoleus desertorum_B. Next base: position 1,326,303 of record NZ_CP116619.1, on the reverse strand, counting down.
CTGCTGGGATGATGACCCCTTTGAGTTCTTGCAAGAGTTCCTCTGAGGAAACGAATTAGGCGGAAACGAATTAGGCAAAGCAAAATAAGCACCAGAAGGACAACTGATGCTCTGAACAGAAATGCTTGATGGTTCTAGGGGTTGCGGCTAGAACGGAATGTCATCGTAGTCTGGTTCTACCGCTGGAGGAGCTGGAGGCTTAGAGCGCGTCGCGGCGGGAGTCGCAGGCGTACGGGCAGCGTCAGTTGTGCTCATAGCAGGCGCAGCAGTTCGGGTCGCGGCGGGAGTCGCAGGCGTACGGGCAGCAGCGGGAGCAGAGGTTGCTCTAGTGGCTGTGGTTGTCGCAGGGACAGCAGCGCTACTAGAACTGCCATCTAGGCTGTGGATGCGCTGTACCGTTAATTCAGCCCGTTTTTCCTTGAAGCCTTCGGGCCGCTCAATGGTATTCATATTCAAACGACCTTCAATCACCACGCGATCGCCTTGATGATAACGCTCTTGAATTTCCTGAGCGAGATTACCCCACCCCACAACTTTAAGGGTGGCTGGGGGGTCATCTGGCCGCAACCCGGAAAACTGCACTATCATTTCCGTGATCGGAGTTTGGGTATCAGATGTGTAGCGCAGCTGAGGGTCTTGGATAATTTCTGCCATCAAGATACAGCTATTCATAAATCAAAATTCTCCTAATCCCAAGGGGTTAAGTTTAGGGCGAGAGGAACTGTTATATCAATCGTGACTCATGCTTTCCCTAATAGATCACATCCTAAGAGTTAAGTGATGGTTTGGGGCTTGAAAACAGCTTTTCCGCAATCTCCGCCCAGTTCTCTGATCTTGATTTTAGTACATTCGTACTTGTGTTGGGGTTTGAATGGCTAGATAAAGCCTTTGCCATCTAATTAACGTTTACCCACTACATTTGCAAGAGGCTGTAAGATTCGGCTTTAGAATCTTCCATGCCTTCCTCGTGATCGACAAATTCTTGGACTCGTCCACGATATTCCCGTAGGATTTCGTCTACCCAACCCCGATCATCGCTATTGGCAAAAATGTGGACTAATGGTTCCCCAGCGTCCGGCAAAATCAGAACCCAGCTTTCGTGCTGATGATTAAAGATTTTGACACCATCCACCAGCTCTAAGTTTTCTGCTGAATGGGTTTCTACCAAGTGCCGCATCAGCGCCCCCTTCGCCGTCCAGGGGCAACGAACGGTATAAGTGCGGTGGCAGACCCGTGGCAAGTCGGCCCGAATTTGACTGATCGATCGCTCCTGTAAAGTCAATAGTTCAATCATTTTAGCAATGCAGAACATGGCATCAAAACCAGGATGCAGTTGCGGGAAAATAAAGCCCATTTCGCCACTGCCACCCAGGATGACATGAGAGTTGGTATGGCAGGCTTCCATGAGAGCAGTTGGGTTAGCCTTGGTGCGGATGACCTTGCCATCATGACGACGGGCAATTTGCTCAACGGCACTGGAGGCATGGACTGGCACCACCACGGTTCCGCGTGGATTGCTGGTCAGCATCATGTCTACCATTAGCGCCGTCAGCATTTCTCCTCGAATCGGAATGCCTGCTTCATCCACCAAAATCATCTGCTCGCCATTGGCAGAAACTTGCACGCCAAAGGTAGCCCGTAATGCTTCTACCACATGACCTAACTGGTTTAGCAAGCCCTCGCGATCGGCTGTAGTTGGTGAATTCTGACTGAGGCTGGCATTCAACACCACCGCATCGCAGCCAAACTTGCCCAACAACTGTGGCAAAACTGCGCCAGAAACCGCATACACGTAGTCGATCACAACCTTGGAACTGCTGTGACGCACTGCCTCAATGTTGATGTGCTTCTCAAAGGCAGTGCTGTAGATGTCGATAATTTGGCTGGGGTAGACGACATTGCCAATTTCGTGAATTAAGGCACGCCGAAAATCTTCTTTGAAATAAGCCCCTTCAATTTTTTTCTCTTGAGCCTTAGAAATGTTGATGCCTTTTTGATCAAAGAACTCAATCAGGATGTGGTCTGCTCGCTCTGGATGCACTCGCACATGAATGCCACCCCGCACCGATAAGGTAGGCACTGCGGTTCGAGCCACTGGAATTGCCGTTGCTTCTAAGTTCTGGACATTGACACCGACAGACATCAAGCCAGCAATGAGCGATCGCGACACCATCCGAGAAATGCTGCGCTGGTCACGAGAAACCGTAACTTGTGCGCCTGATTTCAAGGTAGAACCATAGGCTGCACCCAGCTTCACCGCGAACTCTGGCGTAATATCGACATTGGCTAAACCAGAAACACCCCGTTGCCCAAACAAATTGCGCTGAGCCGCCTGCCCCCAAATTAAGTTGATGTTGAGCGTCGCTCCAGATTCAACTTTCTTGCTGGGCCAAATGCGGACGTTAGGGCTGACCTGAGCTTCTTCGCCAATGACGGAAAGCGAACCAATTACCGCTCCTTCCAGCACATGGGCGCGACGATCCACCCTAGTGCCACGGCCAATACAGCAAGCCCGCAGGTGCGCTTCTTCTCCAACGATCGCCCCGTTCCAGATAATGGGCCGTTTTAGGTCAGCGTCGGCCCCCACAGTGACATTGTCGCCAATCACCGTGCCAGCGCTGATCTGAACTCTAAACCCGATCCGGCAGTTATGCCCAATTAGCACCGGCGCTTCAATTTTGGCAGTGGAGTCGATGTGGGTATTTTGACCAATCCAGATCCCAGGCGATCGCTCCTCATAGGCATAGTCGAGCTTGACCCGTTGCTGCAACCCATCATATTGAGCGTCTCGATAAGCTTCCAAGTGACCAACATCGCACCAATATCCCTCAGCGATATAGCCATACATCGGCTCGTCTTTTTCGAGTAAGAGGGGAAACAGCTCTTTAGAGAAATCAGACTCTTGATTATCAGGCAGATAATCTAAAACTTCTGGCTCCAAAATGTAGATGCCGGTATTAACAGTGTCCGAGAAAATTTCGCTGGTTGAAGGCTTTTCTAAAAAGCGCCGAATGCGAGCTTGTTCATCAGTAATGACAACTCCAAACTCAATCGGGTTGGGCACACGAGTTAATACTAAAGTGGCTTTCGATCGCTTTTGTTTATGAAATTCAATGGCAGCAGTTAAATCAAAATCGGTGACACTATCACCACTAATTACTAAGAATGTTTGATCAAGTAATTCAGAAATATTTTTAACGCAGCCTGCGGTTCCTAGAGGCTGATCTTCTTCCACGGCATAAGTCATCTGTACGCCAAAATCACTGCCGTCTTGGAAGTAATCTCGCATGACATCGGGTAAATAATGCAGCGTCGCAATAATCTCAGTAATCCGATGCCACTTTAACAAATTAACAATGTGCTCAGCGATCGGTCGATTTAGGATCGGCACCATGGGTTTAGGAAGGTCACAGGTTAGCGGTCTGAGCCGCGTCCCTGAGCCTCCGGCCATCAGCACTGCTCGCATAAATCCTCCTTCCTAGTTTTCTACTTGCGCGCTGTACTCAGTCGTTCAACGACTCGTGCTTTCTAGTCTCCTATGGTAGTAAGACTGCGGGTATCCTCCAGAAGGTAAGCTTCATGGGGGTTAGCGCCATCTTCCTAGACAAAGCAAACCAACAGAATCGTTTAGTCACTCCTTCTGATTAACCATTTTGTGGATTGCAACGGTCGACTATCTCAAGCGCTAGAAACTAACGAGTAGCAGAGAGGAAAGTAATCTAGATTCTGCTTGCGATCGGAGTGAAATTTTTAGACCGTATCCATGCTCTTACAGAATACTGAAATCTCCGATTTGCTGCCGCATAAACTTCTTAATTCATTAAGTTTTCTGGCGATCGCTAGGTCACGTCAGAACCAAGCATACGTTTCCCGTAAATCGAAGCTACATTGAGTGTAGAGTAGGCGCTCAGCTAAAGTTGATGTGTGAATCGGAGAAATGGATACATGACTACACTGCTTAGCTTGTTGTTATTGGGTACTTACGCAGGTGGGCTTTGGAAGTTCTGGAGCGGTTTTCGGCGGACGAACTTTAGCCAAGGACGAATCTACTTAGGGCTACTCTGGCCAGTGCTGATCGTCAACAAGTCTTATCGCCAAAACTTTACCAAAGCCTTAAAGGGTTGAAAACTAAGCGTAGTGTTTTACAGAAGTTCAGCCCTATTAGAGGAACCAGGTAATGTCTGAAAAACGTAGTAGCCATTCATCCAAAGCGTTTTCATCAGGCGACCTGCTCTCTAATGTGTTGAGTCCATCTAGCGGCAACTGGCAAGCTCAGATTGCTGGGGTTGTCCAGCGCTTCGATCGTGAGTATCGCCGAGAAGCCTTTGAGCTGCCAGAAGCTGTAGAAGCAATGCCCATCTTTCAAGAATGGACCGCAGGAACGCTGCAAACGAAAACTGCTTCTCCGTTTTGGAAGATTGCTCAACCCCAAAAAAATCAGCGCTGTTTAGATTTAGGCTGTGGTGTGAGCTTTTTGATTTATCCCTGGCGTGACTGGGGCGCTTTATTTTATGGGCAGGAGATGAGCAGCTTTGCCCGTGATACGCTCATTGCTCGTGGGCCGCAACTCAACTCTAAGCTGTTCAAAGGGGTAGAACTGGCTCCCGCTCATCAGCTCAAGTACGAGCCTGCCTTCTTTGACCTAGCGATCGCCACTGGCTTTAGTTGTTACTACCCGCTAGATTACTGGCAAGCCGTCATGACCGCAGTCAAGCGAGTCCTCAAACCAGGAGCCTTCTTTGTCTTCGACGTATTGAATCCAGACACACCTCTAGCAGAAAACTGGGCCATTCTAGAAACCTACCTAGGTGCAGAAGTGTTTTTAGAACCCTTGGAAGAGTGGAAAAAGATCATCCAAGCGGCTGGAGGAAAAATTGTGAAAACCCAGGCTGGCGAATTATTTCAACTTTATAAAGTACAGTTTTAAATTCTTCAGTGACCTCCAAACAGATAAGTAGGTTGAGTGAAGGCGAACAGACGCATTTGGTTAATCGGCGGCACCCAAGAAAGTGCTCAATTAGCCGCTGCGATCGCTGAAGCTCAACTTGCTTGCACCGTCTCAGTCACCACAGAAACCGCCAAACAACTCTATGTTTCCTCGGTAGAGAAGGCAGTGAATCATGCGCCCTTGCAAATTTGGGTCGGACGATTAACCCCAGAGACAGCCGCATCCTTCCTGCAACAGCAACAAATTGTGGCAGTATTGGATGCCTCCCATCCCTATGCCGTAGAAATTTCACAACTCGCGATCGCCGTTACCACCCAACTCGGTATTCCCTATCTTCGGTTTGAGCGGGAGGTTTGGAAGGAGGAAGGAGGGATGAGGGATGAAGCAGAAAAGAAAGAGAAAGGATTGGTTTTTCAGAGCTTTTCAGAGCTTGTGGCGACAGATATCCTTCAGGGGCAGCGAGTGTTGTTGATTGTGGGTTATAGGACTCTAGCTCTGTTTGAGCCTTGGCAAGACCGCGCCGCCTTATTTGCTCGGCTTCTACCTTCTGTCACCGCTATTGAAGCCGCGATCGCCTCAGGCTTTACCCCCGATCGCCTGTTCGCTATGCGTCCCCCCATCTCCCCTGACCTAGAGAAAGCGTTGTGGCAACATTGGCAAATCTCCTTAGTCGTGACCAAATCCTCCGGCATTGCTGGTGGAGAAGACGTCAAGCGACAAGTTGCTGCTGAATTAGGGATACCCTTAATCGCGATCGCTCGTCCCCCAATCATCTACCCGCAACAAACAAGCGACCTGACCACAGCCCTAACATTCTGCCAACAGCACCTAAGCCCAGCAAATAAATGAACCACAAATTTAATTTCAGACCCCAGCGCCCTTTTGGAGGAGGTTTGGAGGACGCAACCGTCCTCCAACAAGGGGGTTTGGGGGATATCCCCCAAGGCTCGGATTTTAAGAGCAACACTATGAGCAACGATCCAAACAGTCAGCGCTAAACCTTAAATCGCCTGAATCCACTCATAAACGTTGTACTCCGTCCAAACCCCATTTTGCCAATAAGGATCAGCCTCAACCAACCGACGAACCGTTTGCTCATCCTCCGCTTCGTAAATGCCGAAGCACTGAGTCAAATTCTTCGTTGGCCCAATTGTAATCAAAGTCCCAGACTCTTTTTGAGCCGCAAGACCCTCTAAATGAGCTTGGCGAAACGGAGCACGTTTCTCTAGGACATTCTCACAGTAACGTCCCTGCATCACGTATTTAGGCATAAACGATTAACTCCTCAGCTCAACACGGAACTTTTCTACCAAATCTTCCCGGACTTTCTGATGTACAGGCTCAATATCCGCATCCGTCAAAGTGCGATCGCTAGCCCGATACACCAAACGGAATGCCAGACTGCGTTGCCCAGTCGGTACACTCTCACCTCGGTACTCATCAAACAGTTCAATGCGATCGAGGAGCGCTCCGCCTGCCTTGGTAATCGTGCGTTGCAACTCGGCTACAGAGACTTGCACTGGAGCAAAGAAAGCGATATCACGATCCGAAGGCGGATAAGTCGAGAAAGGTCGGAAGACAGGAGTAATATTCTCGTCTTGGTCTAGTTCGTTTAAAAGCACATCCAGCGTCAACTCAAAGGCGTAGACAGACTCAGGTAAGCCCCGTTCTTGCCGTAACTGAGGGTGTAGTTGACCAAACGTGCCTAAACGGTTGCCCTTGATCCATAGGGAGGCAGTCCGCCCAGGATGGAGGCGAGAATCACGCCGATCTGGTTGATATTCCACCGCAACATCTAGGCGCTGGAAAATGCTGTCTAGAATCCCCTTAGCTTCGAACCAAGAGAGGGGTAAATCCCGCCCACTTTGGAGCCATTTGCCCTCCTTGGGGTCACCGCCCAGAATGCCGCCCAGCGCATCGGCCTCCGCTAATCCGTCCTCTTCTTTCCAGAAGATGCGACCAATTTCAAAGCCATTTAGGGGACCGTTGCCCTGCTCCAGGTTGTACTGAAACGCATCAATTAAGCCCGCCATCAAATCCGTGCGAAGGGCTGAATACTCCGTGAACAGAGGATTGGCGATCGCAACCTGCCGATCGTCACCAGGCTTAACCAGAGAGTACTGGATCAGTTCAGTTAGGCCAGCTCCTCGTAGGCTTTCGCGGATTCTGCGAGTCAGAACTTGATCCGCTGAGAGATATCCGGGTTCTGTCTTGTTGGGTAGCGTGTCACAGAACTTGTTGTAGCCGTAAAGTCGAGCCACTTCCTCAATGAGGTCAATTTCTCGCTCTAAGTCGCGGTAGCGATAGGGGGGGACGGTCACTGTCCACACACCGGGTTCAGTAGCTGGAGTTAAGCTGCATCCCAGACTAGTTAAAGTCCGTTCTACCTCAGATGCAGGCAGATCCGCGACATCATCTCCAGCATCAATCGGGCCTAAAATTTGATTGACGCGATCTAAGCGCAGCTCAATCGAACGGGTCCAAGACTGATCCGCGCGAGTTTCGGTTTCTTGAGCAACGACTGTACCTTGAGCTAACTCTGTGAGTAACTGCAAAGCGCGACGGCAAGCAACCGTAAGCTCGGCTTGGTTGACTCCTCGTTCATAACGAGCTGAAGCTTCGGTACGTAAACCCTGGCTCCGAGCCGATCGCCTAATTGCGCCTGGATCAAATAGCGCTGCTTCCAGCACTAAGTTCTGGGTACCTTCGTGAACCTCGGTTTCTTCTCCACCCATCACCCCTGCTAAAGCAATAGGGCGATCGTTGGCTGTAATCAGGAGGGTTTGCTCTTGCAGCGTTCGCTCTTGACCATCTAGCGTCTTAAGAGTTGCTCCGGGGTTAGCAAAGCGCACTCCAATAGTGAGAGTTTCACTATTTGCCACCGCCTGTAAGCGATCGCGATCGAAGGCATGTAAAGGTTGGCCCCATTCCAACAAGACGTAGTTAGTCACATCTACCACGTTGTTAATTGGGCGTACCCCCGATGCCTGAAGCCTTTGCTGCAACCAAGCTGGAGACGGTGTAATTTTAACTTGCTCAATCACCGTACCGATGTAAGTTGGGCAAGCTTGAGGCTCAGAAATTTTTAACGTTAATTGGGCATGACTCGTTGGAGCTGAAATCTCAGCAGGCTCTGGCAAGCGCAGCGTCGCTCCAGTAATAGCCGCAATCTCCCGTGCAATTCCCACCAGACTCAAGGCATCCGCTCTGTTCGCAGTCGAAGTAACGTCTAAAATGACATCTTCCAAGCCCAACAACGGTCGTACGTCGCTACCAGGCTTCAAGTCTGCTTGGGTAAAGATGTAAATCCCTTCCGATTCTTTAGCGAGCCCCAGCTCCGTCAGCGAACAAATCATGCCGACAGAAGGCACACCCCGCAATTTGGCTGGACGGATTTTTAGGTCAATATTAGGGAGGTAAGTGCCTAAGGTTGCGACTGGTACATAAGCGTCAGCTCGGACATTCGCTGCCCCACAGACAATATTAGAAGGCTCATCTGCACCAATATCGACTTGGCAAACCCTCAATTTGTCAGCATTGGGGTGAGGTTGGCACTCCAAAACTTTGCCCACGACCACCCCGTCTGCCCATGTACGGCGGTCTTCAATGTCTTCAACCTCAAACCCAGCCATTGTCAGGGCTTCAGCCAGTTCCTCTGGGGTCATTGTAATGTCCACCAGTTCCCGCAGCCAGTTCAGAGAAATACGCATTGCCCTGCTTAAATACTTATGTCAACCGATGTCAGCCAGATTATTGTAGCGCTCAAGGATGACAATGCCTGTCGTTGCGATTGTCAGTTTAGAAGAAATCGTGACAAAATCTGTTAGAACTGACTCAAGCGTGAATAAGTTTTGCTGGAATGCAAGTTAATGATTAGCTGGCACGGTTAGGAGCGATCGCGCTTCTCAGACAAGCCTGAGCTAAGTAACTGAAAAATAAAATGCCACATCAAGGTAGGAACGGCTAATTTACGTGAATTGTGAGTTGCTTGCCAGCCAATTCAGGGCATTCTTTAGTCAGAATGTATGGTTGAAGTAACGACGATGACCGTGGATACTTGGGGATTTACAGATGCTTTAAAAAAGAACCAAGTATCTTTAGCAAGTCTTCAAGGGTTTTCCCGCATGACCTACACTACGCTTCGTCGTTTCTAACCAGATAATTGAAGTGGAGTAGCAATATTCCTAAGTGAGCGAAGTTGTAGTGGGTGATGCTGAATGAGCTACTGCATAAATCCAGCCTGTCCTAATCCTGAGAATATAACCCACACTGAATCATGTCAGGCTTGTGGCTCTAAGCTATTGCTTCGCGATCGCTATCGAATCAGTCATGCGCTGGGACAAGGTGGTTTTGGAGCTACCTTTTTAGCCATTGACGAATCCCTACCAGGCGAACCCAGTTGCGTGTTGAAGCAGTTACGTCCCACGTCAACTGCCCCTCATGTCTTGCAAATGGCACGGGAGTTGTTTCGCCGGGAAGCAAAAACCCTCGGTAAAATCGGTAGCCACCCACAAGTGCCCCGTTTACTCGATTACTTTGAGGCGAATCAAGAATTTTACTTAGTTCAGGAATACATTAGCGGTTCAACCCTACAACAGGAAGTCAAAAAAGCAGGCCCCTTGAGTGAAGCAGGGGTTAAGCAGTTTCTGAGTGAACTGTTGCCTGTTTTGCAATATATCCACAGCCAGCAGGTGATTCACCGGGATATCAAGCCTGCCAACCTAATTCGGCGCAGCCAGGATGCCAAACTGGTGCTGATTGACTTTGGTGCTGTAAAAGATCAAGTCAGCCAAAGCTCAATGAGTGTGTCCGAACAAACGGCACTGACTGCCTACGCGATTGGGACTCCGGGCTATGCCCCACCCGAACAAATGGCAATGCGTCCGGTCTATGCCAGTGATATTTACGCGATCGGAGTAACTTGCATTTATCTGCTGACTGGAAAGTCGCCCAAAGATCTTGACTATGACCCTGCTACAGGCGAACTGCTCTGGGAGAAGCATGTGCATGTGAGTGAGCACTTTGCAGGTGTACTCAAAAAAATTCTAGAAGTCTCGGTGCGCCATCGTTTTCAATCTGCGGCTGAAATTTTGAGAGCGCTAGATCTAGAACCTTACCTAGATAGTCTCGCTAAGGGGATGTCGAGCCAGAATCAGGGGAATTCGCAAAATCCGACTCGGCCCCAATCTGGCGATCGCACAGATGAAACGGGCAGCTCTGTCACGGCCTCTCCAGCGGCACGGGTCGCAATGGCCATTCGAGCGCGGCAAGCAAAATCAGATTCCACCAGTCTGCAATCAGGAACCGCTCGGAACCGAGTGTTAGTTGCCAAACCCGCATCCATGACCGTCTTACGCACTAAAGGATCGACGGGTGAGCGGGCGAAAGCACCCCCTAAATTAGATGCCCAAGCTCTACAACTGGCTTATTCCAAGGGCCGACGTGATTTTGCAGCCTATGATTTGAGCCTCATCAATTTACAGCGTGCCAACTTAGTCGGAGCAATTTTTCATCAGTCCAAGCTAGATAGCTCCAACTTTCAAGGTGCCAACTTGTTCAACGCTGATTTTGGACGAGCGAGCTTAAACGGTGTGAATCTTCGGGATGCTAACCTTTCCAGAGCTTATTTGAGCCATGCTGACCTAGAAGGAGCTGACTTGCGGGGAGCCGATTTGAGCCACGCCTATCTCGCTAATGCCAACTTGCGAGGTGCTAATCTCTGTGGCGCTAACTTGACGGGCGCGAAAGTGACAGAGGAGCAACTGTCGGCGGCTCGGACGAACTGGGCAACGATACGGCCAGGGGGCCGAAAAGGTCTTTGGTAACAAACTGAGGTAAAGTCTGATTTGGGGTAGATCCGGCTGTATTTGAGATGGGCCGCGATCGCCCTTTGACCAGATGAGGAGTCAGTTCATGCTAAAGCTTTATGGTGGAGCCCGCAGTCGGGCATCCATTGTGCAATGGTACTTAGAAGAAATTGGCATTCCCTACGAATTTGTCTTGCTAGATATGCAAGCGGGGGCTCATTTGCAGCCCGATTTTTTGGCGATCAATCCGATGGGGAAAGTGCCAGCGATCGCGGATGGAGACTATAAACTTTGGGAATCTGGTGCGATCTTGCTGTACTTGGCTGAGAAATATAGCCAGACCCCTACCTCACCGGAACAGCGAGGTGAGATTGCTCAATGGATTTTGTTTGCTAATGCGACACTAGGGCCAGGAATTTTTGTCGAGTCCAGCCGAGAACGGGAATCTGCCCGTCTATTTCCAGCACTCAATCAAATTTTTGAGCAACGCTCCTTCCTGGTTGGCAATGACTTTAGTGTGGCCGATGTGGCAGTGGGGGCAATGCTGGCTTATATGCCCTTGATGCTGAAGCTAGATTTCAATGCTTATCCCGGCATCCAAGACTATTTGAAGCGAGTTACAGAACGATCTGCCTACCAAAAGGTGATGTCTGGTCGCGCTGGCTAAGCTTGGGTGAAATCGCGTACGCCTCAAGGGTTTCTCATTAAAATTCAAGAAAAGCAATTAAAAAAGGATGGCTGCTCGTAAACAGAGGGGCCATCCTTTTGCAATCAAGTATCTTATCGGTGATTGAGCCAGATTTATCAGCTTATCTAAAACCTACAGCCGCTTGCCAAACAAAAGCGAGCAATAAGAAAAAGACTGGGATGATGGGTAAAACGTCCACTAGGGGATCGAAGATTGAGTAAGCTTCAGGCAGTTTTGCCAACAGCAGTGCCGCTTCCATGAATAACTCTACCTCTCCAACACAGATTTCAGAATTGGTACGTATCTTAACACGCTTTGCTGGGCGGCGCTGAGGTTACAACGATTTCGACTGGCGCTCCTAGGGGACGGAGGCAGGAGTTGAAGCAGGGGCTAACCAGTGAGCAAAATCCTCTGCAAAGGAGCCTTGTAAGATCGAGGCTCGAATTTCTTGAGTAAATCGAACTAACTCAGTGATGTTGTGAATGGACAGCAGGGTGTAGGCGAGGATTTCCCGCGATCGCAATAAATGACTGAGGTAGGCGCGAGTAAATTTTTGGCAGGTATAGCAAGGGCAAGTGGCATCTAGGGGTGTAAAGTCTTCCCGAAACCGAGCGTTCTTGATGTTCCAGCGATCGCCTCGGACTAAAGCGCTGCCATGCCGAGCTAGACGAGTAGGAATGACACAATCAAACAAGTCCATGCCAGCGGCGATCGCTTGAGCCATTTCTCGGTAGGTGCCCACACCCATGAGATAGCGGGGTTTATCTACAGGCAGCAATGGTGTGGTGGCTTTGACAATCTGTTCAATCAGTTCCGGCGGTTCTCCGACACTCACCCCTCCGATTGCGTATCCAGGCAGATCTAGGGCTGCTAGAGAGCGAGCGGCTTCTGCCCGTAAATCCAAGTGAACTCCACCTTGCACAATTCCAAACAAAGCTTGATCGGGCCGCTGGTGGGCCGTGATGCAGCGCTCTAGCCACCGATAAGTTCGAGCTGTGGCATCGGCGATCGCTTCCCTAGTCGCTGGGTAAGGTGGGCATTCGTCGAAGGCCATAATGACATCCGCACCCAGTTGATTTTGGATCTGAATCGACCGCTCTGGGGTAAGGTGAATAATTTGGCCGTCTTTCGGAGAGCGAAACTTCACGCCTGTCTCATCAATTTGGCGCATTTCGCTCAAGCTAAACACTTGAAAGCCGCCAGAATCAGTCAGCATCGGGCCAGACCAACCCATAAATTGATGTAATCCTCCCGCCTGCGCCACAATCTCTTCACCCGGTTGCAGGTGTAAATGGTAAGTGTTGGCAAGTACCATCTGGGCACCAGTGGCATGAAGCTGGTCTGGGGTGATGGTCTTCACATTCGCCAGCGTTCCCACTGGCATGAATCGAGGCGTTTCTACTACACCGTGTGGCGTTGTAAACAGACCTGCTCTAGCCTGAGTACGGCAGCATTGAGCCTGACATTGAAAGGTAAACTGAGCGCTCAAGACAAATTCAACCTAGAACGTGAATAAATGCTCTCTGGCAAGGAGGGTGGAGGCGAAGATCGGAATACAAGGAGATCAACCTTACAGCATAGACGATGAATTACACTGGAAGTGCTACCAATGCCAATCTCCCTCCCAAATCAGCTATCTTTTCTTGGCTGACTTTTGCTTCAGGGTGTTGCCATGATTGGGGTGAGATGGTCTAAGCTAACTGAAAACTCGTGTTCTTTATCTTAGGACTGTACTGTGCCTAATCGCTTTCCTCTGCTTCCTCTCCTAATCGCCCTTGGTTTGTGGAGTGTTGCTCAACCTGCCTCGGCGCAAGCAATGATTCCCCACACACTGCAATTGAACTCTAGTCAGTTAGAGCAGCAGGGCCTCAGTCTAGCACAGGAAGCAGCTCAGCTTGCTCAGTTTCAGCAATACGAATTAGCGCTGTCTAGAGCGCAGTTGGCGTCTCAACTGGCTCCCAATAACTCGCAAGTCTGGTCGTTGCTCGGCAGCTTGTATCTACAAGAAACTGAGCTAGATAAAGGCATTAAGTCACTAGAGCGGGCGCGATCGCTAGACTCCAAAAATACTGCCATTTTATTTGCCCTAGGTTCAGCGCATTTTCAAAAAGCCCAGTACGCCAAAGCGGCTGAGTATTTGCAAGCAGGACTGAAGTTGAAGCCAGATACATCTGGAGCGTTATTTGATTTAGGCAATGCCTACTACATGCTGAAGCGTTATCAAGAAGCGATCGCCCAGTACGAAGCTGCGGTGAAACAAGATCCCAAGTTTTGGCCTGCCGTCAATAACATTGGCTTGATTCGGTATGAGCAAGGCTCGGTGGATGCAGCCATTAAGCAATGGCGCTCTGCGGTGGCGATTGATGCCAAGGCCGCTGAACCTCAGCTAGCACTAGCAGTCGCGCTCTATAACAAAGGCGATCGCGAACAAGGATTGGTGTTGGGCGAAAAAGCGATTGACCTAGACAGTCGCTATGCTGACATGAAGTTTCTCAAGGAAAACCTCTGGGGCGATCGCCTGCTCACAGATGCCAAGAAGCTACTCGATACGCCGAGAATCCAAGCATCACTAGCTCGGAACCAGACCCAGCCCGCCCCTCAGCAATCTCCCCAGTAGCTACAAGCAGGAAAAAGCAAAGCTACAAAAGCTAGGATCAAAGCTCCAGGTAATATTCGTAGTTGCTAGGTGAACTCACTTTGAGACGGCTCCCATGAACTCATTGTTTACCTGAGCTAGGTCGGCTGGCTGCAAATCTAGTAAAGCTGCAAACCTGGCAATAGGAACCAAGAAGCTGAGTAGAGGCTCTCAGCCAGTCTGAAACCATTATTCAGTAAGACTTGCTACAATTTCCTTAGTAGTACATTTGTATAAAATTGACAAAAACTGTTGTATGGTTCAATCTAAGCAGCTGCCACCTGTTCGGAAATCAGGGGAATGCTGGAATTGAACCTAGTCCTGAAGCACTCTGTTTTGAGGCACTTTAAGCTTGAGGTGCTTAATCTTGAGGTAATAGAGCGGTAATTTGATCAACAAACTGTTGATGATCAACGACAGGCTTAGAAATATAGCCGTCAGCTCCACTCTGCTTCAGAAAAGTCTCGCGATCGCCCTGCATGGCATGAGCCGTAACCAGGATGATGGGGAGTTGAGCTGTTTGCGGATCTGCTTTCAGCATTTGCGTAATTTTGATGCCATCAACCGATTTGCCTTGATAAACACTTCGAGCCAAAGAAACATCCATCAGAATAATATCGGCTTCACCAGAGCGGGCAATTTGCATTACCTCTTCGACATTTTCCGTGTGCTTCACGGCTAAACCCCCACGTTTGGTCAAAATTTTGCCAAAAACGCGAGCGTTTACCAAATCATCCTCCACAATTAAAACGGTTTTCATCTTGATTTCCTTAATCATGGCCCCACAATGCAGTAGTTTACCCTTCGGTATGCCGATGCCACATCCCTCCGATTTGATCCTACTCTGAGGGATGCTGTAAGTAGGGTTGTTTGAGGTATGCTGTGCCTCACTATTCTCAAGTTATCAAGATATTGGTTTGAAGTCAGGAACTAAGGAACAAAGCTCATGGCGAAACAGTTGAACCTGATCCAAAACGGACAGGTCATCCCTACTGCCCTGCATATAGAAATGCAACAGTCCTACCTGGAATACGCCATGAGTGTGATTGTCGGGCGGGCGTTGCCAGATGTGCGGGATGGCATGAAGCCAGTGCATCGGCGGATTTTGTATGCCATGCACGAACTGGGGCTCACCCCCGATCGCCCCTACCGGAAATGTGCTCGTGTGGTGGGGGACGTGTTGGGTAAATATCACCCCCACGGCGACCAAGCGGTTTATGACGCTTTAGTCAGGCTGGTGCAAGAATTTTCCAGTCGCTATCCGCTCTTGGCGGGGCATGGCAACTTTGGCTCGGTGGATGACGACCCTCCTGCCGCCATGCGTTACACCGAGACTCGGTTGGCGCAGATTGGCAATGAAGGCTTGTTGAGTGAAATTGGCGAAGCCACAGTTGATTTTATTGGCAACTTTGACAACTCGCAGCAAGAGCCTACCGTTCTACCCGCCCAACTGCCATTCCTGATCCTCAACGGCAGTTCTGGCATTGCTGTGGGGATGGCGACCAATATTCCGCCTCACAATCTAGGTGAAGTGGTCGATGGCTTGATTGCTTTAATCGATCGCCCCCAGTTATCTGATGAGCAACTGCTAGAAATTATTCCTGGTCCCGATTTTCCAACCGGAGGAGAGATTGTCGGCAAAGAAGGAATTCGCGATGCCTACAGTACCGGACGGGGCAGCATTCCGATGCGGGGAATTGCCCAAGTTGAAGAAATTCCTGTGGGTAAGGGACGACAGCGCCGCACAGCCATTGTGATCACGGAGTTGCCCTATCAAGTCAACAAAGCGGGCTTGATTGAGAAGATGGCTGACTTGGTGAACCAGGGCCGCATTGAAGGAATTGCTGACATTCGGGATGAAAGCGATCGCGATGGCATGCGGATTGTAATTGAACTGAAGCGGGATGTGAGTCCGCAACTGGTGTTACATCACCTCTACAAGCAAACTCCGTTGCAGAGTAACTTTGGGGCCATTTTGCTAGCCCTCGTCGATGGTCAACCCCGTCAGCTCACCCTCAAGCAACTACTCCAGCATTTCCTCGACTTCCGCGAAGTCACCTTGACGCGGCAGTATACCAATGAGCTGAATCAAGCCCAGAGCCGCGCTCACTTAGTAGAAGGGCTATTGACTGCCTTATCCCACCTTGACCCTGTGATCGAGATTCTGCGCCATGCTCCGGATGGCACCACTGCCAAAATCAGCTTGCAAAACGAGCTAAATCTCAGCGATCGCCAAGCCGATGCCATCTTGTCTATGCCCATGCGGCGCTTGACCGGACTGGAGCGACAGAACTTGCAAACTGAATATGACGAACTCACCCACCGGATGCAAAGTTTGCAGCGGTTGTTAGGCGATCGCCATGAACTTCTGAAAGCTCTGAAAAAAGACCTCCGGGCATTGAAAAAAAAGCATGGAGATATTCGCCGGACTCGGATCGCTGGTAGCGTTTCAGTCACCACAGTCCCGGAAGAAGAACTCCTAGCTGAGGCACCTAGCGCTGAAGAGGAGACAGTTCTGGAGCTGACTCAACGCGGTTATGTGCGGCGGTTGTCTGTAAAAGCTTTCCAGCGGCAAAATCGCGGCAAAAACGGCCACTCGACTCCGACACCGACAGCCCCAGAAGAAAATAGTGATGTCGTCAATCAGACCCTCTGGACTAATACCGCACAAGAACTGCTCGTGTTTACTCGAAGTGGCAAAGCCTACACCATTAGGGTAGGAGATATTCCAATTAGTACGGGTCGTAATGCCAAGGGAACGCCTCTCGTTACCTTGTTGCCTAACGCCGCTCAAGGTGATCCAGAAACAATCAGTTCTCAACTCCTGATTCCAGAAAATGTGGAAGAACTGAGCTTGGTAATGCTCACTCGACAGGGGCGAACCAAACGGGTACCGCTTTCAGAATTTACCAACTTGACCAGTCGGGGGTTAACTGCCCTCAAGCTGAAAGACGACGATGAATTGGTCTATGCTTGTCTAGCTTTTATCGGCCAGCAAATTGTCCTCGCAACTTCAGGAGGGCGATTGCTGCGATTTGAGGTGGATGAAGACCAATTACCGTTGATGGGACGAACCGCCCAAGGTAATCAGGCTTTACGTCTTCGCAAGCAAGAGAAACTAGTAGGCTGCGTCATTCTAGAAGCCGAAAGTAACCTCTTGCTCGTCTCGGAGCGGGGCTATGCTAAACGGATGCCTGTCACTGCTTTACGGTTGACCAATCGGGGTGAAATTGGCATTCAAGCAATTCAGTTTACCGCCAAGACCGATAACTTAGCAGGCATCACAGCAGCTTTGCCTGACACTGAGGTATTGTTGTGGACGAATCAAAATCGTTTGGCTCGCTTGGCAGTAGAAACAGTGGCAATTCGAGGCAAGGATAGTTTAGGCGATCGCCTCTTCCCTCTCAACTCCGGGGAGAAAATTTCCATGATTACAGAGCTAGAAACTGCAACCAGTTCCTTGGAGATAGATTAGCGACAGATTCATACAGCTAGCCCAAGGCTAGAGACTGTGCAATCTGGAGAGAAAGTTCAGTAAGCTAAATTTCAACGCTATGGATCGGAGCTATCGTGGCGCAGGTTGTTCTAGAGAATATCTATAAAAGTTTTGCCAGTCGGCGGGGAGAAGGGACAAACGTTCCTGCTCCAGCGGAGCCATTATTGGCTAAGGGCATTGCGTCTGTGAGTGAAGCTGTTTCAGCCGAGCCTGCTGCACCGCCAACGCCGAGTGTCAGGGTCCTGCGACGCATCAACCTAACCGTGAACGATGGCGAGTTTATGGTGTTGGTAGGGCCATCAGGTTGTGGCAAAAGCACCCTGCTCCGCTTAATTGCTGGGTTAGAAGAGCTAACTGGCGGCAACATTTGGGTAGGCGATCGCTTAGTCAACGATTTGCCTCCCAAAGCGCGGGATATTGCGATGGTGTTTCAGAGTTATGCGCTCTACCCGCACATGAGCGTCTATGACAATCTTGCTTTTGGCCTCAGACGCACCAAACTAGGCAACCCAGAATTAGCTAATCCAGAACTCGCTAATTCCGAATTAATCAGAACCCGGAGAAATAGCAGACAGCAAGGATTACCCGTTTGGGCTGAGAATTTGCTGGTCAGCTCCACGCGATCGCTCCCTAAAGGCCTACGTTACTGGTCTGCTCGCGAGCGCACGGTTGATGAGCGAGTGCGAACGGTGGCCCAAATGTTGCAGATTGAGGCACTTTTGCGCCGCTTGCCCAAACAACTCTCTGGCGGACAAAAGCAGCGAGTGGCTTTGGGACGAGCTATGGCTCGCAATCCCCAAGTTTTCTTGATGGATGAGCCGCTATCTAACTTGGATGCTAAACTCCGCACCGAGACCCGTGCCCAAATTGTGAAACTACAGCGGCAACTCGGTACTACCACCATTTACGTCACGCACGACCAAGTGGAAGCGATGACAATGGGCGATCGCATTGCTGTGATGAATGCGGGGCAGATTCAACAAATTGCTTCGCCACTAGAGCTGTATAACCGACCCGTGAATCGCTTTGTAGCAGAGTTTATCGGCTCTCCTACCATGAACTTCCTACCCGTTCAGGTCAAAGCGCCGCTGCTAATTACCCATCCCCAGTTCCGCCTCACCTTGCCTGAAGTTTGGGCTGCAACCTTGCAAAAATATGATGGGCGATCGCTCTTGCTAGGAATTCGGCCAGAGCATGTGAGTGTCAGTGTGCCCGCACCCAAGAACTTACCCGTACAAGTAGAACGGGTCGAAGCGCTAGGCAATGAAACCCAAGTGCTTGTGCGTTTAGTGGGGTCTGAAGCTCCAGAATCAACCTTGCAAGCGCGAATTAGTCCTGACCAAGCGGTGCGCTTAGGCGAGGAAATGTGGCTCGCGATCGCTACTGACAAAATTCACCTCTTTGAACCTGAAACAGGCCAAGCGATTTTCGCCAATGAGTGGAAATTTTAATCGGTCGTGTTGCTGTTGCCGTCTGTTTCTTATGCGTCTATTCCTTATGAAAGAGGCTTTTTGATATCAAACTGGTTTACATTTATTTACATGGTGTTACAACCTGCTTAACAACTTACGGCCATAGGAAGAGAAACTGATGCAAAACACTACGAAAGTAACTCCTCCAACCCTAGACGATCGCAATGCTTGGCGGGTCGGCTTTACACCTCAAGCCGAAGTTTGGAACGGTCGCCTCGCCATGATTGGGTTTTTGGCAGCCGCTTTAATCGAGTTGACCTCTGGTCAAGGCTTCCTGCACTTCTGGGGCTTGATGTAAGTTAAAGGCAATTGGGCTGTTGTCCTCTGCTTGATAGGGGAAGCGATCGCAATAAATCCATGTTGCATACAGCAAGAATTTTGGCTACATTGGTTTACATAAGTTTATAGAACTTTGTGTTAACCCTCTTGCTTAGCTAAACCTCACTGTTCGCTGAGTGATCTCTGTTAATCTCACACCTTTGGAGAGAAAACGATGCAAGACATCACCAAGACTACTACACCTGTCATGGACGATCGCAACGCTTGGCGTTTTGGTTTTACACCTCAAGCAGAAATTTGGAATGGCCGCCTTGCGATGCTGGGCTTTCTAGCCGCTACTTTAATTGAGCTTTTCTCCAACGAAGGCTTTTTGCATTTTTGGGGACTAATGTAAACGCTCTAGTCACGTCGTTTTGTCAACCTCAAATACCAATACGCTGGAAGTTGCAAATTGAGCTTCCAGTTTTTTCATGTCTGCTTTTTGAACCACAAAAAAAGCTCAATAGCGATTGTGCTACGAGCTTTTTTTGTTGGGGCACCTACAAGTAGTGCCCTGCTTATGCTGTAAACCGCTTAGCGGATGTACTCTTTGAGCACGCTGTTGCGGTTGGGGTGGCGCAGTTTACGCAACGCTTTCGCCTCAATCTGACGAATCCGTTCCCGTGTGACGTTGAAGATTTGGCCGATTTCTTCTAGAGTCTTCATCCGTCCATCGTCTAAGCCGTAGCGTAGTCGCAGCACATCTCGTTCGCGAGGGCTGAGAGTACCCAAAACGCTTTCTAAATCTTCCCGCAGCAGATTCTTAGAGACTTGATCTTCAGGTGTTTCGCCATCGGATTCAATAAAGTCACCCAAGCGAGAATCTTCTTCCTTACCAATGGGAGTTTCTAGGGAAATTGGTAATTGGGCAGACTTGGCAATAAACCGTAGCTTCTCGATGGTCATTTCCATGCGAGTCGCAATCTCTTCCTCGGTGGGCTTACGACCCATTTCTTGAGAGAGCAGCTTTGTGGTTTTCTTAATCCGAGAAATGGTTTCGTACAGGTGGACTGGTAGGCGAATCGTCCGAGATTGGTCCGCGATCGCCCGTGTAATTGCCTGACGAATCCACCAAGTGGCGTAGGTCGAGAACTTGTAACCCTTTTCGTGGTCAAATTTCTCGGCAGCTCGGATCAAACCTAGGCTACCTTCCTGAATCAAGTCTTGAAACGAAAGACCCCGATTCATATACTTCTTGGCGATGGAGACTACCAAGCGCAGGTTAGACTGCACCATTTTCTCTTTAGCCCGCCGACCCAAATGGAGACGAGAGCGAAAAGCTTGCAGCCCCATATTGACTTCGCTTGCCCACTCACCGTCGTGAGGTTCCCGCTCAAGCTTATCGGAGAGTCTTTCGCGAATGCGTTCTAGTTCTAATAAATCCGCAATTTTCCGCGCTAGCTCAATTTCTTCATCTGCCCGCAGAAGTCGAATGCGGCCAATCTCTTGAAGATAGAGACGGATTGAGTCTTCGGTGTAATGCTTCTTTTTAGCTTGAGCGCGTCGTCGGGTAGCCCGACCCTTGGCGGACTTACCATCTCCTTCATCCGGTTGCACATCTAGAGAGTCATCATCTTCTTCTTCAGGTAAGAAGTCATCCAGCTCACCATCAGGCTGTTCGTCAGAAGCGTCGCGAAGCGATTCGATGGTTTCGAGTACGTTATGGGCCTGGGTCATGCCGCGTTCCTCATGCTCCTTATATGTAGAGAATCAAAAAAGTTGAGACCATTAAAGGTCTAAAGGATTGAAAAACTTGCTTGAACAAATCTCAAACAAGTTGCTTAGGTGATCATGCCGTCGAGCACGCGACGCTCATCTAGCTTTGGTATCGCCTTCCCTACAACAGCATTCACCTCAACAAGCTAACAGAGATTAAAGATCTCTATCCATCATTGGTAACATGCTTTTTCAGAAGATAACCCTCTGAAGTTAGAGAATTTGATCATAAATTTGCGAAATACTCCAATTGCTAATTGTTAGCAGCGCAAAAACTGACCCCACTCCCAAACATACAATGCTTAGTTGAGGCTTTGCCAAGGTATCGGTGAGTACTGAAATTTTGAATGCCTCTCCGATTGTAGCTTTTCTCACAAAAGTTGCATCCTTTTCCTTGCTGTAACTTACGAGGTGAAAGCTAGCAGGATATGCACAGTCAGCATAATGCAGCCATGACGGAGTTTGATTTTCATCGGCTACACTCGTGAAGAATCCACGAGCTTTTGATGATAGCGTAAACATCACGAAGAAGCAGAACTCAGGCAAACATTTCATGCAATGGCAGGTTGACAACAATGCTAGCAAGCTCAGAATGTGGCTTCTAGGCCAGGGAAGCTGGGAAAGTCAGTAATTTTGACAGGGTCGTTCAGCTCCCTGGTTTGAGAATGATGAGTTTTTCATCAAGAGAAGTCCAAAACCGAGAAATGTTTCGGAGAGCCTTTAGTGTGCAGCTTAATGAGCGCCAACAGCAGCATTGAGATGATTCAGATTAGTCGCAAAGGCGATCGCCCTTGCCGTAGGTTAGCTCAAAAGTCTCCAACTGTGCGGCATTGGCTGATAACTCAACAGCGGCTGATTCAACTTACCCACCCTAGCTCAGCGAACTTACAGCCAAATCAGAATTATTTTGAGGGGAGATTAAAAGATCTAAATTGCTTTACTTAGATAATTAAATTTTTCCCATTAAAACTTAGGGATCTAGTAGCTAGTTTCCTCAGCTTGCGGAGGCTCAAAAGGTTCTACTAATGAGAACGGAGACACGTTGGGTAAATCTGAAATTTCTGAGTTTGCCAACATGGTTTTGATGGCAGGATCACGCAAGCTAATCCAGAGGCTACAAGTATTGATGCCAGAACTGATCACAATTGAAGTGCCTTGCTGGGAGAGTTTGCAGCCAAAGTGGTAGAGCTGAGGACGATAGCGTAACTCTAAGGTTTGCAGGCGGCAAAACAACTCTCCTTGATAGGACAAGCCATCTTGCACCTTGTTATCAAACCAAAACTTGAAAATAAGAATTTTTCTCTCATCTATAACGAAAGGTAACACTTGATGTACCTGCCAGAGAGTTGCTTGATTTTAGATTCAGTAACTTTCAGTCATAAATGAGGGGATTGCTGAGGCTCCGCAGAGCCTTGCTTCCTGATCTCTTAAGCGAGAGGGTGCAAAAATCTAGAAGACTAGAAGATTGTGGAGTTATTTAATTTTGAGTTGAGCTGAGATTGTGCAGCCTGCTATAGCACCCTAAACCTAGCTTAGGAATGAAAATCAAATCCACAAGTCGGTAAAGAGAATCAAATCGTGCAACCCTGATGATTATTTATTGTAGTGTTGGCTTTGCATTTGCCAAAGTTGATCGACTGTAACAAAGTGGTAACCGAGTTGTAGAAGGCGAGGAATTAACTCAGCGACGGTGGCTGCCACATCAACTCCTCCAAAATAACCATCATGTAAAACAATCAGCGAACCCTGCTGCACTTGCTTGAGCACCCGCTGCGTCACAACGGAAATGCCAGGTCGTTCCCAGTCTTCAGGCACAACGCTCCACATCACAGGGCGATAACCCCAGTTTTTCAGCAGGCTTAAGGTTTGAGGGGTAAATAAGCCGTTGGGTGGCCGAACATCGATCATGTGCTGTTGTACGTAAGCCAACTCTAGGTGACATGCCTGGGCGATCGCGCTTTGAGTTCGCTCTAGGCTTTGTTTGAGTGCGCTAGGAGTGAGTTTAGGAAACGCTCGATGATCGTAGCCATGCAAGCCAATCCAGTAGCCTTGCTCATAAACGCTTTGAGCTACAGTGGGAGCTTGATTCACACAAGCACCCAGCCAAAAAAAGCTAGCCGGAATACTGTAAGTATTTAGAACTTCCAAAAGTCTAGGGGTGTACTCTGGGTGAGGCCCATCATCAAATGTGAGGGCGATCGCGGGTGAGCTGCAATGACCGCTCCAGAGACAGCCCGGAAAAGCAGGCTTGAGAAGCTGGTATAAGACTGGATAGAGGGGAGCGAGTTGCATGACTAATGGGATTCGCCTTAGATGGATCTAACTCAGTTGCTGAAGCTCAGTTGCCTAAGTTTAGTTGTCTATTAGTTGCCCAAGTGAGCGTCAACTGCTCGATCCTACCGAACTTTAACTTCCGACTAAGCAACTGCGCCGCACTCTAGCCGATTGCACTAACGAAGAAAGGATGTCGCCACTGATCGGTTTGACTAGAAAACCATCGAATCCAGGGTTTTCTTCCTGGGGCAACCAACTAGGGGCATGACAATCGGTTAGGGCCACAATAGTCGTGTTGCTAGTCCGGGTCATGCTGCGTAAATGATGAACCAAGCCCCGTGACCAAGCATGGCGATCGCCTGACAAAATTACTAGATAAGGTAGTTCTTGATTCGCTTGAGCCATTGCTTGTGCTTCTGAGCCAGCTACACTGACAGCACAGCAGAGTCGGCTTAGTAGAGACTTTAATATCTCTAAATCATCTGATTGTTGGCTCAGAACCAACACATAACTCGAAAGTGACTGCATAAATAACCCAGCACGCTATCTGCCACTATAGCTATAGAGAAATCCTTATTTCATGGCCTTTGAACTGCTAGAATCTTTTGCCTAATTATCTTCTGGTTGTTTGCGAGGCAAATGTGGCTTTTTACTTTCTTCAGCTTTGAGTCGTCAAGCTAACACTGACAATATTGCTAAAAATTAAGGTCTGCTTAAATAAATTAGTTTGTTTTCAGCAAGCTTAATAGCTAGGAACAGCCTTGTATTCAGAATCCTAAGGTTTGTCTTGGTCTGGCTCTGATGTATTTAGTGCCCTCAGAAAGAGTTTTTATTTTTGTTTCTAACTATTAAAGCTGCTGAGGCCAATGCTTTCAAGGTTTGCATAAAGAGTTTTTTGGATGAAAATGGAAAAGTTTAAATTAAGTTAAAGGAAGCCAATCCTTGAGACAACTTTTGTTTTAGCTGAGTATTTGCAAAGATTTGGTGACGCTGATGATATTAAATAATTGAGAAATAATTTTGAGGCCAGCTCCTCCATATAGATTATGAACTCCTTTCTTGATGAAAGATGATAAATCCTGTTAGTAGGAAGCTTGAAAGCTGAATAGAATCTGATAATTTATTTTTTGTTTTACTAAACAGCGAAATCAAATAAAAAGTTGTGCCGCATTCCCTAGAAACTTCTATGAGACTTTTGTCGCTAAGCCTAAAAAATTCCAATTGTATGGATGTAACTGATCGATTTAAGCACAGACGCTCGCATGACTGGCAAAAAATCAGCCGCATCTTTATGGGGCTTGGACTGGCGATCGCACTGGCAGGGTGCGAAACTCTAACCACTAGCCAATATGAAGCGACCGCTCGCACCACCTATACCTGGCAAGTGGAATACTCCACCAATCCAGGCCGTGATCAAGCCACTCGTACCGAAGCCTTTGCGACGACTTCTCTGCTCAATCGCAACGGCAATCGGCCTGAAAGTGCGGTCACAGGGCCAGACGATCGAGGATTATGGTGGCCTGCTTTACCACCTCGACCGACCGTAGATGAAATGGAGCAGCGGCAACGCACCTACGAAAAAATTAGTACTCCCCAAATTCTCAAAACTGTGGAGTATCAAATTACTTATCAGAGTGGCGATCGCGCAACCACTGCCTCTACCAACTATGACGTGTACCGAACTCTCGTGAAGGCATTGCCAAACAACATACCTCTGGAGCTGACCTTGGGGGTAGATGAGCGATCTGTCACCAAGGCCGAGCCACAATAGCTAGCTAGGGCGCTAAACGAGCCTTCTTTAATCGGTTGGTTTCATACCACTCGGCGATCGCCGGAACCCAAGCTTGGAAGTGCGGCCAGATTAGCTCACAGAGTTTTTGGGCTTCCAGTTGAGCATCTGCTTTCCATCTGAGGTCGATCAAATGCATCAGCGATCGCACATTGGCCGACATGACCCAATGCTGCCGCACATCAAAGGGAATCAAGCTGCGGGCATGTTCCTCCGAGAAGCCCTGGTCAATCCGGAGTTTGTAGCGTTCGCAACCTGCAAAGCACCATTCCAAATCTTGCTTTCTCAGTTCTTCGGTGTATTCGTAGCGCTTGCCTTGGCGATCGGTGTAAAAACCAACGGGGCGTAGATAGAAGACATCTTCCACATCTCGCTTGCCTTCCACCACATCAATAATGCGTTGTCCTGTGTACCGAAATGAGTTATGTACGACCACCCCATTCGCCACAAAGTTATGCCAGCGGCCCGCTACTTCTATGTCATAAGTCTGCTGTCGTCCCAGATACTTCACCTGCACGACTTTCATCGGATGAGCTTTTAACTTGCGACCTTGGGGTTTTGGCTTAGGAGGTAGCTCGGTAATAGGCAAGAAGTTCTGAGCGAACTCTAGCTCTAACCCTTGACTATGAATGGTTTGGTGACAAGGAGTGCAAACTGTCACTAGATTGTCAAAGTTGTAAGCTTGTTCGGGATGGGAGTAAACAGGCAGTAAATGATGAGCATGGAGCTGACCTCCCCATTCACCACAGCGCTGGCAGATGTAGTTGAACTTTTCGTGAACTTGAGGAGCAGTGGTTCGAGTCCAAGCCCCAATCGCCACTCGTTCTTGAGTGACGCCCCCTTTCCAGAAATTACTCTTGGCACCCCGACGAGTCAATTGCTGCGATCGCAAGCGGCGTTGTTGGCGTTGCTCTGGAGTAAGTTGTAGACGATAAGCGCCCCGCAGTCCTCGGTTCCAAGGGTTGGGAGTGCCTGATTTAGCTTTGTTCAAGCTAAGACCATGTAGGTAAACCCATTTCTTGATTGCTTCAACAGAGCAACCTGCTTGTTGTGCCATTTGCCGAGCAGTCAGCCCAGCAGCAAGCTGTTCTTGGAGCCAAAGGCGATCGCGGTATAGTCCCTCGCCGACGACAACTCCATTCGTCATCAAAAGGCAATCTTCTTTGAAGGATAAGACTTTACCATCAGCATTGGTCAGGAGTTGCAGCGCTTCTCCCATGCGACTCCAGCCCCGAGCCGTGAATAGTTGGTGGTTTTCGGTGCAGTCTAGAGTGCGACCATCTTCCAAGGTGAGGCGATAGACTGGCTGGACGCCTTGATTGAAAATGTCCTGAATATGGCTGGTCTCGAAAATGCCAGTTTCTTCATTCAAGACCCGCAGCGACATTTTCTTCAGGCGACTTTTGCAATCACGACGGTACTCTCCAGGTGCTTCACCGTTACGTCCGCGAATGTTTCTATTCCTAACGGCTTTTTCACCATTGGTCCACAGGTCATAGAGTTCAGCAATTCTAATTTTGCGGAGGCTACCCGATGCTTTAACGAAGGTAACTTCTGTATCTCCAGCGAGACATTGAACATCAAAGCTCACGCCCACCCGATGCGTGCGGATTTGCTGCATGGTGGAGTGGGGGAACCAGCCGCAGTTGAGGATAATTTGTGGATGTTCTAGAGGGCCGTAGTGACCCCGATTTCCCGCCAGTAGGTTCTTGGTGATTAACTCGCCACATTTAGTTTCATCGGGCCAGCGATCGCGCTCCCCGTAGACCCAGGCTTCGCTGTAGTCCTGGTGCATGGCTAAATAAATCGCCTGTTGGGGATTTGTGGTTGCCCTTAGGACTTCAACCTGGAATCTCTGCATGTCCGCCCATCTCTAAAAATCACGGGAACTGATCATACTTCTTTTCTGACTTCCTGATCGCCCTCTGATTTCGCCAAGAAGTTGTCAAGAATGCAATATCGCGGCTGAATTCAGCGAAAATTGAATCATTCCTGGCAGACTGGCTGCCGCAACAATTTCTTCAGCTTGGAAGGTCAATGACAATCACAATTTCGCTCAAGCCCGAACATTTCAACAACCTAGATGTATCGCCCGTGCAAACTGTGATTGAGAAGTTAATTCGAGACGGGGCGATCGCGGCTTCAGAACAGCAAATCACCTTTGAAATTGAATATCCGCGTGAGCCTGAAGACCCCAGAGAGTTGCCTGAAATCCCGGAGATTCGCCTGTGGTTTGTGCGACTGGATGCGGCTTATCCTTGGTTGCCTTTTTTGCTCGACTGGAAAGCGGGAGAACTGGTCCGCTACACGGCCATGCTAGTGCCACATCAATTTAATCGAGTTGAAGGGATTCAGTACAACCCAGAGGCTCTAGAGTTGTTTGTGATGAAAAAAGTGTTTATCTTGGCAGATTGGCTGAAGCAATATGGTATCCCCAGCAAAGCTCGCCTCAAGTCAATGGCTCAGATGTTTGGCTATGAACTGGATGATGAATTTTTTAGCTTGGTGATTTTGTAAGTTGGATTGATAGTTTAGGCAAAAAGTCTGTGGTCGATTTTTGGGTCAAGTAGAAATTACACTGGCTTTTTGCAGAATCCAGTTAACGGCAGCAGGGAGATCTGCGGCAATGTAGTCGGGGCGGGTGTGATGTTGGTATTCGCCACCTAAGACGCGATCGCCAAAACCAGTCTGAACTAATATCCCGGTGCAGCCTGCATTGTGAGCCATGTCGATATCGGTCGCCTTATCTCCAACCATAAAACTTTGGCTGATATCGAGGTCATGCTCCCAGGCTGCCGCAATCAGCATGCCTGTGTTGGGTTTGCGCCAAGTGCTCCAGCGGGTCAAATCGGGATTTATTCCACCTTCTGGGGGGCTGAGGGTGGGACAGAAGTACAAGGCATCTAAATGAGCTCCTGCTTCTTGGTTCAAGAGCAAGCAGAGTCGCTGGTGCAAAGCTTCAACGTGACTGATGGGATAGTAGTTGCGAGCTGGCCCCGATTGGTTAGACACCAAGCAGCAAAACAAGCTTTGCTCATTCAACCGCCGTACTGCCTGAGCTGCACCGGGAACCAAATGCAAATCTGCGACGTTGCGAATGTAGCCAGCCTCAACATTGAGCACACCATCACGATCCAAAAAGACCGCAACTTTACTTCCTGCCCCCTGCATCCCGTTTCTAATTGCCCCAAACTTTCTTGAGCACCGTTTCTGGCGTAATGTCCGCCATCTTGTCAGTAGGAGATTTTATCCCTACAAAGCGAGTTTCGCCCGCACCGTTAGCTTGGGGGAGAAGTTTATTAGGATCGGTAGGCCCAAACAAGGCCAGGGTAAAGGTTTTGACAGCAACCGCGAGATGCATGGGGGCACTGTCGGTGCAGAGCATCAAGTTGGCTGCTGCAATCATAGCTGCGAGCTTACCAATGTCACTGGGTTTGGTCACTTTGACATCTGGGGCCGCTTCCTGTAACTGAGTGACAAACTCCGCATCATCTGGCCCTTGCACCACCACAATAGGGAGATTTGGTTGACGCTGCCGGAAATCTTGAATAATTTTTTGCCAGTTTTGCACCGGGTAAATTTTATCAATACCTTTGGCTTTAGACAGGTTGCTCGATCCACCGTGGATCAGGACATAACCACTTTCTTGAATGCCTAAGCGTTTTTGTTCTGCTTCGGCCCATTCGATATCTTTTTTAGGAACGTTAATTGTGATTTCTGGACAGGGGGTAGAGATGTTAAGACCTTGCAGGAGGTCGTGGTACATTTGCGCCGCGTACTGTTCTTGCTTCAGGGGGACTGGTTGAGTCAGGAAGCGTTCACCACCTGCCGCATAACCAACTCGCGTCGGAATGCCTGTGAGCCAAAGGACGAGTCCGATCGCCCAACGCTGCCCTAAGGACAAGACAGTATCGTACTCGCGATCGCGAATAATACCTAGGAGATTGCCCCAATCTGCCAAGCTATTGTTTTGTTTGAAGTCGAAGGGGATGATGTCGTGAACAGACTTACAGACTCTGTAAGCATCTTTGGCTCGCGGTTCCACGACAATATCAATTTGGGCATCGGGGTATGCCCGTTTTAGGTCATCAAGGGTCGGGAAGAACAGAAGTTGATCGCCGATCCCACCAGGGACAAGGGCCAGTACTCGCATTATTTAGAAGAGTTTAAGTTGACTGACGCTCCCTATTTTAGGTGAAGATATACCTAGCGAAACAATCCTTCTAAAGGAGTCAGTCTCTAAAACGCTAACGGGACTGATGATTTTGAGCTAGTTGTTAAAAAACACTGCAATTATTCCAAGCTTATTCCAAGCATTGTCAGTGCAGGGGTCACTTAGCAGGGGTCATTTAGTCATGAGCAAGTTAGGGGAATAGCGTGTACTTATTAATTCCAGCCGCCGGAATGGGTCGTCGCATGGGTAGCGATCGCAATAAATTGTTGTTGACCCTCCTAGAAAAACCTTTGCTCGCTTGGACCTTGCTGGCGGCTGAAGCGTCTCGCCCCATCCAATGGATTGGCATTGTCGGTCAGCCAGAAGATTGGCCTGACTTCAAAGAAATTATTGCTAGCGTCTCCCTAACCAAGCCTATAAAACTGATTCAAGGTGGCTCGACTCGCCAAGAATCGGTTTACAACGGCCTCCAAGCACTCCCTCCAGAAGCCGATCGCGTGTTGATTCATGATGGAGCGCGGTGTCTAGCCACACCAGAACTGCTCGATCGCTGTGCGGAGGCATTGCAGGAATGCTCTGGACTGATTGCCGCTGTCCCCGTCAAAGACACGATTAAGGTCGTAGAGGCAGGAACCCACTGGATCAAGAGCACACCCGATCGCCAATTTCTGTGGGCCGCTCAAACTCCCCAAGGCTTTGATGTTGCTCAGCTCAAGCAATGTCACGAAACCGGGCGATCGCAAGGTTGGGAAGTGACCGATGACGCGGCGCTATTTGAAAAATGCAACCTGCCCGTCCGGATTGTGCCCGGAGAAGAAACCAATCTGAAGGTCACAACCCCAGTGGATCTAGCGATCGCAGAGTTCATCCTGCGCCAACGCTTAGGCTCTCCCATGTCCACTTAATGAGTGCAGCTTTACTTTCAGAAAGTTGAGTCCCTACAATAACGCAGTTGAAAACGTGGGGACGCTGTAATGGGTAAAAGATTGGCAGGCAAAGTCGCCGTAGTCACGGGTGGCTCCAAAGGTTTGGGGCAAGCCTTCGCTAAGCGGCTGGCAGAAGACGGCGCAGATGTCGCGATCGCTGCAACTACGCTGGCAACCGAAACCGAAGAAATAGTCAAAGCAACAGGACAGAAAGCGATCGTACAAATTTGTGATGTTACCTCTCCCGAATCTGTGGCTGAGTTTGCGGCAGTCGTGCAAACGCAACTGGGACAATGCGACATCCTGGTCAACAACGCGGGCATTTATCCCTTTCATGCCTTTGAGGACATGAGCTTTGAGGATTGGCGCAAAGTCCTAGCCGTGAGCTTGGACGGCACATTTCTCATGTGCAAAGCCTTTATTCCGGGTATGAAGGAGCAACGGTTTGGCCGAATTATTAACATTTCCTCCACCGCTAATTGGCTCGTGATTCCTAACCTGGCACACTACAGCGCTGCCAAAATGGGTGTAATCGGCCTAACCAGAGCCTTAGCCACCGAAATGGGAGAATTCGGCATTACCGTGAATGCAGTTGCCCCCGGCTTAGTTCGCACAGGCACCACAGAAGCAGGGCCACAAGTGCATATGTTTGACCCGCTCGCCCAAATGCAAGCCATCAAACGAACTCCTGTCCCAGACGAGATTGTTGGCGCTGTCTCATTCCTCGCCTCCGAAGACTCTGCCTTCATCACCGGACAAACACTGGCTGTTGACGGCGGTTTGGTGCGGTTGTAGAGGAAAGCTGAAGGATGAGGGATGAAAGGTGAAGAGAGAGGAGTGAGGAGACAGGAGTCAGAAGACAGAAGCTAAGAGCTAACAACAGAAATTAGCAAATCAAAGACTCGAAACACTTATCGTCAGCTTCGTTTGGAGGGGGTCTGGGGACGCAACCGTCCCTCAGCGGGGGTTTGGGGGCAAGCGCCCCCAATGGCTCGGCTCCATATTCCCCAGCGATCGCGAGAACCCAGAATCAGATACCAACCAGTTGATACCAATTTAAACAGCGTTCAAGGCAGATAGAGCATCCAAGATGAAGGGATAACCTGTGATGGAAGCAACCTCTTCAGGCGTTAACTCAGCCAAGAGTTGATCGACTTTGGTTTGGAGTTGAGCCAACGTCTTGAACGAGGCCCATTTGAGATCTGCCTTGAGATGTTCCCACAATCGCTCCACTGGATTTAACTCTGGGCAGTAAGGCGGTTGAAACAACAGGATGATGTTCTCTGGCACCACGAGACCCTGGCCCTTGTGGAACCGTCCGTTATCGACTTGAACAATATTGAGGCTATCGGGATAAGCCTGAGAGAACTCATCCAAGAAGCGCTGATAGCATTCCGTATCGACATGGGAAAATTGCAGGAAAAAGGATGCCCCCGTTGCAGGTTCGGCCGCTCCATAGAGCCAGAAGGCTTTGAAGAAGTACTCCCACGCTCCAATGGGCTTGACGCCACAAGCGGTAATCAAGCGCCCGATGAGCGTGTGTAGTCCAAAGCCGCTCTCATCGGACGCAAAGTAGCGAATCGGGCGTTTGTCTTCGTGCCCTTGACCAGCGTGCTGACTCAGCAGGCTGAGGTCGTCTGCAAGGTTTGCTTAAACGCCTCTCGCTGCTGAGGGTCTTGTCGGCAATGTTGAGGACGGGCCACTTTCAGTTTGGCTTGGAGTCGGTAACGCGTCATCTGATAGACCGCGTGATACTGCGCCTCGACCCCTAGCGTCTGAGCCAACCACTGCTGCACCGCTCCGTAGCTTTGAAATCCATGATTAGGGTCTTGTAGGCGCTTGGCTAGGGCTTCTTCCGCCCATCGTGGAATCACCCGTACCCTTCCAGATGATTTCTTCACTTCCAGCATCGCTGCGACTCCCCCTTCTCGGTACATCGATAACCAGGTTTGCACCGTGTTGCGATGTTTCCCCACCGCTTGAGCGATCGTGCTGATACTCGGTGCCTGCTCTTGCTTGAGCCAGTAGAGCACTTGCAGTCGTTCTTTGGCAGTTGGCGTAGCTGCTTGGCGCAACTGTTCTACGAGCTCATCTAAACTTTCGTTGACTTCAATCGAGGTGACACCAGCCATCAGCAGAGCAGACGAAACAACTCCTCTCAGCCTAGCTTATCTGCCCTGCACCTGATTTAAATTGGTATGAGAATCCCTCAGGACTGGGCATGTTAGAACTGACTCGGTGATCTAACCTTTTCTGAACTCATGCGACTTCTAAATAAATTAATCGGTTTAGCCTTGGTTTTGGTAGGGGTTTATTTCCTCGGCCAAAACATCATTTTCACCACCCGAATATCACCTTATTGGTGGCGAGACATTCCAGCAGCAGGCTCCGTGATTTCTATCGCCAGCGGCATCGGCATATTAGTTTTGAGAAGTCGCAGTATTCGCCAGACAGGATGGTTGTTTGTGGGTTTGGGAATTCTTCTGGTATTCATGAGCGGCGGAGTAGTGTTGCGCCCTACCAGCCTGTGGACACTATTTTTATGCTTGCTCTGCTTAGGTGGGGGTTCTAAATTAATTACCACAGGCCGAATTTAGCGATCGCTAACTCTCTAGGAGTTGTTTACGGTTGAGTTAGTAGAGTCAGTAGTAGAAGTAGGCATAATCCAAGGCTGGCTAGGCAAGAACTTAATCGGAGTGCCTGCAATCATCGCTTCGATCTCATCCTTAATCACCTCATCCGCCAAAAAGTTGGCCGTGAGTAAGAACTTGAGAATTTGAAACGATCGCGTGTTGGTTTGAAAATAACCGCCATGCACATCTAGCTTTTTGATGCCAAACAAAAATAGCGTCGTGTTGATTAAGTCAATCAGCAAACCATTAAAACGATTGAGCGCAAAAGCCACCGCATTAATGCCACCCGTTCCTTGATCACCCCGCATTTCTGAGCAATCTAGATAATTGAATTTGCGGAACAGCTCATAGGACGAAGTAGGTTGTACCGCTCGCTCTGAATGGATCATGATGCGAATATAAGGGCGGTATTGCGTATGGCTGTCAACCTGAATCGGCTTGAGATAAATATTGCCCAGCCGCATTCCAGCCATCTGAATACTCGGTTCACTAAACCAATTACTCACTGTAGAAAGGTAGCGCAGCACAATATCGCGATCGCTCGACATCAAGTAAATCCGCCGACAGCGCCGCATTGCCGAGCGCACATAGTTATTGCGCCCCTCCCGCATAAATTCTAGAGGGATATCCGGTGATGCCAAAATCAGCGTATCTAAGCGGAGATGCTTGCCAATGTTGTCAGCTTCCTCATTCACCGGACTGCTGGGGTCAGGGAGTAAGCTACCTTGGTCATCTTTACCAAAACGATCGGACAAGATTCGTAGCACGCTCACAACCAACAGTCCACCCATGCTGTGACCGATGAGATTCAGGCTAAGCTGGCAATCGCCCTGAAATTTCGCCTCCTCTGCTTCGACCTCTGAGGAACTGGATGCCTTACTGTTGCCGAGCTTGTTGAGGGCTTTGTCCAGCCGCCAGAAAAACTCAGCTAAATCTGGCGCACCATAGTGAATCGCTCGGTAGCGATCGCGCAGATAAACCACAATTCGCAAGAGCAGGAACACAGTCGTCCACAGCAAAAACACCGTGGGCACAATCCAATACCACTGCACTGCCAAATCGACAGTAGCTACAAAATCGCTCCGCTCCCATACCTGAGCAACGCCAGGAAGCAGCCCCAACAACTTCAGCACTGGAACGCCAAACAGTTTCAAAAAAACATAGAGAATCGTGCCAAAAATCCCTGCAACGCCGCTCAGCACGAATAAAAACTTGAAGACAATTCCCAAATGGCTTCGGTAGTCGGCCCAGAGTCCTGGACTGGTCACAGGTTGTTCGCTCGGCCACTGATAGCCAACGTAGAAGTGGTCGTTTTGTAGCGTGCGGGCTTGGGTGTTTGGATCGGTCTGATTCAGCTCATTAGCTTCATTAATAAACGATTCGTAAAAGCTGGTAGCAGGACTGGAGTAGCCGTGAGTTCTAAGGCTGAGCCGCTTGGCCTGACGCTCCTCAATGATGCGAGCAAACTCATCGACGTTGAATAGAGGCCGAAATCGATGGAGCGGAGGCAATTGGCGATCGACCTCTAGCGATACTGGAGCAGTACTCGTTACCAAAAAGGTGTTGGCATGTTCCCGGTCGGCGTAAACCTCAAAGTTACGGCTAATTGCTTGAGAAAATTGGCGCAACTTCCAGCAGTTGAGCGTTTCCGTCACAAACTCAACAGTCACTTTGCGGTGAAAGTCAGGATACTCCTCTGGACTGCACAAATTCTGCAAAACTTCAGCGATCGCAGCTTCTGAACCTAGCCCCGCATAGATTGGTAAATGCCCTAGCGCTGTGACAGGTGGGTTGGGAGGCGCTGGGTAAGCTAGCTGGATAATCCGCGCTTTAGTCCACCAGTCCGAAAACGGGGCAGCATTGCGCGTAATGGATTCTAGCCAACGGCGATCGTTCTGAATCGTTTCGGCAGATTTTCCTTCCCACGAGAACGGTAGACTGTCGAAAAAGCGCCGAGTTGCCATAAGCTATCTCAGAAAGGATTAGTAAACAGGCCCAGGCCAGGTAGACACAGGCGAATTGGCAAAATTCTAAGCCTTGATGTTTCTCTTGACCCTAGAACTAACTAATCCTTTACAGTTGCTGAACTTAGCTAAGGAAGCGTGTAAAAATAAGTTGAGCAATTAAGCAGCTTTTCTGGGGCTGATTTGATAGTTCCAATCTCCATGAAACCGTTTGCGCCGAATCGCAATCGCGTTAAACTCTTCATCCGTTACTTTAATGCCCGTTTTGTATCGCTTTTCATCGAGTTGAGCATGAACTTCTAAGCCTTGCTCTGTCGTAGTGCTTCCAATCAGGTTGATGATGACTTGCAAACTCGTTAAAGGTCTACCTCGCCAGTTTTGCGTGATATGGCAGAACAGTCGATGCTCAATCTTGTTCCATTTGCTCGTACCTGGTGGGAAATGGCACAGGTGAACCGTTAAACCCATCTCATCAGCGAACTCTTGGAGTTTCAACTTCCACAAGCGATTGCGGTAGCCATTGCTGCCCCCACAGTCTGCCGTGATTAATAAATGCTTACTACGCGGATAAAGCAGTTGCCCCATGTCTAACCACCAGTGACGAATGGACTCAACGGCAAATTCAGCCGTGTCATGGTCAATGCCGACGCTCACCCAACCCTGGTTCAAAGCCAAGTCATAGATGCCATAGGGAATTGCTTTGCCCAATGTCTTGTCAGCAAAGTCATGGACATTGACCTCCACAGGCTCTCCCTTTGGTTCCCACTCTCGCCCAGGATGATGGAAATTGCCCACCAGTTCCTTGTTCTTGGTATCGATTGAAATCACAGGGCGATGCAACTGTTGAAACTGCTCAACCGTGGTTGCGATGTGCTCAAACTGGGCATCACGGTCGGGATGATCTTTGCCTTCGCGAGTTTTGCGATTGCTTTGCAAGCTGTAGTCCATTGACTTGAGCAGGGTATAAACGGTCTTAGCGCTGACTTGATGTCCCTGTCTTTGAAGTTCCTGTGCTAATTTGTTCACACTTTTACAGGTCCATCGCAGTGCCGAAGTCGGGTCTCCTCGAGTCGTCGGTTCAACCAGGTCATCGAGACGCTTGATTAATGTCTCATCGCGCTCTTCGACTCGCTTACGTCCTCCTCCTGGTTTACGAATCGAACCTGTGACAATCGTTTCCTCAGTCGCTTCTAGAGTTCTTTGTCCCGATGTAATCGTATTGCGGCTCAGTCCTGTTGCCTTTGATAGTGCACTCACACCACCATGCCCCAAACTTCGTGCTTCAATTGCTGCCCAGATGCGTCGTGTTTGCTCATTCAAATAAGGAGCAAATGCCTCGTACTTGAAGCGAATTTGTTCAACAACATCCGCTGCGATCATGCTGCTCATAATAACCCTACAGTTCAAGCTTAGTTGCTCTGTTGAGGTAGGTCATGAAGTCAGGAAAAAGCTCAACTTATTTTTACAAGCTGCCTAAGGCGTTTGAGCCTGACTTTCGAAGTCGGTTCTTTCACGGGTGAACGCGAGATGTGGCTTGGCTTCTCCTGTAGTCAAGCTCACCCAACCTAGCCCTTCGCTGGTGCCAACCCACACTTTGTTGCCTGTGTCGGGGGAGATAGCCAAGATTTCGTCGGAAGGCAAGTTGGGAATCTGACCTGCGATCGCCCCGTTGTAGGGGTTGACTCGAACCAATCCCTTGCTAGTACCAACCCAAAGACTTCCCACCTTATCGAACTGCACTGATAAAACATTGCGACCCCGCAACTGAGTGACCGATCGCAGCACTTGCCCAGTTCGAGGGTCAACTTCCAGCAGCGCATTAGGAGTGCCAGCCCACAAAGTCCCTCTGGGGCCGAGGGTCAAAGCCTGAACACTAGTTCCAGGTACTTCCGGCTGTTGTCTGACGATTAAACCACTGGCAGTGTCGATCTGCACTAGGCCTTCTAAAGTACCAACCCAAAGTTGTCCTTGCGGGTCCAACGCCAAAGCGTTGGCGCTGACTCCGGGCAAATCCTTGACGGTGGTCATCAGCAGCCCTTGGTCGGGGCTAATCAGTGCCAAGCCGCGATCGGTGCCGACCCACAAATAACCTCGGCGATCGGTTAAGAGAGACAGAACCCGGTTAGAGGGCAAGGAAAAATTTTGGGCGGTCGTCTCATTGCTCCGAGGATCAACTCGCAGTAATCCTGTATAAGTTCCTACCCAAACCCGACCCACTTTGTCTTGAGCCAAGGCCCCTATCGTGTAGTTCGGTAATTTGATTCGTGCCAAAATCTTGCCCGTGTTCGGGTTGACACGTGCTAAGCCTTGCCAAGACCCTACCCACAAGCTGCCCGTATAATCCGGTTGCAGAGCACTAACTCGGAAGTCTGCACCCAGGTTTTGGGTTTCTTGCAATTGGCGATCGCCTGGTAACGGCCTAACCCGCAGAGGCGGTGCTTCTTTAGGGTAAACAGGTGCGGCCTCGCCGCTTGCCGCTGGTTGAGCTAGGGTGCGGCTAGATGACCCATTAAACTGACTAACGATCCCCGGCAAGCTTAGCCATAGCAACGTAGCACCAAAAATTACACCAATTTGAGTTCGCGAAATTGCCATGACAAAGCTCCTACCTGGGCTCCTACCTTGGGGAAGTAAGCAATAAATTAATCAACTTATCTAGGTAATGCTCTCAGCTTAATTCAACTGCCCAAGACAATTGCTAGCTCTAGAGAGCGATCGCACTTGTATCGCACTTATGGGGAACGCGCCTTAATTACCTAGAAGTAAAGAATTTCAGCTCACCCTACTATAAGCCTTAGAGGCAGCTGAGTTGAGCCTCTAGCGCTAGAACAGTCGAGGCTGAATAGAGCATCTTGTGCATCAGCATACCCCGCCAGTCTCTGAATCAGTCAGGGATTAGAGAAAAATGTGCTGCTATTTAATCTGCTACCTACCCCTGGTTCAGCAAACGACTAAAAATTACTTGATCAGGAAAAATTAGCTGAACTGCTTAAGATCGCGATCGCTACTTTTGGGCTAATTCATTACCGCTGCGCTAACCTACTAGCCTGCGGCTGAGTTCTGTAGAGTCCCAAATACCCTGCGCTTTTTACAGCGCATCATTATGGCTAATCACTGATCCGCTTTCAAAAAATTCTGAGTTGTTTTCCTAGATGGAGTCAACTTAACAAATCTTGTCAAATATACTTCTAAGCTTCTTGATCCCTGACTGATTCGATTAACTTGCAGTTAAGACTTGAGAGCATAAAATGGCAAAAAAACAAATAAATTTAGTTTAGGTAAACTGCGAATTCATTGAGCCTTCACCTGAGTCATTTTTGAGAAAAGTGAAGAAAAATATTGAGAATTTACTTTCGGAATTCATCTATAAGAAAAGAATATAAGCGAGTAAAGAATGTTTAAGGTTTAGCTTATTGAATTCCTGATATATTTTGTTAGAGCTTACTGATGGGCGCAGAGTGGACCCGGTAAAAGGTGGGGTTGCACCAGCTTGATAAAGCTTTAGCAATGGCTCAAGTCCACAGGCAGAGGTGCCTACGCACAGTATTCAGACTCAGTTAGAGAAGTATCTCTGAATGTCTCAATTTGGTCTGGATGCACTCAGTTAATCGATGTAAGTTGAGTGATTCCTAGGAAGGGAAAGTATGTCATATTCGCAAACTAAGACTCAGACAAAAACTGGGTATCAGGCTGGTGTTAAGGATTACCGTCTGACCTATTACACCCCAGACTACACACCTAAAGATACAGATCTGTTGGCTGCTTTCCGGGTAACTCCTCAGCCCGGTGTTCCTCCCGAAGAAGCTGGCGCGGCTGTAGCTGCTGAGTCTTCCACAGGTACTTGGACCACTGTTTGGACTGACCTGTTGACCGACCTCGATCGCTACAAGGGTCGTTGCTATGACATCGAACCCGTTCCTGGTGAAGACAACCAGTTTTTCTGCTATGTAGCTTATCCTCTCGACTTGTTCGAAGAAGGTTCCGTTACCAACATGTTGACCTCGATTGTAGGTAACGTGTTTGGTTTCAAAGCGCTTCGGGCTTTACGTCTAGAAGACCTGCGGATTCCTGTGGCTTACCTGAAGACCTTCCAAGGTCCTCCTCACGGGATTCAAGTTGAGCGCGACAAACTGAACAAGTACGGTCGTCCTCTGCTAGGTTGCACCATCAAGCCTAAGCTCGGTCTATCTGCTAAGAACTACGGTCGTGCAGTTTACGAGTGTCTGCGTGGTGGTCTCGACTTCACCAAAGACGACGAAAACATCAACTCTCAGCCTTTCATGCGCTGGCGCGATCGCTTCCTGTTCGTTCAAGAAGCTATCGAAAAGTCTCAAGCTGAAACTGGCGAAATCAAGGGTCACTACCTCAACGTCACCGCTCCTACCTGTGAGCAGATGATGCAGCGGGCTGAATTCGCGAAAGAAATCGGCACCCCCATCATCATGCATGACTACCTCACAGGTGGTTTTACTGCAAACACCACCTTGGCTAGATGGTGCCGTGATAATGGAATTCTGCTCCACATTCACCGTGCGATGCACGCTGTAATTGACCGTCAGAAGAACCACGGTATCCACTTCCGCGTTTTGGCGAAGTGCTTGCGGATGTCTGGTGGTGACCACCTTCACTCCGGTACCGTTGTAGGTAAGCTCGAAGGTGAAAAAGGTATCACCATGGGCTTCGTAGACTTGATGCGTGAGAACTACGTTGAGCAAGATCGCTCTCGCGGTATCTTCTTCACCCAAGATTGGGCTTCCATGCCTGGTGTAATGCCTGTGGCTTCCGGTGGTATCCACATTTGGCACATGCCTGCGCTGGTAGAAATCTTTGGGGATGACTCCTGCTTGCAGTTTGGTGGTGGTACCCTCGGTCACCCCTGGGGTAACGCGCCTGGTGCAACCGCTAACCGTGTGGCTTTGGAAGCTTGTATCCAAGCTCGTAACGAAGGTCGTAACCTGATGCGTGAAGGCGGCGACGTCATCCGTGAAGCTTGCAAGTGGAGCCCTGAATTGGCTACTGCCTGCGAACTGTGGAAAGAAATCAAGTTCGAATTCGAGGCAATGGATACCCTGTAAGGTTGAAGGAAATAAGAGGGATGAATTTACTTTCATCCTTCATCTCTGGTCCTTCACTCTTTTCCATTGGCTGGGGTTGTTGAATGGATATCAAGAGAATTGCCAAAGATACAACGAAGGTGCTGGTTAGCTACCTGACTTATCAGGCAATGCGGACAGTCCTAGCTCAACTGAGTGAAACGAATCCACCACTAGCGCTTTGGTTGCATCACTTCTCTGGTCAAGGCACCATCCAAGATGGAGAACTATATCTCCAAGCGCTCCTGAAGGAAAATCAGGAATTGGCATTTCGCATCATGACTGTGAGAGAGCATCTAGCAGAGTCAGTGACCGAATTCTTGCCCGAAATGGCATGCACTGACATTAAGCAAGCCAACGTTGGGCATCGGCGTCAGCAGCTGGAGCGAATCACCCAGCTCACCACGACTGATGCTTCCCCCCAGCCAGAACCAGCACAAGATTCTGAATCTAGTCTGGATAACCTTCCTGGTTAGCAGTGAGATTTAGTTCCCGTAAACGTAAGAAATAGCAACAAGACTCATGAGAACTCTACCTAAAGAGCGTCGTTACGAAACTCTATCCTACCTTCCCCCTCTGTCTGACGCTCAAATCAGCAGACAACTCCAGTACATTCTTGACCAAGGCTACATCCCCGCTGTAGAGTTCAGCGAAGATTCCGATCCTAAGCAGCACTACTGGACCCTGTGGAAGTTGCCTCTGTTTGGCGCATCCAGCACCCAAGAAGTTCTCAGTGAAGTGCGGGCTTGCCGCTCTGAGTACTCCAGCTCCTACATCCGTGTGGTTGGTTTTGACAACATCAAGCAGTGCCAAGTGCTGAGCTTCATTGTTCACAAGCCAAACACCAACCGCTTCTAAGCTTGTATCTACCAAGTAAGCTAGGGCAACCGTTTGCCTGTGCTTAATATCAACCTAGTGCAATCACTCTCCTAGGTGAAAGTCTGGAGGGGTAGAAAACTCTACCTCTCCTTATTTTTTGGATTAGTAAGCTTTTGTCGCTCAATTTAGCGATCGCATTTGTCAGAAAAACTTAACATTAGTTTTAGGCCCAGCAGTTTACTTCCCCCAACGTCATGAGCTACTACATCTCACCTCGCTTCCTCGATAAGCTAGCTGTTCACATCACGAAAAACTTTCTCGATTTGCCCAACGTCCGGGTTCCCTTGCTTTTGGGCATCCACGGTCGCAAAGGGGAAGGAAAATCCTTTCAGTGCGAATTAGTCTTCGAGCGTCTTGGGGTGGAAGTTGTTCATATGTCGGCGGGAGAGCTCGAAAGCCCTGATGCTGGAGATCCTGCTCGCCTGATTCGCTTGCGTTACCGAGAAGCTGCCGAATTGATTCGGACGCGAGGCAGAATGACCGTGCTGATGATCAACGACTTAGATGCAGGTGCTGGCCGACTCGATCAAGGGACGCAGTACACCGTCAACACCCAATTGGTGAACGGCACCTTGATGAACATCGCGGACAATCCGACCAACGTTCAACTCCCTGGCAGCTACGACTCGACCCCATTGCATCGGGTGCCAATCATCATCACGGGTAATGACTTGTCAACCTTATACGCCCCTCTGATTCGGGATGGGCGAATGGATAAGTTCTATTGGGAACCGAATCGAGACGACAAAATTGGCATTGTTGGCGGCATTTTTGAAGCAGATGCGATTCAGCGCCAAGCGATTGAACAACTTGTCGATCACTTTATTAATCAATCGGTGGATTTCTTTGGGGCGCTCCGGGCACGTCTTTATGATGAACAGGTGCTGAGTTTCATTAAAGGTGTCGGGTACGATCGCGTCTCTCTCAGAGTGGTCAACAGCGGCGATCGCCCCCCCGAATTCCACAGACCTGACTTTAGCTTGCCGCATCTGATTGAAGTCGGCGAATTCATGGTACAAGAGCAGCAACGGGTGCAGCAAATGCGCTTGTCAGAGGAATACAATCGCAACTTGCGGCTAGGATTTCATCGGACTAACGAAGAGGAATCCCGCCCTGCGCCTCAGCCTCGTCCCGAACCACCGACTGCTTCGCCTCAACCTAGCAATGGTAATGGTTCTAATAAAGTGAGCGAACCTGCCAACTACCGCCAGGAGTCCACTCCTCAACAGCAGCAATCGACTGGAAAACATTTGCAGGGTGCGGTGGCAGATAAGGTGCAGCAAATTTTGGCTCAAGGCTATCGCTTAGGCATTGAATTTGTCGATGAGCGTCGTTTCCGTACTAACTCTTGGCAATCCTATCCTGTGGCTCAAGGGCACGAGTCAGAGGCGATCGCGGCAGTGGAAGCTTGCCTCGCAGAGCATAGTAACGATTACGTCCGTGTAGTGGGTATTGACCCCAAAGCCAAGCGTCGCATGATGGAAACAGTCATTCAACGCCCGAATGGTAAAGTTACGAGCTACTAATTTGAGTTGCTAGATAGAAGAATTGACGTAACTCAGGTTATAATAAGGATCGACTCGGACCCACGCGGCCATAACGCCCAAATCTTGTCAGGACCGGAAGGTAGCAGCAATACGGGATGCTTATAGCAGGCGTGGTCTCCGGGTCTCCTTTGTTTTAAAGGGTGTTGGAAAAATGCCAGAGGCGATCGCTACATCTTCCGCCTACTTGTGCTGATAGAATTTGTTCCAATATGAAGCCTGTGGGCCTTCACTAGGGCTTTGGCTAGTCGAAGAAAACTCTCAGTGGGCACTGGCCTGGATTTCTGCCTATCCTAGAATTATCTGCCTGACCAGTCGCGCTGTTAGAAGTCGGACAACTGCCCTACTTCTAACAGCGCGACTGACTGTGATTAAACTTTTAAGATGCTAAGGAGCGGTTATTGCTATGGCTGGATTTGGTGATCTTGTGCAAAAAGCGTTTTACCTTGGTGTGGGTCTAGCCTCCTACGCAGGTGAGAAAGCAGGTGGCAAGATAGGGGAACTGCGGATACAAGCTCAAAAACTAGCGGATGAACTGGTTGCTAAGGGAGAGATGAGCACAGAAGAGGCTCGTCGATTTGTCGAAGACATGGTGAATCGAGCCCAGCAACCAGGAGCTACCCCTACTCCAGAACCGACCAACTCCGAACCGCGACGGATCGAAATTCTCTCGGATGATGAGGAGCCGACCAAGGCTGAAACTCAAGGTGTAGACAATTTGCGCCAGCAAGTGCTGGATTTGCAGGAGGAACTCCGGCGGCTAGAGCGAGAGTAGTTGCCGTCTGTAAACAGAATGCGACGAAGTCATCTATCTAAGTTATGATTTTTGATCAGTCTCCCTCGACCAATTGCTAAGGCTGGAGTTGGTAGGTGGGGGTTCCATCCAATGTGTTGGCGCTGACTAGAGACAAACTCGGCGCAGTCCCCGCTCTCGC
Organism: Trichocoleus desertorum NBK24; assembly: GCF_030409055.1. Classification (GTDB taxonomy): domain Bacteria; phylum Cyanobacteriota; class Cyanobacteriia; order FACHB-46; family FACHB-46; genus Trichocoleus; species Trichocoleus desertorum_B. The sequence continues at coordinate 1,283,012 of NZ_CP116619.1, read as the reverse complement.
TTGCAGGCAAGCCACAAACCTATGGAAGATTGGTCAAAAGATTTCTTTACTAGCTTCGACTTAATAGCTGATGAAGTAGAGCTATTCTTTTTAGAAGTAAAGCGCGATATTGATGATGCAATTGATATCTTTGCCAAGCTTTCTGAAGAAATTGTAGAACAGGTACAAAGCACAGTTTTTGTTGAGGTTGATCAGCGCCTTGATGAGCTGACAAGCTCACTACTAGAGCTGTACTTTGGCTTGGAGAGTTCTGACGCAGAAGCCATTGAGCCTTTGTTCTACAACGTAGAGCCGATCGCTACTAAACATCGTGCCTGTATAGGATGTAGCCACTACCACGGACAAGTCTATGGCGGTAATCCCCTAGTCTGTGGCATGCACCCCTACGGAGTAGAAACTGAGAAATGCTCTGATTGGGAATTGTTCTAAAGGTTCGCGATCCCTACAGCTAAAGACCCTAATGGGACAATAGAGGGAAAAAATGGCCTACAGGCCCTTGCCCCTGCCCAATATTTAGGGCGTGGCTTAATGCTGTCGTAACGTAGTCTTTGGCCATTCTGGTGGCAGATAGTAAATCTTTGCCATTTGCCAGGTTGGCGGCGATCGCGGCTGAGAGGGTACAGCCAGTACCGTGGGTATTTTTTGTCTCAACGCTAAAGGTGGTTAAGGTTTCTAGATGCTGACCATCAAACCAGACATCCACCCCTCGCAGATCGCCATCCATACCACCCCCTTTGACTAAGACTGCTTTAGCCCCTAGCTGATAAATGCGTTGAGCCGCCGCTTGCATGTCATCGAGTGTCGCAATCGTCAGACCGCTTAAAAGCTGTGCTTCGTAGCGGTTGGGTGTCACGATCGCAGCTTGGGAAATTAAATCATCTCGTAAGGTGGCGATCGCTTGGTCATCAATCAATTGTGCTCCCGTACGAGACACCATGACCGGATCGACCACCAAATTCTGCAACTGCAAAAGTCGCACTTGCTCTGCTACCGCTACAATAATTTCTTGGTTCAGCAGCATTCCTGTCTTGGTTGCTTGCACCCCAATGTCTTGCACCACTGCTTCCATCTGAGCCACGACAGCCGCAGCAGTCAACGCATCGACCCGATTGACTCCCAGGGTATTTTGAGCCGTGACGCAAGTAAGGGCACTAGTGCCATGCACCTGATGAAAGGCAAAAGTGCGTAAGTCAGCCTGAATTCCTGCTCCACCACCGCTGTCAGAACCTGCGATCGTCAGTGCCACAGGAATCCGCGAATCCCCTGTAACTGTCATATCAAATTAGTCCAAAGTGACGAACTGAAGGTATCACTACCCAAAGGGACTCAAGTCTTTAGCGAGTCTTTAGCGGGTTGGGGGTCTATCTCGTCTTCTTTGGAGGAACTCAGGGATGTCGGGTTCGCCCGGTCTGTTTCTCGGCTCGTTAACAGGGGTTTGAGGAGCCTGAGGGGTCATGGGTGGTGTGAGACCTCGACGCAGTGGCGCAACTTTAGCGGGTTGAGCTGCGGGTTGAGCCTCGCCCGTAAAGCCTGTGGCAATGACTGTGATCCGAATTTCTCCCTGCATGCGCTCGTCAATGACTGCTCCAAAGATAATGTTGGCATTGGGATCAACCACTTCATAGATAATTTCGGCAGCCGCATTAACTTCATGGAGCGTTAAATCGGTACCGCCCGTGATATTGAAGACAACCCCTTTGGCTCCATCGATGGAGGATTCTAAAAGGGGTGATGAAATGGCTGCCATCGCTGCTTCTCTGGCCCGCGACTTGCCAGAACCAATGCCAATGCCCATCAAGGCAGAGCCTGCATCGGCCATGACGGCTCGTACGTCAGCAAAGTCAACGTTGACTAAACCAGGAATAGTAATGATGTCGGAAATGCCCTGTACGCCTTGGCGCAGAATATCATCAGCGACGCGGAATGCTTCTTGAACTGGAGTCTGCTCGGAGATAACTGACAATAATTTGTCGTTAGGAATAACAATCAGGGTATCGACTCGGCTCTGTAGTGCTGCGATGCCTTCATCGGCTTGGCTGGTGCGTCGTCGGCCCTCAAAGGTAAACGGACGAGTCACAACTCCTACCGTTAAAGCCCCTACTTCCTTGGCAATCTCAGCCACAATCGGAGCTGCGCCAGTTCCGGTGCCACCGCCCATACCAGCGGTGATGAATACTAAGTCAGAATTTTCTAGAGCCGCTGCAATCTCATCGCGAGACTCTTCTGCTGCTTTTTGCCCGATCGCAGGATTACCACCCGCCCCCAGACCGCGAGTTAGTTTTTGACCTACCTGTAGGTGCTTCGGAGCCATTGCTTGAGCCAAGGCTTGAGCATCAGTATTAACAGACCAAAACTCAACTCCCGATACGTCGCTGGCAATCATGCGATTGACTGCGTTGCCACCCCCTCCCCCAACGCCAATCACTTTAATTTTGGCAACACTACTGGGAACAATCCCATCCATTCGAGATTCTTCTAGCACAACTTTTGCGTCGCGAGATTGACCAAACCGAACTGTAGAGTTGCCAAACGGGTTTTTGGCAGTATCTGCCACTGAGAAGGAGGACTGCTCTTCCGCGTGGGAGCCTTCGGTGATAGAGCCCAATTTACTATTAGATGTACTATTAGATGTCATTGGAATCGGGGATGGTATATAAACAACTTTTTAATTCTGGACAGGGTTGGCAACTCTAATTAACTATAGGGTAAGTCGATTGAAAAACCAATGATAGCATTAGGCTCCTACTCATCTTTGCTCTGATTTGATCTGACTGATCAACAGTATTACAAAGACATTTATCGCTCACTTATTGCCAACAGGTGGCAAATTCAATTGGCACTGGCCGTATTAGATTTTACCGAGTTATTGGGCTTCAGCATTTGGATTGAGGGTGCATCTGGATTTTGCAGATTGATATAAGCAACTTGCTTAGGATTCAGCTTCTCTGAGAGTTTTCGTAGCTGATCCATTGCCTGGATTTGCTCTGTAAATCTAGAGCTATAAGACCCAAGATGAAAGATTCCTAATTCAGTTTTAAGAATTAGATTGCTTGGGTCACGCCAATCAATTTCTGTCACTTTTACAGGGCTTTGGCTAACTGCTTGATAAAGCTCAGCCCACTGCGATCGCTTCTGTTCTTGGTAGCCAACAATTTTGAGGGTTGGCAACTTGAAGGATTGATCAAAGGAAGTATAGCTCTCAATCGGAATCCAGACACCCTTTGCATCCAGAAACCCTACGTTTGAGAGATCGGCTGTAGGTTTTATGTCTTTGTCTTTAGCGACCTGAGCAGTAGGTAAGTCAGAGATCATGGCGACGGGATACCGCTCTTTGACCTCCACGATCAGTCTAGGGGGAAATAGCTGACGTGCTACGGTTGCTTCCGCGATCGGGGCTTTAGATTCTAGTTGGGCTGCGATCGCTTGGGGTTCGAGTTGCAACAGCGATTGGGGGTAAGACATCGGTAACAAAGACTGAATGGCTTGAGTTGAGAGGAACCGATTGCCTGCGATCGCCACTTGTTCGGGTTGCTGAATGATCCAACCGGGCAGGGTAATGACCCAAGCGAGTCCTCCCGCCAAACCGCTGACTGCGAGGGTGCGCCAACTGGTTTGCAGTGCTTTTAAGCGTCGTTCTTGGCGGAGCTTTTGGCGTCTTTGCGCGAGTTCTGTTTGAGAGACGGATGAAAGGCTAGTCATCAGCACCTCTCAGTTCGCATGAAGAGTATGGAGGAATTGGGGAAGATGCATAAGTCTGTGGGAGCAACGAGAAGGGGCAGTTGGGCGGTAAAGAGAATTGAGTGACAAACCATCGACTAAATTTTTTAGAAATTGACTAGAAATTGCCTATGGCTGCAACCAACCCTGTAGAAGTTTAATCGCTACTGGCTCAATTTGCGATCGCTATAGCCAAACCTAAAGTAAGGATCTCTTTAAGTCGGGGAACTCGTGGGGCGATCGTCGTCATAAGTTTGCCAGATTTAGCCTTCGTCGGGGTAAGTTCCTAGAATCTTACTAGCTCTCATACTTACTAGCTTTCATAAAATATGAGTTTGCGATCGCCGGAGGTGCGAGGCCCTCTGTTTCTATGAGTAGGTGGTGCTAGGAGTAGCTGGCAAGTTCTTGTTGTAGATAGCGCCCCCAATCCGCTGCCAATGTGACATCCGTAAATGGAATGCGAATGGGCGATGCTGAATGGGGCAAGGCAAATTCTAGAAGAACGCTACGGCCTTTTTGCGGTAGTGTTTGCGGTAATGCGTTTAAGTCTACTGGCTGGTCGTCCACTAGGAAGCGAATGGCTTGAACTTCCTTGAGGGAAAAAGCGGCTAAATTGATCGGGCCGCGACGGGTGGGTTGTCCCCAGGTGAGGTCACTGCCCTGCTGCCCTAGGACTGCGTAAATATCGTACTTAGCTCGCTCAAATTGCTCTGCCCAGCGACGGTAAGCTTCTACTTTTTGATATTCGTCCCAACCTGCCCAAGCTAGCCAAATAAAAACACCTAGCAGGGGGAGCCACAAAAGACCTCTTTCCATAACTGATAGGAATAATCCAGAGAAATTGTTAGTCCGTAACTATCCTGCAATATTATCGCTACCTCCTAGTGCGTGAGTTATGGTTGAAGGCAACGAGCTGTAGTGATGAGTTTCTATGAGAAGGCTGGGGCTGGTGGGCTTGTTTTTGGCGGGGCTAATGGTAGCGATCGCCAGCTTTAAAGGATTGGCAGCAAACGGAATCTACGAGTCGATTGTGCTGGATTTTCGCGAAGATATTCCAGCGGTGCAAATTCAACAACAGCTAGATGCGATCGCGCAGCAATATCAGGTGAAGCCTCGTTTAAATAGCGAGTTTTCCCAAGCCGATCATATTTACATTGTGGAAGGAAATTCTCGACTTCTACGGTCACTCAAAAAATCTCAACTGGCCAAAGCTACTGAGTCGATCGAGCCGAACTATATTTATCGAGCCTTTTTTGCCCCTAACGATCCTGAATACAGCAAGCAATGGAACCTCAGAAGTATCAATGTGGAAGCTGCTTGGGATGAAACTAAGGGCAGTGGTGTCACCGTCGCCGTAATTGATACCGGAGTCAGCCGCGTCCCTGACCTCAAAGACACCCAGTTTGTCGAGGGTTATGACTTCGTCAGCGATCGCACCGATGCCAGCGATGATAACGGACATGGCACTCATGTAGCAGGGACGATCGCTCAATCCACCAACAATGACTATGGCGTGGCAGGAGTCGCCTACGAAGCGAGTTTAATGCCCTTAAAAGTTTTGAGTGCAGAGGGCGGCGGTGAAGTGGCCGACATTGCCGAAGCCATCAAGTTTGCGGCAGACCATGATGCTGATGTTATTAACATGAGCTTGGGGGGTGGCGGCGAAAGTGAACTCATGCAAGAAGCGATCGCCTATGCCCACAGTAAAGGCGTAGTGATTATTGCTGCGGCAGGTAATGCTAACCAAAACTCAGCTTCTTACCCCGCTCGTTACCCGCATGTAATTGGCGTTTCCGCCTTAGGCCCCACGGGTGAAAAAGCCATCTACTCCAACTATGGAGCAGGCGTAGATATCTCGGCTCCAGGCGGCCAAACTGAAAGTGGCAACACCACGGGTGGAATTCTGCAAAACACCATTGATGTGGAAACTGGCGAATCTATCTTTGCCGCTTTTCAAGGCACTAGTATGGCGGCCCCTCACGTAGCAGGTGTGGCAGCCCTAATCAAAGCATCTGGAGTACAGGAATCGGATGCCATTCGGCATGTGCTTTTGGAGTCAGCTCGTGTGATCACAGACGACGGCCTCAACCACTATGGGGCGGGTCACTTGGATGCTGCCAATGCGGTGAAACTGGCGATGCGCGGTCAGATCAACTTTCGTGATTTCTTCCGCTGGCTACGGGATAACGGTTATCTCAACCCTCGCTTCTGGATTGATGGCGGTGCAGTCGCTCTGCTACCCAAAGTGGCAATGGTGTTGGGGTCTTACTTGCTGGCTTGGTTCCTCCGCAACTACTTGCCTTTCTGGAGTTGGTCGCTCACCAGTGGGTTAGTCGCTGGCAGTGCGGGTTTATTCGTTTTTCGCGGCTTCTACATCATGGATTTGCCTCAATGGCCTTTCCGAGTGATGGGTAGCTCCATTCCCGAACTAGGTACAGCGCTTCAGGGAACCAGTGCGTTGAATCCCATCTTTGCCAGCGTTTTGATTCCTTTCGTCTTGCTCGCCTTATTCCTCGGCCACGCGGAATGGAAGTGGTTTGCCATTGGCACAACTTTGGGAGTCGCCTCCTGCCTAGCCGTGAGTGCGTTTATGTCGCCGCAACTGCTGTGGCTTGGTACAGGCGCGATCGCTCAAGCTTACCTAGCTGTAAACGCCTTACTGTGTTTCGGGTTAGCCTATCTGGTAACCAGAGGAGAAGGAGAAGCCGCATGAGTATTAAAGTCACGGGCAAGATCGAACGTAAAGGCATGGGGCCTGGTACTTGGGCACTAGTAGGCGAGGATGGCCAATCCTACGAATTACACAACGCTCCCGGCGACCTGAAAAAGTCTGGCATTCAGGTGACAGTGGAAGGAAAAATCCGAGAGGATGTGATGACATTCGCCATGATTGGCCCCGTTCTAGAAGTCACCCATTTTGAGGTGAAAGACTAACCTTCACCAGCAGGCGCTGTTTCTAAAACTGCCTGCAACCGAGTTCTAAACTCACCCTTGGGGTGGCCACCTTTGACTTCTCCGAGAATCTGAAATTCCGCATCAGGAGAGTCGCAAACAATATAAGTGGGCCACCCCATTCCTTCTTTGTCCGGATATTGGGCCAACAAAATCTTGCGGTATTGACGATAAGTGGCCGTATCTTGCATCATGCAGTTGATGAAGCGGAGACCGAGTTCTTCAGCCACTTTTTGGTCATAGAAAGACATTTTGTGGCAAGTTCCACAGTCTTCTGAAGAAAACTTGATAACAGCTCGATCCATAGAATTCCCTTGCCTTTGCTGAGCGAAACTGAAAGCAACCCTGCGATCGCGGCTCACAAGCTGACGCTAGGGTTTAATTTCGATCATAGGCTCTGATGAGCATTTGCAGGGGTGGTTTGAGGATATCGCTGGAGCGATCGCAAAACTTCTTGCTGACAGACTAGCCACCAGTACAAGGCCAAGTTTACTAGCCCTAAAAGCTTGCTGCCGTCTTCTAGCAGCATTCTAGCGGGTGCTCCCGGAGCCGCAATACCCAGCAAATCTACAACTCTAGAAAGCACTACTAAGCCGATCGCTGCCAACAATAAAGCGTAGGGGGTTGAGTAAATGCGTCGCCGAAAGCTAAAAATATAGCCCAAAGCAGCTAGACCATAAAGGCTAGCAATTAACACCTTGGAAACACCGAACCAAGTGACTAAGCTAATAGTAATGCGGTAAACTTCATCGATCAAAATGACCGAAATTCCGGTGGCAGAGATCAAGAGAAAAGGGTCTGACTGGCCCTGAGGATGAATCCGCTTGATCAATCCTAAGCTAAAGGCACAATAGGCCACTGGTAAGCCCCACAGCACATTGGAGATGAGGGTAAGAAAGCCAAGGTGAGGCCGTCTGGTAGGGTCTGCTTTATGAAATAAAAACTCAATTTCTTGCGGACTCCCCCAGACTTTGGCATGAGTGAGCAAAACTAGGAAAAGTACCAAGGTTAAGCCATTGATCCACAGCACCGAACGATCGCCCAAAAGCTGCTGACGAACATTTTTTGTAATCGTTAATAAAGCGGATGGCATCTGCAAAACCAGGAGCTAGCTGCTTTCCGACCATAGCATTGAGCTTATAAAGCCGCAATCAAGGCAGTGGAGCGATCGCGTCAAGCTCCAGTGAAGATTAATATCCTGAATCAAGCTGGGATTAAGCTGATAGAGCTGCAAAAGAAAATCCCCCAACTACCAAAAGGAGCCAGGGGATTAAAATCAGGGTGCATCTACCAAACTACTTTTCTAGACCCTACGCCTAGATCCGGAAACTTAATCCAGATTGGGCGGTAAATTGGCAAATAACGGGTAACTTTTTGCCTCAGCCCGTCGTCATAAAACCATAGACAAATAGTATTTGGGCTGAGAAAACCGAGTTCTATCTACCGCACTTCCAGCTTTTGCCTGGGATTGTTATTAGAGTAGAGTGAGGGCCGTTTTGGCATCGGTGGTAGATGAAAGCTCTCATTTTAGACCCTGGGAGCAGGAGTGCATTTGTAGGTTAGAGGTCTTGCGGAGTGTAGCTGTGACGCAGGAATTTCATCTTTCTGTTACCCCAGTTGGGGAAGATGAGTATTTGATTCGGACGGAGCGGGTGGCCCCAGGGGTGCCCCTAGCAGAGGAACAAGTTATTTGGCATGTTGAGGATTGGCTCAATCAGGCACGCCAGTTGATGAACGATCCCCTGTTGGGGTTGTTGCAGGGAGATGCAACCCATCCTGCCGCAGATAAACTGCGTGACCCTAGCGATCGCGAGTTGGACTTGGTTTTGGGTAATAATGACCCCAGCCAAGGTCAACCAGCGCGGCATTTAGTGGCTCTAGGACAACAGCTTTACAATGCTCTGTTCCAAGGGACGATTCGTGATAGCTGGATGACCGCGCAAGGCATTGCCCAGCATCGACGAGAGGTATTACGGCTCAGAATTGGTCTCAAGGGTCCACGTCTAGTCCGTTTGCCTTGGGAAGTACTGCACACGGGGGAGCGGCATCGAGCGGCTGGAGCTTCTCGGCCCGTCGCAACTGGGACAGATGTTTTATTTTCTCGCTATCAACCGAGTCCTGGTTTGGTTGGCACAACCACAGCCCTCCGAGAACTAGTTTTTGAGTCTCAACAGCCCCTCAAAATTTTGATGGCGATCGCGGCTCCTACTGACCAGGAACAATTGGAGCTGAAACGTGAAGCTCTACACCTCCAAGAAGAATTGCGTAGCCGTAACGGAAGCACCTCAGAAGCAGGCAGCGGTACGGCGGAAATTCAGCTCACTATTCTCGACCAACCCGATCGCGAGCAATTAACCCAAGCTTTAGAGCAAGGCCAGTTCCAGGTATTGCATTATGCTGGCCACAGCAACTTGGGAGCCGCAGGAGGCAACCTCTACTTAGTAAACGGTAAAACTGGGCTAACCGAGGTCCTGAGCGGAGATGATCTAGCTGGGCTGTTGGTCAACAACGGCATCCGCATGGTGGTGTTTAACTCTTGCCGTAGTGCCTATACCGCTACTTCCGATTTAGAGCATGAAATTGGTGAACAGAATTTAGCCGAAGCTCTGGTAGGGCGGGGCATTCCTGGTGTACTGGCGATGGCGGAGCGGATTCCCGACGATGTAGCGCTGACTCTGACCAGACTGTTCTACCGCAACCTCAAGCAGGGGTATCCAGTTGACCTTAGTTTGAGTCGGGCGCGTCAGGGGTTGATCTCTGCCTATGGCTCTCACCAACTGTACTGGGCTTTGCCGATTCTCTATCTGCATCCTGAATTTGACGGGCAACTAGTTACCGGAACCGTACCAGACCTCTACAGTGCTGCTCAAGAAATGGCGACTGCCCGCTGGCGGAGTCCTAGCGATCGCACAGCTAGTCGATTACCTGAAACCTCTCTGTCTGACCCCAATGACGAAGAGGCGTTTTCCGGAGCAAAATTCTCGATCAACAGCTTAGATGAGGATTTAGAAAATGATCCCTATGACTACGGCGACGAAGATTTCAGTGATTTAGATGACTTAGAGTTTGAGGATGATTTTGGAGTTGAAGCTGACTCGGCAATTGTGGCCGAGTTGCTTGGAGAGTTGGAATGCGAGGAACCTTTTCGGCCTGATCCTAATGAGCATTTCCTAGGAGAACCTCAGCGATCGCCTACCTCGCCTGCTTTGGATTTGCCAAAGTCCTCAAGACCTCAGCCTACTCTTCTTCAGCCGACACCTCCCCCTCAAACACCGACGACAAACTCAGTTGCTAATTCGGCACTTGATCCTCGTTTAAGCCAAGCTTTCTCTGACTTGGAGCGAGAACTGGTTGCCCCGATCAATGCCAGTACCGCGATCGCTACAGCCAGAAAAGCGATCCAATCTAATCCTAATGATGTGGATGCCTACAACCAGTTAGGCTTAGCCCTTCATCAGCAAGGCAATTTTCCAGATGCGATCGCAGCTTACCAAGCAGCCCTAAAAATTAACCCCAGCTTGGCTGAGGTTTATAGCAACTTAGCGTTGGCGCTGTACAAGCAAGGCAAGGCCGCAGAAGCCAAAACAGCGTATCAACAAGCGTTGAGTTTGTCAGCATTGCCTGGAGGAATGAACTCAAGCGTAGGGAGGAACCCAGCGTTGCAACCTGAATATCCTGGTCGCAATCCTAGCCGCTGGGGTGGTTGGTGGCAGCAACTTCGTAGACGCTCTAAATTGTGGCTGATCTTAGCGGCAGCAGGAGTTACGGCGATCGCTTTACTTGGTTTTTGGGAGTTCCAGAAAAATCGGAGTCCGCAAATCTCGATTCCAGCCCTACCCGAATCGACGCCCAATAGCGTCAGCACTTCCTTTGCCATTGACCCGCAAACCAACCAAACCACCCTAGACCTAAAAACAACGAATACGGCTACAGTGACAGCGGCTGCGATCGAATACCTCAGCCGGAAGCAACTTGTAGCGGGCCAACAAGCGATCGCCGAATTGCTCGATCGCGGAGCCTTACCCCAAGCCAGTGCAGCTCTGGCTGCTGTTCCTAACACGGTGATTGATGATCCAGCCGTGAGTTTTCTGCGCGGTCGTCTCGCCTGGCAATCCATGCAAACGGGCAACCAAGACTATAGCGTGGATGATGCTCGCCGCTACTGGGAGACTGCGGTGCGTCAACAAGCCGAAGCAGAGCAGCCCGATGCCCCAACTCTGGCGCTTTATCAAAACGCGCTAGGCTTTGCCTATTACGGTGAAGGAAATTGGGAGCGAGCTAACCGAGCTTGGTTCCAAGCGCTCTATTTACAAGAGGAAACGACCGCACCAGCGTCGGAAGCTGAAATCGCGACGCCAGCCACGGTAGCTAGTCCAGGGGCAACGACCACTGCACAGCCAGTCAAGCAAGAGAATCTCATGGCTTACGCTGGCTTAGCTCTAGTGATTGCCAAGTCAGCCCAAAACCAGCCTGCTGAACAGCGAGCCAGCCTCCAGAATGAGGCCGCAAAGCTGTATCAAAAAGTGATGACCGAGAATCCCGTGGCGTTTCAACCGGAGGCTTTAAGCAAAAACTGGATGTGGACTGAAGCAGCAATCAAAGACTGGGTAGCACTAGCCAAGCTGCAACCCCAGCCATAAATTGGTCTGTTTCAACATTTACGCTTTAATACTTACGCTCTTTGGGTTGGAACATGGTGATGGTGACGGGGCGATCGCGGACATCTATCCCCGCTGGGGAGTAGTAGGACAGCGTGTGCTTTAGGAAGTTGTCATCATCTCGTTCAGGATAATCTTCTCGGGAGTGTGCCCCTCGGCTTTCTTGCCGCCATAGAGCGGACGTGATGATCATTTCTCCTACCGTCATGACACTGCGGAGTTCTAGAGCTTCCAGAATTTCGGTGTTCCAGAGCTTACCTTTGTCATCCAAGTAGATTTGTCCATACTGTTGTTGCAGCGATCGCACTTTTTCCAGCCCCTCGCGCATTCTGGCTTCGGTACGAAATACCCCACAGTAATCGGTCATGCAGTCTTGGAAAGCTTGCCGAATTTGATCGATGCGGTACTCACCGGGTTGATCGAGCAAAGACTGAATTTGATTCTGGGTGTCAGTGAGGTAACGTGACTCATCTACATCGGGCAGCTTCCGGTTTTGTACATACTGCGCGATCGTGGCTCCGGTTTTGCGCCCAAAGACCACACACTCCAGCAGCGAATTACTGCCTAAGCGGTTGGCTCCATGCACTGAGACGCAAGCGGTTTCTCCTGCCGCAAAGAAGTTCTCAACCAAGCCCTCAGCACTGCTTCGCACTTGACCGTCTGTATTGACGGGAATGCCACCCATTGAATAGTGAATGGTTGGTCGCACAGGCATAGGCTGATGCACCGCGTCAATGCCGATCAGACGATGCGCTTCTTCCCAACAGAAGGGAATGCGGCTCATGATTTTTTCTTGACCCATATGGCGTAGGTCAAGATAGACGAAAGACCCACCTGCACTGCCATCGCGATGAATGCCTCGCCCTGCTTGAATCTCGCGCGCGATCGCCCGTGAGGTGATATCCCGTGGGGCTAGTTCCATACGGCTCGGCGCATAGTTAGCCATAAACCGCTCGCCTTCACTGTTGATCAAGTAAGCCCCTTCTCCTCGGACGGCTTCTGAGATCAACACGCCTACTGGATACAACCCCGTGGGATGAAATTGGACAAACTCCATGTCCTCTAAGGGCAGACCCGCGATCGCTGTCATCGCCAAGCCATCGCCAGTAGAAGCAAAATCATTTGAGGTGGTGTTATAAACGCGGCCATAGCCCCCGGTGGCGAACATCACAGCCTTGGCCCGCATCACTTCCAGTTGCCCATCCTGGATGCGGTACATCACCACACCTTTAGCCTGCCCCTCTTCCAGAATCAGGCGCGTGACATACCATTCTTCGTAAAGGTGAACGCCGTAGCGCATCAAATTAGTCACCAGTTCATGCAAAATCGCATGGCCCGTTTTGTCTGCTGCGTAGCAAGTACGGTTATGAGAATGCCCGCCAAAGGCTCGCTGAGCAATCCGACCATCCGGCAGGCGGGAGAACAACACTCCCATGTGTTCTAGGTCAATCACCACTCCTGGTGCTTCTTTGGTCAAGATTTCGACTGCATCCTGATCCGCTAGATAGTCGGAACCCTTCACGGTGTCAAAAGCGTGGGCTTCCCAAGTGTCGTTGCTGTCCACGTTTTTGAGTGTGGCGGCAATGCCACCTTGCGCCGCTACCGAGTGAGAACGGATTGGATGGGTCTTGGCGACCAGAGCCACACTGAGATTGGGGTCAGTGCGGATCATTTCCAAGGCAGCTCGACAGCCCGCCAAACCGCCCCCAACAATAATCACATCATGGTCAATCATGCTCGAACCAGTCTGGAAAACGCTTGTTCTACTATGGTGACGCAACTCAAAGTTTCCGACCCAATGGGCAAGAACTTCTTTAGAAATCTTTGATTGAGCGAGCATAGGTAGACACAACAAAACATCACACGCTTTGTAAGAGTGTGATGCTGGCGCAAGCTCCTATGGCTCCTATGAGATTGAAAAACTAAACTAACTTAGCTAGCGGCCTGAGCGGGTCTCTGAGCGGGGATGTTGTTGGGAGCGGTTTGGGGTTTGCTCGCTGTATCTGTAGCAGTAACTTCAATATGGTTAAACAGCGTCGTAACGAAGGCAAACAACAAGAATGGCAGGGACAACACCAAAATTAAACCGACGGTGGCTAAGGCATAAACCGGACGACTGGCCCCCATCAAAGCGAGTGCTGCTGCCAAACTCAAGAAAATTACAATTAACCAAACAATAATTTGACCGTAAATATCCCCAAAGGTCAGAGTACAGACAAAACGATATTTCTGTATGTTATTCATGATGTCTCTCTAGAGATTCCTTTAAATTCTTAAGTTAATTCGCGGTTCAATTTTTGGACAACTTCTCAATCTTTCGCAAAAGGATGCAATGTCTTGTTACAAAGCATTCACTTTAATGTTACATAAAGAGTCACCTTTTAGCGTTCAAATCGCGATCGCCTTAATTGTTACTAAAAAATGTCTTCCCTCTCCAGCTAGAAATACCAATAAATTTTTAAGATGAACTATTCCAAGCCCAATTCTCGTTTGAGTAAATTAATGGATTTGGTATTGATGTAATTTTCACAACAGATCACTTGAGGGGGACGAATAATATCCTCTCTAGCCGCTGCTATTGTCGCTTTCACGATGGCAAAGCTAGCTTGATCACTGATGATGATTTGGGCACTCCGCACGATCGCATTGAGCTTGTAGGTGTCTTCGAGTTGCGAAGTCATTACTAGCACATCATCTCCTCGTAGGCTGTGAATAATCACTTCAGCCGCGCGGATAATCCCAGAACTGAGGCTGATTAAACCTAGGCAACTATCCTTCGACAGCTTCTGAATGACTTGAATTTCTTGGGCGTAGTCGTAGATGTCAACGGGAATGACCCGGACTGATTTGGGAGCCGCGATCGCCTCTGCGTCGCCAATAAAGTAGCGGCTAGTCACGACCGTTCCGGAGCGAGTTTGAGCCAGAGTTGATTCTAGCTCCTCCATCGGCACTAGTTGCACAGGCATTTGAAGTTCTTGTTCTAGCTGGCGCACCATCAGTTCTCCTGCCCCAATATCTTGAGTGGGAGCCGTGACCAAAACACGGGCACTGCAACGCAACCGCCAATCGACTTCAGCTAAAAACAGCTCTCGCGCTTCATTCAAAGAACTGCCTTGCTTCAGCAATTCGTCTAAGTTTTGCCGAATCAACTTATGGGCTTGCGGATACTGCTCTAACAGGGGCGATCGCTGTTTGGAAGATCCCTCATCTCCTTGAATTCGCACGTAGATGCCAGAGCCAGCAATAGACTCCACAAATCCCGCTTCTTCTAGTTGGCGATAGACTTTGCTGATCGTGTTGCGATGCAATCCAGTCTGCATGGCGAGCTGGCGGGTACTCGGCAAACGGTGCCCTGGTGGAAACTGTCGCGAGGCGATCGCGAAGCGAATTTGGTTGAAGAGTTGGGTTGACGCCGGAATTTCACTATCCGGTTGAATATGAAACTGGATCATGCCAAAGCCTCCAGAAGCCCCGATACAGAAACTAACAATAGACTAACCAGTAGGGGATATGAGTGTGACTCGGTGCTGTTCTTGATTATCGAAGGTTATTCAGCTCTAGGTCGTAATTTTTATTAAAAAAGTGTTTTGTCTGCCAGTAGGAACAAAACCACTCCAGTATGCAGGGCGATCGCCTGTCAGTGCTTCCCTAGATTGGTTCACCCGATGGCATGAACAGCCCAGCTGAGGCACCCATAAGAAATGTCTCTACTAAATTTCTTCCTCTAGAATTTGAAGGGCGACTTCACTCAACTTAAACGGGATATGGCAGAGCAAGAAATTCAAACTCAACAGGTCGAGATTTCCAGTGGTGACTTAGCGATCGCAGCTTATCTAGCTCAGCCCGCTGCTACCGGGCCGTTTCCTGGCATTGTCGTGGTGCAAGAAATTTTTGGCGTAAACTCGCATATCCGCGATGTGACTGAGCGGCTTGCAAAACAAGGATATGTCGCGATCGCCCCCGCTTTGTACCAGCGCCAAGCACCAGGATTTGAAACGGGCTACACGCCAGAAGACATTCAAGTAGGCAGAGAGTACAAGGACAAAACCAAAGCCAGTGAGCTATTGGGGGATATTCAAGCTGCGATTAACTATCTGAAGAGCTTGCCTAATGTGCTAGGCGATCACATTGGTTGTATTGGTTTCTGCTTCGGTGGTCATGTGGCTTACCTCGCCGCTACTTTACCCGATATTAAAGCCACTGCTTCTTTCTACGGCGCTGGCATTGCCACGATGACTCCAGGGGGTAGCCTGCCGACAGTCAGCCGCACGGGTGAGATTCAAGGGAGTCTGTACGCTTTCTTTGGCGACCAAGATGCCAGCATTCCGCCAGAGCAAGTGCAAAAGATCGAAGCCGCTCTCAAGTTGCATCAAATTCCTCACCAAGTCTTCCGCTACCCTGAGGCTGACCACGGCTTCTTCTGCGATCAGCGAGCGAGCTACAACGCAGAGGCCGCTCAAGACGCTTGGCAGAAGGTACTAGAACTGTTTGAGACCACCTTGAAAGCTGCTGGCTAGTACAAAACCTTCACATTTCAGGGACTCAGCAGATCTGCGGCTAGATTGGAAATGCTAGTTTCTCAAGCTTTACAAGCGTCATCCGATGTTGCAAGCAGAGCAGGTACTTCAGGAGCGCTACCAACTCAAACGAAAATTGGGGCAGAATGCAGGACGGCAAACCTGGCTGGCTGAGGATTTACAAGTAGCGCCTCCAGAGCCTGTGATTATCAAGCTCCTTACTTTTGGCGGGGATGTGCAGTGGGATGACTTGAAGCTGTTTGAGCGCGAAGCCCAAGTTCTGAAGCAACTCAATCACCCCCGCATCCCCAAGTACCGAGATTCTTTTTCCATTGATGACCGCACCCTTTGGTTTGGGTTGGTTCAGAGCTACATTCCGGGTGACTCGCTCAAGGATCTCTTAACGCAAGGCAAAAAATTTACCGAAACCGAAGTTCGCAAAATCGCGGTTTCAGTTTTACAAATTCTAATTCACCTGCACAAACTCAACCCTCCGGTTCTCCACCGCGACATCAAGCCCAGCAACTTAATTTGGGGTGAAGACCAAAATATTTACTTAGTTGACTTTGGGGCTGTGCAAGATAGAGCAGCAGCCGAGGGAGCCACATTTACAGTAGTTGGCACCTATGGCTATGCCCCAATGGAGCAGTTTGGCGGTCGCACTGTCCCTGCCTCAGACTTGTATGCTTTAGGCGCAACTCTGGTTCATCTATTAACTGGTGTGGCTCCTGCTGACTTACCTCAGTCTGATCTGACAATTGAGTTCCGCGATCGCACCAATGCCAGCGATCGCTTACTGACTTGGATTGAAGAACTTATAGAACCATCTCTCAAGCGGCGCTTTAGCCAAGCTCAGCAAGCCTTGGATGCGCTCAAATCAGGCCATCTATCTAAGACTGGGAGCCGCAAGATTAGCCCGCCTACTCATACTCGTGTCAAGCTTCGCAAGTCTCGCGAACAACTGCTCATTGAACTTTCTCCAACTCAACGCAGCCCATCGGAGAAATTAGACGACTGGCTAAGAGTAGCCATTGTAATCGGGCTCGTTTGTTTCAGCCTCTATGCGTATGCGGTGAGCGCCTTCGGCCTTGTGGGAGGGTTAGGCTTTGGCTGGATAGTTGTGATAGTAATCATAGCTTACTCTGTGGGTTTCCAGTTTTTAGAGGCTAACTTTGGGTATGAACGAATTGAGATTAATAAACAGGACTTTTTGATCCAGAAGTTGTTATTTAATCGTTGCATTCGTCAACGCAAAGGTGCTAGCTCAGAGATTAAAGATGTGTTTCAAAGTTTGTTGCAAATTGAGGAGTCTGCCAGCTTCGGCGAAACACACTCTAGAGCCAAAGAAATTATCAGTATTCAAACCCAAACTGAGCGTTATTCTTTTGGTCTAGGTCTAAGTTCTGTGGAATGTGTCTGGATTGCCCAGGAAATTAAGAGCTGGTTGGGGTTGGAGCGTCAGTGAGTCGCATTTCGCTAAAGTTGAAGCTTTCGGTGCAGCTCACCTAGGTTGCTTAATCGTGAATGGCGTTTGTTAAAACCTCTGCAAGGCTCATATCTGCCATGTCATCAAATGTAATCGTGTCGCAGATGTCAAATTTTGCCCCAATGCCTTGCATTTGATCGTCTAAGGCTTTGAGGAATTTACTAGCTTGGGAATCATTGCCCACCTGGATGAAGGAAATCGCTAATTCTTCGTCTCGGTCAAGCTGGCGGGAGGCATTCACAATTACTTCCATTACCGCTCGGCGATCGTCCGGTTCACCGTCGGTAATCACCAAAATCGTTTCTCCCTGCTTTGTCTGTTTGGCTTGCTTGCGTTGGAGATAGCTGTTGGTGGCATCGTGCAACACAGAAGCGAGATTGGTTGTACCAGACGGATCGTTCTCCAGAAACAACTGCTCGACCTTCGCTGGGGTGACGTTGTCGTAACGCTTGAAACGGCTAGAGAATAGATAAACGGTGATGCCATCGGGATCAAATTGCTCACACTTTCTCGCTAGCGCCAGGGTAGATTCTTGCACTTCTGTCCACCGGGTTCGCCCGCCCCGTTGGTCTGGAGTAGACATGCTACCGCTCTTATCGATGATGAGTGTGTAGTCGCGGTCTTTCATAGATCTGTAGGGGATTTTTGTTCATCCTAGTAAGGCTAGCTAGAGAAACACCCCAGAATTTGCAATTCCTTAAGAACAGGTGGCACAGTGGAAGAAAACCAACAGGTACTCGAAGAGGATGCTTGAGCCAGGACAGGTGATTTGCGATCGCTATCAACTCCAAGCCCAATTCAACGATCATCCTGTACGGCAGACTTGGTTAGCAGGTGACTTAGCAGAGCCTGAGGATGTCGCCAACCAGGTCATTATCAAACTACTTGCAGTTGAAGGGAGTACCCAATGGGAGCATGTGAAGCTGTTTGAGCGGGAAGCCCAAGTCCTCGAACAGTTAGATCATCCTCGTATTCCTCAGTACTACGATTACTTTTGTCTGGAAGAGAAGCCGCTGTGGTTTGGTCTGGTAGAGGAGTATATCCCTGGTGCATCTCTCAAAGAGTTGTTGGTGCAAGGTGAGAAGTTTACTGAGTTAGAAATTCGCGATATTGCCACAGCAATTCTGAAAACGTTGATCTACCTGCACGAACTTAGCCCTCCAGTGCTGCACCGAGATATCAAGCCCAGCAATATTATTTGGGGCGATGATGGTGAGATTTATCTAGTAGATTTTGGGGCGGTGCAAGACCGAGCGGCGACGGAAGGCTCTACGTTTACCGTGGTAGGAACTTACGGTTACACGCCTCTAGAGCAATTTGGAGGTCGTGCAGTCCCCGCTTCCGATCTTTATGCCTTGGGAGCTACTTTGATTCACTTAGTCACAGGCGTTGCTCCTGCTGATTTACCCCAGAAAGATTTGCGGTTGCAATGGCGCGATCGCCTTAGTCTCAATCCTCAATTGCTCGACTGGATCGATCGTCTGACCGAGCCTGCGCCCGAAAACCGCTTTGGTACTGCTCGTGAAGCTCTGGCTGCGTTGGAGTCAGGCTTGCAGCGAGAGCGGCACCAATCTTCTGAGAAAACGCTGATAGCCAAGCCACCAGAGGGAACAAAGATTAAGCTCGATAAAGCAGCCACCCAACTCTTAATCGAGATTCCCACCAGAAGCACAGGCTATACATTGCCGTTTCTATCGCTGGGGCTGTTCTTCTTTATCGGTTCGTTTCTAGTGACAGTGGGCCGAGGTTATTGGGATTGGGCCTTTGGCTACTTCATTTTGTCACTGACGCTCTCTTTTTTGACCTACACCTCCGTCTGCCCCACTCGCGTTTACCTTGATAAACACTGTTTTGTTATCTACCGAAAAATCCTGGGCTATATCCCCGAAAACCCCGATGGCAACATTGCTGAGATTGAGGACATCTTTTTAGATAGCGTTGAATCTAAGGTGGCGGCTGGAGCCGAACCCCGCCGCAGAATCACGATTCAAGCGGGAATGCGTGAGTATTCTTTTGGGGAAGGTTTGAGTCGGGCTGAGTGTTTGTGGCTGGTACAGGAAATCAAGAGCTGGCTGAACTTGCCATAAGCGCCTCTTCTGTCACCTCTGCCGCCATAGATTCTGTCACCATTGGCACCGAAGCATTCACCAATGACAGCAACGTGCCCATTTGCTCTTGACCGTTGGTTGCCAAGTCGCTGTGGCAGAGAAACACGCGATCGCCCGCTCGACCCAATAAATCCAGCAAAATCCTTTGTAACCGTCGCTCTAGAGCCGCCATCGAATCGGCTTCTGTCCAAGGCGCACTCGACCAGTTTTGCAAAAACAAAGGTGCTCCAAACAAGGTTTCAGAGCCTGTGAGCCAACGAGGTGAACCCGCATCGAGCCAGAATTGCCAACGATGAGACAAACGGTTGGAGCAGTACTGAAAAATCGTCGCCAAGGTCACGGCTGGGTTGGCAGCCCTAGTACTGCGCACTGGATAAGGGTCGGCGGTGATCGTGCCACCCCGCAATAGTTGAATAAAGTTACCCACTGTAACCGAAGCGGGCGTGTCCGCATTCTCGCTTTCGCTTTGTCGTAATCGTGCATCCACTTCCCAATAGTGCTGGGCTGTCTCCATTAGTTCTCGCAGGGTCGCCAGTTGGTCAAAAGGGAGGTGACTGCCGTTCCACAAAAACTTTTGCATGGCGCGGTCGAGAATCGCGATCGCCCCTGGAACTAAGTGCTGTTCTTGCTGCAACTTCTGAGTTTCAATCCACTGCACGATCTCGTCGTAAGCTTTGGTTGCCTCATACCCCAAGCGATCCCAACGGGGAAATTCGGTAGTGGGGAGTAAACGGGGGGAATCGGGGTGTGGTTCAAAGCAGTGATCGGCTAGAAGGCCAGCGCGGACGGGGTCGATGGAAGGATGAAGGAGGAGGGAGGAGGGATGAAATGGAGCTTCACCGCTTTTAGTAGATTCTGGGGAATAGGGGCGAGGCGTTTGGCTGAGGACAACTAGCATTTCGGCGACAGCGTCTCGGTTGATCAGTCGGCCTAAGTTGGGATAGACCAAGGTGAGCAGGGTCAGTAACGCTCGCACCATTGCAGAACTGGCTAGAGGACGCTGATCATTAATTGATTCCACCGCAATGCCATGTTTACCCAGGATTTCTCGCAGGGTGTAACGGGCGATCGCGTCTACACCAGGGCCAATCACTGCGATTTCGTGGGGTTGTGCTTGCCCTGACTCCACGGCTTCCACGATCACTTGAGCGGTCTGCCGTAATAACTGAGCGCGGGAAGTGGTTTGCAGCGATTGCACTGCTTCTGGAAGCTGAGTGAGAAATAAGGGATCGGTGACGACTTCGACTACAGATAAGCCCACCTGATTTGCTAAGCTAGGATTGACGTTTGCAGACAACTCCACGACTCGACAGCGCGTTGCGAGATCGGCTAAATGCTGCGGATCAGCACCCAGCCCTAAACGAATGCCACCCTGAGGGTTGTAGGTAAATGCGCCCACAGCTCCTTGATCCAGCAAGCATTCAAATAACTGCCGCGCGATCGCTGGGTAATTATCTACATCATCGGCCAGGACTGCTTGATAACGCCGACTCAAATGTTGCTGGTAGGTAGGGTTGGGCAAGAGATAGCGCCAGTACAGTTCGCAAAGTAACCCATAGGTGAGCAAGCCGCGCTCCAGGCACCAATTGCGCCACTGACACAACAACTCCCCAAACAAAGCCCAATCTTGCCCCGATAGTCCCACTTCGAGAATGCCAGGAATATCCTCGGTGGCATGGCCCGCCAGAGCCGCCAGTTGTAACCAGTCCAACAACCGCCGCACTAACCGATACTCCCCTACGCCGGAGCGTTGCAGCACTTCTGGGGTAAGTTGCGATCGCCAGAGTCGCGTGGCCAGTTCTTGCTCATTTTCTGGTCGCAGTCGCACGGGAAATTGCGCCTTCACTTGCAACTGCTCTACCAACAACGGCCAAAACAGCAACACTTCATCCTGGAAGAAACCAATTGGCGTCGCAGACTGAATTGGACATCCGCCTTGCGTGGCAGCAGTGAGGCGATCGACCAGCTCCAGGCGGTTATCCCCGGTGGCGGCAAAGACCAAAATGGCGGAAGCGGTTTGTTGCATCCGGGCGCGTTGCGATCGCTCTACCATTAATTGCTGCAATCGCTCCGAAACTGGATGCCCCGCTTTGAGAGTGGGTTCCGTTTGTCGATCGCCTTTTGGGTCTAATCCCGCCTGAACCCAAGCTTTGAACTGGTTCACCAAGTCAGTCGTCTTACCGCTACGGGTTGGCCCCACAATCCAAACAGAGTCAACAGCCACCAGAGTGCCTCAAGCGCTTATCACCCCTAGGATAGACTTTTTCTGAGCTGTCCTGAATCGCCTAAGAATTGACTATATTGAGGAAACCCACTTTTTGCCGTTGATGATGCTTCATGAAGAGTCCTGACGGAAAGCCTTCAGTTGTATCTGACCGCGATACCTTAGAGCAAGTGGTACTGGGAATTATTGCTCAGTTCATCTCATTATTTTCACTGTTCAATCTCATATGACTTCACAATCGCCCCGTTCTCAAGCTACTCCGTCCTTTTCGATGGATGATTTTGCGAGAGCCCTCGAACAACATGACTACGGATTTCAATCAGGTCAAGTTGTGCGGGGAAAAGTGTTCAACTATGAAGCGAATGGCGCTTATGTGGACATTGGTGGTAAATCTCTCGCCTTTGTACCGACCGAAGAAGCTGCCTTGAGACGGGTTACAGATTTATCCGCAGTTTTGCCGCTCAACGAAGAGCAAGAATTCGTCATTATTCGTGACCAAGATGCTGACGGTCAAGTCACGTTGTCCCGCCGTCGCCTAGAGCTAAATCGAGTCTGGGAAGAAGTTGCTGACCTGCAAAATAGCAGCCAGTCGGTGCAAGTGCGCGTGACAGGCACCAACAAAGGCGGCGTTACCGTGGATGTGCGTGGTCTGCGCGGTTTTATCCCGCGATCGCACTTGGTAGAGCGCAACGACCTAGAAGCCCTCAAAGGCCAAACCCTCACCGCTAGCTTCCTAGAAGTTGACCCCAACCGCAACAAACTCATTCTCTCCAACCGCATGGCGACTCGCGCGGCTAGCATGAGCAGCCTGGAAGTCGGTCAACTGATCGATGGCAAAGTGACCAGCATCAAGCCCTTTGGTGTGTTTGTAGACTTTAACGGCACCACCGGACTGCTCCACATCAACCAAGTCAGCAATCGCTTTATCGAATCCCTCCCCTCTCTGTTTGAGGTGGGTCAAACTATCCAAGCCATGATTGTAGATTTAGATGCGACCCAAGGCCGTGTCTCCCTCTCCACCAAGGTTCTAGAAAACTACCCTGGGGAAATGGTGGAACAAATGGCAACGGTGATGGCCGAAGCAGAAGCTCGTGCCGAAAAAGCGAATAAGAAGCGCGATCGCGACAACGCTTAATTAACTTGTAGTTAGTAGTCTGAAGTTTTAAGGTGGGCAATGCTCACCTTATTTTTTATTGATGCTGTTGGCCAATCTATACAACCCTAAGGTGTTGATGGAATCGAGTATCTCCCTGTTGCTAAGCTCCAATCTACGTTGCCTTGCATCCAGTACTTCATCCCTTCAATGTATTGAATGACTTGACTTTGCAATTGTTCGTTTCCAAATTCAGGTACAACTTTTTCTAACTTCAAAAA
Organism: Trichocoleus desertorum NBK24; assembly: GCF_030409055.1. Classification (GTDB taxonomy): domain Bacteria; phylum Cyanobacteriota; class Cyanobacteriia; order FACHB-46; family FACHB-46; genus Trichocoleus; species Trichocoleus desertorum_B. The sequence goes on along the minus strand of NZ_CP116619.1, from coordinate 1,259,976 downwards.
CTCAGCTATATCTGCATTAATCAAAGTGACAGCAGCATCTACACCTTCACCTAATGAAAGTGATCGCTCTTGCATTAGTACATGTACTAGATTGCTAGGGTCATTATTTCTTTTGACTTCTTTTTCATACGAGAAAATATCGTTAACACAGCCCGAGATCCTGGCGCATAACTTACGCATTTCTTGAATAGTTGGATGGCTCACGACTGTGTCTGGAAGAAATATTCCGTTCGCAATCTCAATGAAGTCCAAACAGGGATACATACCAGAGTCATACTCTCTAAGTTTTAGATATGTTTCTAGATCAGGGGTAATATTATTGACCCAATTTTGAGTCGCCTTTAAGGAGCCTTGGAATAAGTAATCATAGATTGATTTACTGAGGCGATTGAGCCACACTTCTCCACCTTTGGCAGCCTCAAGTAGATCATTTTTCAGGAGAATGGCAAAGCGAGACAAAGCATCTGTAGCTCCAATCTCAACGTCTGTGTCTGGAAGAAATAATCTCCACTGACTCAACATGAAATTTACAAGGCGTTCTTCATCTCTAGCAAATGCTTGGTCTTCATCGTAAGTGTTATCTATAAACCACAGCAAAGATGTAAAGCGAGCACACAAAGCTAAATTCTTTAGTTCTGCTTGGGGATAAGCATAAGCAGGACACTCAATGATTCCCTTGAAACGCTTAAGTTCGATCGGATCATCGCCTTTGAACACCCCAGTTTGAATAGCAATTTCTCTAGTAATTTGCTCTACTTCATCTGCCCACTGGTTTTTCCAAGTTACAAAAGGAAGATTGAGTTTATCTACGAATGTCATCTTTACGGTTCAAGTTGCATAGTTTTTCTTTTGCCAATTACTTACTTCATTCGTATAAAGGCTGATTTCGGTCAGTGATATTTAATCTTTTTAGTAAGGGTTATGACCTTTGGTCGTTGCTTGAGTTTGGCGTTGCTTCTAACGTACTTTTTAGTGTCGCAAGGCATTGGTTTAGGAGTCGGAGCCAAGAGGTCAACCATAATGTTTATGCCCCTAGAGTTTTTGTTACGGTGGCTGGCAGGGCTTTTCTCGATCGCGCTACTAGGCGGCGGAATTTACATTCTGCACGAATGGTATGAAGGGGATTTAATCTCAAGGGCTTGGTTGATTTCTGGTTGGGTTATGACTCTTTGGTCATTTGTAGGTTTCCTACCACCCCTACTGTTCCGGCGACCTGGCAAAGATGAACCTAAAGCCATTCGGAGTCAAGAGTTTCGCAAAATTCCTCGACCCGATGGCAGTGAAATTCAGGTCGAGTTTTACGGTCCCGTCGATGCTCAGCCGATTATCTTCACCCACGGTTGGGGGCCAAACAGCACCGTTTGGTACTACGCTAAAAAACAATTGGGCGATCGCTTTCGCTTAGTGGTTTGGGACTTACCAGGACTCGGCAAATCCAAAAAGCCGCAAAACCAAGACCATTCCATAGAAAAATATGCCCGTGACCTAGAAGCGGTGTTGTCAGTGGCGGGAGATAAGCCAGCGATTCTGTTAGGGCACAGCATGGGCGGCATGATCATCCTCACCTTTTGCCGCTTGTTTCGAGAGCAGTTGCGCGATCGCGTTGCTGGCGTTGTTTTAGTGGATACAACCTACACCAACCCGCTCAAAACTGCGATCCTGAGCCGTTTTTTACAAGCCCTTCAAAAACCTTTAATAGAGCCACTGTTGCACCTGACCATTTGGTTGTCACCGCTGTTTTGGCTCATCACTGGCTTGAGCTACCTCAACGGTTCCATGCACATCACCACTGAAATTTCTGGATTCACCGGACGAGAAACGCGCGGTCAGCTCAATTTCTCCACGATTCTGGGACTGATTGCTCAACCAGGCATTTTAGCGAGAGGAGTATTGGCGATGTTGCGCTACGAGGAACGAGCCACGCTACCAACCGTTGATGTGCCGACGCTAGTGATTGCGGGTCATGCAGACATCGCCACTGTACCCGCTGCCCACAAATACATGAGCAGCCACGTTCCCAATGCAGAGTTGAAGTTTCTCCGCCCCGCCGGACACATGGGTCTAATGGAGCGCAATGAACAGTTTTCTGAAGTCGTTGCCTCATTTACTACTGCTTGTTCTCTCTTTAAAGGCTTGGCCTAGTTTGTGGTTGGGCGATCGCGAAACTCCCAAATCCATGTATAATTACTCATAGTTTGAAGGGGAGTAGCTGCTAGCGCAGAACAGCTAGCCCATCTGAATCAACATACTGGCGATGAGCCTGGTTCAGGTGACAAGTTTTTAGATTACTTGGAAGCGAGACCTTCACTAAGTTCACATCTGAGGTGAGCTTGGTGGGGTCTTTTGCTCTACTTAAGCCACCTCAGGGCTAGAGATGCATGAGGAGCTTGAGTCAGTGCTAACAGCATTTACCGCTGGGTTATCGCTAATTACTGTTTCCGAATTAGGAGATAAGACTTTCTTTATCGCTGCAATTTTGGCGATACGTCACCCCCGTCGATGGGTTTTTACGGGTGCGGTTTTAGCGCTCGCCCTCATGACTATTTTGTCTGTGCTGCTGGGGCAAACGGTTTCCCTGTTTCCCAAAGCACTGATGCACTACTTGGAAGTCGTTTTACTTGCTGGCTTTGGGCTGAAGCTGTTGTATGATACCAAGCAAATGCCTGCCGAGAACACTGGCGATGAGGCGGAAGAGGCCATGAATGTGGTCAAGGAAGCAGAAGCAAAAGCACCTCAACACCAAACTTGGTTAGCCATTTGCATCGAGGCTTTCTCTCTGACTTTTGTGGCGGAATGGGGCGATCGCACGCAGTTTGCCACTATTTTTCTATCTGCCGCCAACAATCCGGTTGGAGTGACTTTGGGCGCAATTCTCGGCCATGCCATTTGTGCCGCGATCGCCGTCTTCAGTGGTCGATTAGTCTGTCAACGTATCTCTGAACGAGTCATGACTGCTCTAGGTGGCTTGCTCTTCCTGATTTTTGCAGGTGTAGCTTGGTTAGAAGGGAGCCGTTAGGTTAGAGAAGCCAGGAGCTAGAAGTCAGATACAACTGAAGCCAGCGGCCCGTAAATTCCTTGCTTCTAAGGTCTAGCTCCTTATCCCTCATTCTTCCTCCTTCGCGCCCTAAGGTGCCGCAGGCGAAGGTTGGGTTGCTGGTGCGCTAGCAGGTGCCTGATTTGGTGCAGTGGTTGGGGCTGCTGGGGGTGGTGTTGGAGGTTGGCCACTAGCCAGTTGATTAATCTGATCTTTGTATTCAGCGGGCGCTAGGCTGATGGCAGAGTTGAACAGGGGTTTGGCGGCTTCATCCTTACCCTGCTGCTTAAAGACCAACGCTTTGGCTAGCACTGGACGGAAATCTTTGCCGCTACTTTTGATAGCTTCGTCATAAATCGCGATCGCTTCATCGTAGCGCTTCTGCTCCGCGTATACCTGTCCCAACAGCAACTGAACTGAGGGCACATCCACGCTTCCGGGCTTCACCTGATTCGCTTCATCGGCACTTTTGAGGGTGTCTTGCAGCAAGCCCACGGCAGCTTCCGGTCGTTTCTGTTCAATTAGCAGGCCCACCAAGCCTTGCAACGCGATCATATCTCCTGGCTGCGCGGTCAAAAGGGTGCGATACGCTTCTGCCGCTCCTTCGCGATCGCCTGCATACTGCTTAGCTTGGGCCAGCAACACTCCATAGCGGCTTTGGTCAGGATTCAGCTTGGCCAACTTTTCTAAAGGCTCTACTACACCTTTGATGTCTTGTAGTTGCAGCCGCGCCTCTACCAAACCCCTTAAAGCCGTTTGGTTGTCTGGTTCTCGCTGCAAGACGAGTTCATATCCTTTGGCTTGAGCCTTCAATTCTTCCTGCTTTGCGGTCGGCGTAGCTTGAGCTGAGGAGGGAGTTGGCTCACCACCAGAGCGCTCGGCCTTGAAAGCATCCCCTAAGAGCGGGAACAGAGAAAAGCCGACAAAGGCAACGACTGCCAGAATTAGCACAACATTAATAATCCAGCGACGCCGCTTCTCAGTCACACAACTGCCTTGAACTCTAGGAACATTTTAACGGTCTAAGGGACAGACCTTCGCTTTCAGCCAGCAGCATTAGGAAGCATTCGGTGACGCGATCGCTCCAAACCTAGAAAGTTTTTAATTTTATCCCATCCGCAAAAAAGACCTTGACAGAGCTAGATTGAGCGCCTAGCGACTTAGTTTGTGAACTTGCAGGCCCAAAATTTTGTGCTAGACGCTTCTACACTTTGCGAGAATTTACGCAAGGGTTGCTTAAATCACTAATTACAATTAAAGATTGCAGAAACTTTGCGGATCGGTCCGTAGAGTGATTGCATTCAGTAAAATAAGCAGACTGATGCAATCATGCCTCCTGTCTGCAAACAACATCTATGAGTTCCTCTCCCAAGCGGCCCCATAAGCCCCCTGAGTCTGTATCATCTCATCAGGCTTCGCCTGCTTCTGAACCAACCTCCCAGTTAGGTTCAGACCTTGCCCATGAGCAGACTTCAAGTTCATCTACTGCTCCCACCCCTTTACAGACTCCAGCAGATCAACCATCTGAAATGACCTCAGAATTAGCTTCGACTGTAAATGCAGCAGAACTGACTCCACCGACTGCTCCTGCAGCCCCTGGAGCCAAAAGTTCTGCCGACCCAGTCTCCTCTAGCGAGGGTGACGAACTATCCGAGCAGGCATCAGTTATGCGGCAACAACCCATCCCTCCTCCAAGCGAACCCAAGCAATATCGGGCGATTGGCTTAATTCGAGGGCGATACGTTGCATCGCCAGACCACTTTACCCGTGGCAATCTAGTCACCTCTGATGGCACCGCCATTGATGCTGTGTTACTAGGTCGGGTAATGAGCTTGGTGAGAAAGCACTTAGACCTAGAACAAGAGCATCTCTGGGTTGTGTATCCGCGTACAAGGGAAAAAGAGGCAAACTTGCACGCCCAAATTGTGGGGGTTTGGGAGCCAGAAAAATTAAATCAGGCTGATGAAGACACCCCTCAAGCTGCTGCACAGGAGCCGACCGAGGCTAGTACCCCAGAAGTCGCGGCTTCTCCTGATCACGAAGATGGTTATTTTTCCATTCGGGGTGAGGTCATTTATCAAGCTCCCGATGAGGAACGGATTATTGTCAAAATTAGACAGTCTCCTCGCAAAGATGCGGATGAGGAGAAAACTTTTAAGCTATTACTTCAGGGTAATTTAACGGGTAAAGCAGTTGGCCACTTTTGGGATTTAAATGCCCAGCGTCAAGGTGACGTTTTGGTGATTCGCGATGGCACCTCTATTGGTCTGCTGCCTCCACGCAAGCGCCAAGCCCACGAACGGCCTAGAGGAGGAGGCGCTGGTGGCAGAAGACCCAGAGATGGGCAGCGTCCCAGCCGTCCCAGCACCCGTCCTGCTGGTAATGCTGGCGGAAGCGCTGGAGTAGCCCCAGTTAGAAAGGCACCCTTGCCTAAGCCTGTCAAGCGGAAAGACAGTCCAGACCCGCAACCCGAATAAAGTTGGTTTTTTGCAACAGTAGGTGAAAGGTTAGTTTTTGCTTACGAAAGTTAACCGAACTCATTATCAATGCATCTAGAGGGGGAGACATTGTCTCCCCTTGTTTATTTATGAGCTGATTTATGGGCCGATCCCAGTTGCTGCTCCCAGTTAATCCAGGCTCACCTGAGAACCCCACAAGTTCTGGGGCATAAAAGCGCGGTCTTGAGGAATGGGAGCCACCGATTCGCTAAGCAAGAATTTGCCTGCCTCAATCCACTGCTTTAGCTCTGTGGCGACTTGGCGTGACAGAAAGATGCTCGCTAAGGAAGCCACACGGACAGGCTTGCCATCAATTGTAATTCGCCCCGATTTGAGTTGGGCATAACTGATTAGGCCAAAGGTGGGGCGGACTCGGCGAGGAATTGAAAAATCGACAATGGGTGCGACTAAATCTTTATCCTGCACGGCACAGCGAGCGATGACTTCTTCGTGGAGGACAGGTAATGGTATGCCAACTCCTATCATGAGCGAGGGGCCATAGTTTTTAAAGTAGCAACCCCTGACCCAACGCGAATCCATTTCCTTGGCATCCCCAATTAAAGCTAATGTGGCCGCTGGGCCGATGGGAGCCCGGTTAGGCAAGCGCTTTTGCAGCGGAAAGTGTTGGGTGCCTTCCCAAGCAATGTAGCCCGTGCCACCTCCTAGAAAAATACGAGAGCCAATGCCAATGAGTTCTAAGTCTGGGTCATTCAGTAGGGGTGAAATTGCACCTGGGTTGGAATAAACTGCATTGCCTAGGCGAGGCTGTAAAGGGCCGAGGTAAGTAAAAAGCGGGCGATCGCCTCCGTTCACCCCCACAATGAAGTTTTGGTACAAGTTGCGGGGATTGAATAAGTAAAACTGGTTAATAGTTTCACGGGTAATTGTCGTCTCAAAAGCAGCCCGTGGATAACAATCTGTTACTTGCCCCAAGGCTCTCAGTTGCACGGGTTTACCCGCAATCAAATCTTCGATGACGTGTCCCCCACCTCTTTCCCGGTTTTCTTCCCCATCGGCTGCTTCTGCCATGCCAGGGTAATCGACCACCTGGGTTGCACCTAAATAGAGATCAACCGCGCCGAATCCTGAATAAGCTAAGACTCCATCTAGCCAACATTGACGAATTTTAATGGGTGGATCAGTATGGCCGAGGTTCAGGATGGCCCCGGAGGACTCCATCGGCTCAAACGTACCCGTCGTGACCACATCCACGGTTTTTGCGGTTTGCGCCACGCCAACTTCTGCGACTCTTGCCTTGACCTCTTCCGCTGTGCAAACTACGGCAGCTTGTCGGCTAATTTTGTCGTTAATCTCGGCAATCGTTCGCATAAAAGAAGCTGTCTACCCAGAGTTTGTCCAGAATTTATCGAGAATTGTGGCTGTTTAGATTCAGCGCTCAGGCAAGTTTTATGCTTAGGAAAGCGATCGCTGCTGCCAAGCACGCCAACCTAAAGCCATTGCTAAAGCAACCGTTGGCAGCAATACCACAAATAGTACGAGTACATTTTTGGGCATTGTGGGTATGGCTGACAGGGATGCCGCATATTTGATGGCGATCGCGATCAGCGCTGAAATCACCATTACTTTCACGACAAAGCCAAGATTAGTTCTCATACAGCTGGCTCGCTCAACAAAACACGATTGCCGAATCTGTACCTGTGCCAGATCAGCACTTGGATTTAGTTAAACACTTTTGTGCCAATGTTGATTGCCATTAAGAGAACTCGGCTTAAGCAGATACAGGCTCTATCTTGCTCAGGAGCGAGTTTTCAGAATAACTATCAGAGTCATAGACCGTAATCTTTGGCTTTGCTTTTGTTGCTTTAATAACTGCCGCTCATTTGCTCTTACAGATTCTCCTCAGTATTGCCTTGAGTTTACGTTAGCTAAGACTCGTATTAACACGGAGAGCCGGATAGCTGGCTTTTTCACTTGCTTGGAATTGCTTAAGTCTTGAAATACTTGCCTGTAAGGCGTTTTAAAAGAATTAGTATTTCTCTTCAAAAAAGATCTTCTCTACAAGAAATGAATTCTTTCCGTAACTACTAAATCAGAGCCTGTAGAAATACGCAGAGAGCCTGATAGACAGTTACAGAATCGTCACTATGCAAGATTTACGCACAGAAGTGGTCTTAAAATTGGCCCAAATTATCAATCCTCAAGTTCGTGCCGACGAAAAATTTTCCCTAGACCTAGAGTTTTTGCGTCAGTTACCGGATGGCACCCTAGGCCGAGAAGTTGCTCATTTTCTCGATCAGAATGGTTTTGACCCGCTCAATTCAGGAGATTGGGTTCAGCGCACCCATGATATTTGGCATGTGCTTACGGGGTTATCTGCCTCAGAACATGATGAGTTTGTGCTGCAAGCGTTTGTTCGCAGTCAAGTGTTTCGGCCTTCTAGCGCCATCTTGGTCATTGCTGGTTTACTGACCCGTAAATGCAACTTGAAAGAGGTAGCCCAAAGCATCAAAACGGGTCGGTTAGCTAAGCATATTGTTGAGTGGGATGTTGAGTCTGACTGGGAAACTCCTCTAGAGTTGGTGCGGCAGAAGCTCGGCATTGTGCCCTTAAGTGCTTGCTCACTAAAGTAGGCTCACAGGGCGGCTCACAGTTCCGTAGTCACAAATGCACAGACACAAAAAGCGATCGCTCCTCTTTTTCGATGAGAGCGATCGCTTTTCTGTATGACAAGCTTTAGGAGTAGTGGGGGCGAATTAACCTAGGCACCAGGTTTTGGTAGGTTAGCGCAGTATTTTTCATCTACGACCGTAGAGTTCATGTTAGAACCCGCCTTTTTGCTGGCATAGATGACAATATCTATTTTCTTACAAACAAAACTAGTTTTTTCACCGTCTACCCCTTGTACACTCCAAGCGTAAGTTTCTGACTGAGTGATCGGCTTGGAGGCTCCATTGCAACTCGCTAAAAAGAGTGAAACGGCCAAGGAAATCAAGGCTGATCTTCTCAACATACCTGTTGCTTCTTCCTTTTAGTCAAGAACTCAAGCTTGTTAGTTTAAAGCAACTTGACTCTGGCTGCTACCCAGTGATTACGGAAGCATGATCGTTAGTTGCTGGATGAGTTGTTTGGTTCAGAGACAACGAAATTCCTGTCACAATAGGCATAGGGACATAATTCAAGACCTGACGAGAGCCTAAAGAAAGGAGCAACTTGTATGATCACCCGTGACAAAACTCAGGACTGGTCAGCGGTGATCAAACAATTTGAAACCGTAGTGGGCAAAAAGGGAGTCGTTCGTAGACCGGAAGAATTGTTAGTTTACGAGTGTGATGGCCTCACTAGCTATCGACAACGTCCGGCTGTGGTGGTTTTGCCCCGAACTACCGAAGAAGTGGCAGCGGTCGTGAAGATTTGCGATCGCCAGCAGCTACCTTTTGTCACCAGAGGCGCAGGGACAGGGTTATCGGGTGGTGCTTTACCGACCGAGAACTGTGTTCTGATCGTCACGGCTTTGATGCGAAAGATTTTGCAAGTTGATTTACCCAACCAACGCATTGTGGTGCAGCCCGGAGTGATTAACAGTTGGGTGACGCAAGCCGTGAGCGGTGCAGGCTTTTATTACGCCCCTGACCCCTCCAGCCAAGTGGTGTGTTCTATCGGTGGCAATGTAGCTGAAAACTCTGGCGGAGTTCATTGCCTCAAATATGGCGTCACGACCAATCATGTTCTTGGTCTCAAGCTGGTCTTGCCCGACGGCTCGATCGTGGAAGTGGGTGGAGAGGTGGCTGAGACACCGGGCTATGACTTGACGGGGCTATTTGTCGGCTCCGAAGGCACCTTAGGGATTGCCACAGAAGTCACACTGAGAATTCTGAAACAACCAGAAGCCGTCCGAGTTTTGTTGGCAGACTTCACCAATGTAGAGGCGGCGGGGGCAGCCGTTTCGGACATCATTAGTGCTGGCATTATCCCCGGTGGCATGGAGATCATGGACAACCTCAGCATCAATGCGGTGGAGGATGTGGTCGCCACGGGCTGCTACCCCCGCGATGCTGCTGCGATCCTTTTAGTCGAAGTGGATGGGGTAGAAGTTGAAGCGGCGGCGAGTAGCCAGCGTGTGGAAGCGATCTGTCGCCACAATGGAGCCCGCAGCGTCACGATCGCCACTGACCCAGAACAACGTCTGAAGTTGTGGAAAGGTCGTAAAGCCGCCTTTGCAGCGGCAGGTAAGCTTAGCCCAGACTATTACGTTCAGGACGGTGTGATTCCCCGCACTAAGCTGCCCTTTGTCTTGCAAGAAATTGAAAATCTGGGGCAAAAATATGGGTACAAAGTCGCCAATGTCTTCCATGCTGGCGATGGGAATTTGCACCCTTTAATTCTCTACGACAACTCCATCCCTGGCGAGTTGGAGCGGGTGGAAGAATTAGGCGGTGATATTCTCAAGCTCTGTGTGGAGGTCGGTGGCAGCATTTCGGGGGAGCATGGTATTGGGGCAGATAAACGCTGTTATATGCCTAAGATGTTTACGCCTACGGATCTAGAAACGATGATCTGGGTCCGTGAAGTGTTTGATCCACAGCGCATCGCCAATCCTGACAAGATTTTTCCGACCCCGCGTACCTGCGGAGAAGCAGCCCGAATCGATACTAGCAAGCAGTTTTCAGGGGTTGATCTGTTCTAAGGGTAAAACCACCCGAACCGTAGTCTGCTGGCCTGGAATACTTTCGATCGCGAATTCGCCTTGGTGTAACTCAACCAAGCGCTTGACGATCGCTAGACCCAAGCCTGCTCCTTGCTGCTCATAGAGCTTGCGCTCAAACTGCATGTAGCCGCCTAAGTTAGCGATCGCCTCAAGCGTAATCCCACGACCCTGATCGTTCACACTGAATACAAAGGATTGCTGGCTCTGAGTAGTCGTCAGGCGGATTGGGGTTCCGGCAGGAGAAAATTTGCAAGCGTTATCTACCAATTCTTCTACAATTCTCTTCAGTCTACTTTCCGCCATCCGGACAGGCAGATCTTCTAGCTCTAACTGGAGATCGCCTTGCCGCTCTGCCTGCTCTACAACTTGCCGCGCCACACTCGCGATCGCTGCCTGGGAGCCGCTGAAAACCTCTTTTTGCAAGCTCTGGATTCGGTCTGGGTTGCTGGCAATGAGTTCTAGCTCGGCATACAGCAAGAACTTTTGGGTGAGTTGATACAGACGTTCCGCAGAGACATAAATGTCCTTGGCAATTTCTAGGATGTCTCCTCGTTCAATCACTTGGTGCTCCTCGATCAGCACTTGTGAGAGTCCCAAGATCCCATTTAAGGGCGTGTGAAGTTCGTGGGGTAAGGCTATGGTGATGTTATGCCGGAGGTCATCAAGCTGAGTCTGGGCTTGTTGCTTCAAGACATCTTGTTTGCTGAGTCGAGTGGCGATCGCATTGAGCAACTGGCTGGCTGAACAAGGTTTGGTCAGGTAATCATCCGCGCCCAATTCCATGCCTTGACGCAGATCGCTCCTGTCTCCCTTAGCGGTCAAGAAAATAAAAGGTAGGGTGGCAGTGTAGCTGTTTTGCCGCAGCGATCGCAAAACGCTATAGCCATCTAAATCAGGCATTTGAATATCGCAAAGTACTAAATTGGGCAAATGTTCTTGAGCCAGTTGCACACCTCTTTGCCCATTCTCTGCGCCAATAACTTGAAAACCTTCTACTTCTAGAAGTTCCAATACTGCCTCGCGAAATGGCTGCTCATCGTCAATGACTAAAATCTTGGGCATAGGGGGAGGATGGAGAACTGGGGGTATAATTCAACGGAATAGTGACTATAAATGTGGTACCAACACCCACTTCGCTGATAACTTGAATGGTGCCACTGTGGGATTCAACACATTGTTTGACAATAGATAATCCCAGTCCAGTGCCAGCAATATTGCTCACATTAGTACCTCGATGAAACGGGCTGAAGAGCTGAGCTTGATCGTCAACCGGAATACCAATGCCACGATCTTGAATTTGTAAAATAACCGCCTTGGGTGCTTCGTGGGGTTGATAGGACAGGTCAAAGTTAATGCTGCTTTCTGGGGGAGAATATTTCAGAGCGTTTGAAAGCAAGTTAGCTAAAATATGCTGGAGTAGATTGGCATCTAAACAGGGTAGATTATCCTCTAATTCTTCTGTTCTTGAGTAAGCATGATGCTTGAAAATAATTTGATGCTCGCCACCTAAGCTAAACTTTATATCTTCAATTAAATCGAGGCAAAATTGATTGAGATCTAAAGGAACTGGATGACAGGTAAGTCTTCCCGCATCTGTCGCCCCAATAGCCAAGACATTATCCAACAACTGACTCATGCGTTTTACAGCAGCTTGAATGCGTTGTAGATAGGTCAGCCTTTTATCATTACTGAGTTTGGCTTCATATTTTTCTAATAGCTCTGCGGAAAACAAAATGGTGCTTAAGGGGTTACGAAATTCATGGGAAACTACGGAAACAAAGCGAGCTCTGATTTCACCGATTTCCTTTTCTTTTTGCAAAGCCTTGCGAACTGCTGATTCCGCTCGATGACGAGACAAAGCAATTTCGATAGTCGTGATCAGTTCTCGGTCTTCGAAGGGTTTCAGAATATAGCCAAAGGGATCTGAAATCTTCGCTCTTTTTAGGGTGTTTTCGTCGGCATGAGCAGTTAAGTAAACCACGGGTATGTCGAAGCGATCGCGAATAATCTCGGCTGCCTCGACTCCATCTAAATCACCCTTGAGAATAATATCCATGAGCACTAAGTCAGGCTTAAACTCAGGGATTTTTTCTATGGCTTGCTCACCAGAACTAGCGATCGCAGGCACAATGTAACCTGAATCTTCTAGGCTTTTCTTTATATCAAAGGAAATTATTTTTTCATCTTCGACAATCAAAATTTTTGCAGACATTTTATGGGTTCCAATAGCTTTACTTTATTGGATGTACAGTGATCTTGAAAGTTGTGCCACAGCTATTGTCAAGCTCAATTTTTCCTTCTAGCTGTTCAATTAACATACAGACTAGCTGTAAGCCTAAGGATTTTGTATTTTGAAAATCCAATTCTTCAGGTAAGCCTACTCCATTGTCGCTCACTACTATTTGACATTCTCCTGTCTGAGTCATCAATAGCTCCACACAAACCTCACCCTTCTGGTTTTCGGGAAATGCGTACTTCAAAGAATTAGAAATTAATTCATTAATGATGAGGCCGCAAGGAATAACTGCATCAATATCAAACAAAACGTCTTCAATATTGATTTTTGCGGTAATAGTTTGCGATTTTATGCCATAAGACCGAAATAGATTGGCGACTAAACTATGAACATATTCAGTGAAGTTGATTTTGGCTAGATCCTCGGATTGATAGAGCTTTTCATGTAACAACGCCATCGCTCTAACTCGATTTTGGCTTTCTTTGAGAATCTCTAAGACATGATGCTCTTTAATATAGCCAGCTTGTAACTTGAGAAGACTAGAAATAACTTGTAGATTATTCTTCACTCGGTGATGAATTTCTTTAAGTAAGACTTCTTTTTCTCGTAGAGATGTCTTGATCTGATTCTCTGCTCGCTGACGCTCAGCAATTTCAGTTAAGAGTTGTTCATTTAGAAGCTGCAAAGCATTGGTTCGTTTCTCAACTTTTAGTTCCAAAGCTTCGTTGAGTGCTTGCAAATCTGCTTCTGCTTGCTTACGGGCTGTAATATCTGTTGCTACCCCTAATACTTGGTAAGCTTTGCCGTCTGGGGATAGAAGTGGTTTTTTGATGGTTTGAAACCAAAAGGATTGTCCCTTAGCGTCGGTTACTGTTTCTTCAGGTATGACTTTATCCTGCATGCGAAGAATGACTTCTCGATCAGCTTGCAGAAATTGCTCTACTTCTATGAGGTTGGGGTTAAAGTCGGCATCGGTTTTGCCCAGCAAATCTTCTACGGTCGTCCCATACATATCAGCCAATGTTTGGTTGACCAATGTAAATCTGCCTTGCCAATCTTTGACAAAGATCAGGTTGGGAACCGTATCAATGACTTGGCGGAGAAATTCTTTTTGCGCTTTTAGGGCAAGTTCTGCTTGCTTACGCGCGGTAATGTCTCGCACAATGACCAAGACCTCATCCTCACCGCTGACCGCAATTCGAGCTTCTTCGGTACAAATTTCTCCTTCTATGTTCAACTCAAATTCGTAAACTTGGGTAATCCCGGTTTGCAAAGCTCGCTCAACGTACCACATCCGTTCCTGGGCGATCGCTGGAGGCATGATTTCATGAATGTTTCTACCTAGCATGTCTGGATGAGGCGCGATCGTTTTGAAATCTTTAGCAGGCAGGAAGTCTAGGTAATCTCCAGCGCGATTCATGCGAATCATCAAGTCTGGGATTGCTTCTAGTAAAGCTCTTTTTGTGGCTTCACTTTTTCGTAAAGCGGCTTCTGCCCGGACGCGATCGCTGATGTCACGGACAATCACCAGCATTTTTTGATCGAGAAATGGCAGAATTCTAGCCTCGAAATGCCTGGTGCTGTTTTGTAAGGGTAGAGAGTACTCGACCGCAACCAAGGTCTCAGTCGCTACCACCTGATCGATAGCAATTTGAACTTTCTGTGCAACAGAAGCAGGCAAAATATCTCGCATTTTTTTGCAGAGGAATTCTTCTGGCGGCACATACAAGTCGTCATGGTCATTGGCGTGGTAGTCCAAGATGGTGCCATCGCCATCAATTTGAAAGTACAGATCGGGAAATGCTTGAAAGATCGTTTTTAATTCAAAAGTCCGGCGAGACAGTTGAACTTCGGTGCGGCGATGATGAACAATTTCAGCGATCAGCTCATCACTGGCCTGTCTCAGGGCTGCGGTTCGTTCTTCAAATTGATTTTCTAGCTCGACCCTGGCAATCTGTAGGGCTACTGCTATCTGCTGAGGCTGTTTCCTGCTGTAGGGCTGCCGTTGCCTTGAGTGTCCTGTCGTTGCTACCCACTCCTGTTCCAGCGATTGGTCTGTATGTAAACAGGTGAGCAGTGCTAAACAGAGGCGCTCTGTCGTAGCAATCCCTACGATTTGATCTTGCTCATCTGTAATGGCTAAATAATGAGACTGTTGCTGCAAAAGAGACCCAACCGTTTTCCAGTTTGCCAAGTCTGCTTGGTTTAGGGTGATGGGTGGCGCGCTCATGACTGTGGCTGCAGACAGCCCTGGCAGATTTATATCCGTCGCCATTAAGCGAATAATTTGCTGGGCAGTGATCAGCCCGACTAAACGGTTTTTCTCCATGACCAGCGCACAAGGCTCAGGTATGGCGGCAGGAGACAGTAGGCGATTGCTCCCCATCTGCTGAGCCACCTCCAAGATAGGAGTATGCAACGTGACTAATAAGGGATAGCGATCGACCACCCGCTCTAGAGAATTGATGGAGGGGATTGAATTGTTCAGTTGCATCATCGCCACCACCTCATAGCTGCTGTAGCGGTAGTAAATTACAGGTTGCTCAAAGGCTCTTTAAAGCTCAAAAGCGCGGTGCTAACGTTGCAAGTACTATGCCTTGTTTTATTGTGGTGTTTTCCAGCTCTGCCATTCATGGGATTTTATACGTAGGTTTATCAGTCAAAAATCTAAAGATTCAGTAACTAGACCTAGGAATGCTGATCTGCCAAGCCAACGCCCAAGCAGACATAACTCTTGGTAAATTAAGCCAATAAGTACTAATAGGTCTGCACGCCTATTTTCTAGAGACGGCGCTGTGGCAATCGAGTCCAAGCACAAAATGAGTGGTAAAAAGGCGGATGGCAGCAATTCCTGTGAGTGATGCAAATGCACCGAATATGAACGCTCCGGTCGAGGAACTGACTTCTATCGTAGGAGCAGAAAACACCCGCTCTTATGGAGAATTGTCTGAACAATGGCAGCAAGCGATCGCTCAAGCAGTGACTCCCGGAACGCAGATCAGTGGTGTCGTTTATCCCGGCACGCAAGCGGAACTGGCTGAAGTGGTGCGTCGAGCTAATGAACACCAGTGGGGCATTTTGCCTTGTGGCAACGGGAGCAAATTGCATTGGGGAGGCTTGAGCTCAGAGAGTAACTGGGTGGTTAGTACTCAGCGGCTCAATCGGCTGATCGAGCATGCCGTGGGAGATCTAACCGTTACCGCAGAAGCGGGTATGAAGTTGGTTGATTTGCAAACCTGCTTAGCCAAAGCAGGCCAATTCCTCGCCCTTGATCCTGCCTATCCTGAAACGGCGACCCTTGGCGGCATTGTGGCTACCAGTGATGCTGGGTCATTACGGCAGCGCTATGGGGGTGTGCGGGATATGTTGTTGGGTCTCTCTCTGATCCGAGCGGATGGAGCCACGGCTAAAGCAGGAGGCCGAGTGGTGAAGAATGTGGCGGGGTACGACCTAATGAAGTTGATGACAGGTTCCTACGGCACCTTGGGCATCTTGTCTCAGGTGACATTTCGCCTGTATCCCTTGCAGGTAGCGTCTCAAACGGTGGTTTTGACTGGAGAGACAGAGGCGATCGCGCAAGCCAGCCAAACCCTTCTCCATTCCGCCTTAACTCCCGCCGCTCTAGATGTGCTCTCAACCTCGACCGTCACTAGTCTACAAATTGGCAAAGGCATGGGCTTAGTGGTTCGGTTTCAAAGTATGGCAAGCAGTGTTCAAGTCCAAGCAGAGCGGGTACTAGCCCTGGGGCAAACGTTGGGCTTATCCAGTCACTTATATGCCGATGCCGACGAAACACAGCTTTGGCAACAGTTGGGGGCACCTACGCTAGACACCCCAGAACCAATTATTTGCAAAATTGGCATCAGACCTGCTGAGGCGATCGCGGGTTTAGCACAAACTGAGGTTATGACCTCCCAGACAGCCCAAGGGCTAATTCATGCCAGCAGCGGCCTGGGCAAGTTATACCTAGACGGTCAAGCCACTTCTGTCGCCATGCTTCTAGAACTTCGTGCCTTGTATCAAGCCAAGGGTGGTTTCCTTTCAGTGCTGCAAGCCCCGATCACCGTCAAGCAGGAGTTTGAGGTTTGGGGCTACGCTGGTAGTGGACTCGATCTCATGCGACGGCTAAAACATCAATTTGACCCGAAAAATCTATTGAGTCCCCATCGTTTTGTCGGCGGTATTTAGTGAGCATGCAAACTTCAGATCCTGCTTCCCAGCCTAACCCTCCCTCTAGCCACCCAGTCACCCAGCCAAGACCCGCGACTCTAGCTGACTTTCAGGGCTTTGATGACCATCACCCGCCTGACCCCAAACTGATTGATGCTTGCGTACATTGTGGTTTCTGCTTGACGACCTGCCCTAGTTATCGAGTTTTGGGCACAGAGATGGACTCACCTAGAGGCCGCATCTATTTAATGGATGCGATCGAGGAGGGCAAGGCTCCTTTGTCTGAAGCATCGGTGCAGCACTTTGATACTTGCTTAGGTTGCCTTGCTTGCACCACTGCCTGCCCCTCCGGGGTGCAGTACGATAAATTGATTGCAGCAACGCGACCCCAAATTGAGCGTAACTATTCGCGATCGCTACCCGACCGACTGCTGCGACGCTTAATTTTCTCGTTGTTTCCCTATCCAGAGCGTCTGCGCTTGCTCCTAGGCCCCTTGGGAATCTACCAAAAATCTGGGCTACAGAAACTCATTCGTTCCTTAGGCTGGCTGAAGCAAATTTCACCTCAACTGGCGGCGATGGAGTCGTTGCTGCCCCAAGTTTCCTTCAAATCATTTCAGAACTCGATTCCAACTTTGATTCCCGCTCAGGGTCAGCAGCGCTACCGAGTCGGCATGATTCTCGGTTGTGTCCAGCGCTTGTTCTTCCCTGATGTCAACGAAGCTACGGTGCGAGTGCTGACAGCTAATGGCTGCGAAGTCGTCGTGCCTCCCGCTCAAGGCTGTTGCTCAGCACTACCCGCTCACCAAGGACAAGAACAGCAAGCTCAGGCGATCGCTCGGCAAATGATCGATAGCTTTGAAGGGACAGAGGTCGATTTCATCATCATTAATGCAGCGGGTTGTGGCCACACCCTGAAGGAATACGGCCACATTCTGCAAGATGACCCGCTTTACTGCGAGAAAGCTAAAGCCTTTGCTAGCAAAGTGAGAGATGTTCAAGAGTTTCTCGTCAATGTTGGCTTAACTGCTCCGCTCTCTCCATTACAGGAGCAACCTCTGACCTTGGTGTACCACGATGCTTGCCATCTCTTACATGGCCAAAAAATCAGTGTGCCGCCCCGCCAACTTTTACAACAAATTCCCGGTGTGCAGCTACGCGAACCGATTGATGGAGCTTTATGTTGTGGCAGTGCTGGAGTTTACAATATGCTGCAACCTGAAATTGCCAACGAACTGGGTCAGCAGAAAGCTAGGAATTTGCTCGATACAGGGGCACAATTAGTTGCTTCCTCCAATCCTGGCTGTAGCTTACAAATCAAGAAGCATATGCCAGATGCAGGCAAGCACTTAGCCATCATGCACCCGATCGAACTGCTCGATTACTCAATTCGAGGAGTTCGTCTTTAACTGCCTAGTTCCTTGGCGCGATCGCAGGCTTTGGTCACGGCTTGAATCAGAGCTGAGCGAAATCCTGCCTGCTCTAGTTGAGCAATTCCGGTGATCGTCGTCCCCCCAGGGCTAGTTACCCGATCCTTTAGCTCTGCGGGATGCATCCCCGACTCGTGCAACAGTTGAGCGGTACCCAAAACCGTTTGCAAAGCCAACTTTGCTGCGATCGCTCGTGGCAATCCTGCCGCTACCCCACCATCCGTTAAGGCTTCAATTGCGATCGCCACATAACCGGGGCCAGAGCCTGATAACCCAGTCACGGCATCGAGTAAGTTTTCTGGCACTTCTACCACTTCACCCACAGCCTGAAAAATGGTGCGGGCTTGTTCTAGGTGAGCAGGCTGCGCTAATTGGCCAGCAGCGATCGCAGTCATCCCCGCCCCTACCGTTGCAGGCGTGTTGGGCATGGCTCGCACCACGGGGCATTCTGGAAAAGCAGCTTCTAACTTTTGTAGGGGCACTCCCGCCAAAATCGAAAGCACAAGCGGGCGATCGCGAATAGTCTGATCAATTTGATCAATCAATTGACCCGCAACGGCTGCGAATGCCTGCGGTTTAATTGCCAACAAGACAACCTCAGTTGCCTGGAAAGCTACCTTATTCTCTGGAGTTACAGAAACACCATATTGCTGGGCCAGAAAGTCACGTCGCTGTGGTTGTGGCTCACTGACAATGACTTCTTGCGGGAGATAAATCTTCTGAGCGACGAGGCGGGATAACAGAGCCTCCCCCATTACCCCGCCGCCAATCAAACCAAATTTTGCAGACAACCCGTTTGCTGTCCCCTATCTAAATTAGTGCGATTTAACAGGAGCTTTTTGCCAAAACTTTTACAAGTGATGCCAGCCCTCTGACCCACCCAGACTTGGCTTGCTTATGGACCACTTAGCTACCGCATGCAGTAGCTAGCGAACCATTAAGCCATGCGGGCTTGCTCAGCAGTCCAAGCTGGTGTAGGGGCAGCAGGACGGCTAGGACGAGCTTGAGGCTGAGGTGCTTCTTGAGTTGCACCTGCTTGGGTAGTGACTTGTACACAGTTGGGAGTAAAGAGGAAAATGCTTTCGCCAATCCGCTCTTGATGTCCATCAATGGCGTAGGTACCACCCGCGACAAAATCAACTGCGCGCTGAGCCTGGTCAGGGTCCATGATCGTCAGGTTCAAAACCACTGATTTGCGTTCCCGCAGTGCCTGGATGGCTTGAGGCATTTCCTCAAAAGAACGGGGTTCCATTACCATCACTTCTGAGAGGCCATTGATGGCTCCTGGCATGCCAATTACGTTATTCATGGTTGAACCAATTCCTGTTTCGGTGGCCATTGATACGCGCTCACGGATGCGACGACGATTCCGGGGATCTTCTTCCGGAGCGGGCTGGGGATTCTCTTCTCGATAGAGATTTTGATATTCTTCCCCATCCATCTCGTCATACTCATATTCATACTCGACGGGATCGTTGAAACCGACAAAATCCCGCAATTTCGTGAAAATATTGTTCACGGTTCACGCTCCATCACAACAATAGTTACCCTCAGTAAACAACTTCTAATTAGGAGGGAAAACGCCAGTAGAACTAAATTACATTAGTTTCCTTAAACAGCGTGTCTCCTAGTTGAAGCTTACGGTCGGACTTTAATTAAAAATTAAGAGCCCAAGCCCATAATGAAGCTTGCGAACACCCTGCCTGACTTTCCTGAATTGACTCAACAGTATACATCAGATTTTTGACCTGTAAGCTCAGAAAAAAGATGGAAGTGCAGTGCTGATCCGTATGCGCATGAGCGTGGTGACAATTGACACAACACTGATTAACACTACCCACAGAAGCCAGGTTTCGCGAGGAGATGGGCAAGCTTTGTTACTAATACTGCCTAATAAATAAAGCATGCACATATTACCTGGGACTTAGAGTTTAAGCAAGAGGTAATGGATCTCGCTTGCCAAATAGAATAGTGCCCAAGCGAATCATCGTTGCCCCTGCTTGAATAGCCAACCTGTAATCACCAGACATCCCCATTGAGAGCTGAGTGATCTGAAGGCGCGACCAACCTTGTTGTCTAATTTTGTCTGCTAGTTCCTGAGCCTGCTGAAAAACTGCTAAAGTCTCTGGCTCACTTAACCCTAGAGGCGGGATTGTCATCAGCCCTTGAATTTTTAAGTTTTGACACTGATCGAGTACGGCCAAATCTGTTAGCAACTGCTTAGGGAGCCAACCTGTTTTGTTGGGATCAGACAAAATTTTGACTTGTAAGCAGATTTGCGGCTTACTCGGTAAGGGCTCGGCCAAACGATCTAGACGTTGAGCTAATTTCAAACTATCTACCGAATGAATCCACTGAAATAGCTCCAATGCCTTCTGAGCTTTGTTGCTCTGCAAGCGCCCAATGAAGTGCCAGGTGATATCCGGTAGATCTTGTAGTTCAGCTTGCTTGGCTTCCGCTTCTTGAATTCGGCTCTCACCAAAATTCCGCAAGCCCGCTTCATAAGCCGTTCGCATCGCTGCTACTGGTACCTGCTTAGTCACAGCGATTAACTGGACAGCAGGGGGTAAAGTTTGGCAAATGCTGGCAATGCGTTCGTGGTCGGGCGTTCGCTGTGAAGAAGTCATCGCATCGGACATGAAGGCAACAACTCTATTGGAGCATTTCTATTGGAGCATTATTGGTAGAGCATTACTGGAAGGTTTGTTTGTAAATCGCTTGTAGCTGTTCACCCTCTTTAGATTGACCCATTCGCCGCAAGACTCGCAGCCGATTTTCTACTAGGATGCGGGCATCCGTACGCCCTATCGGTTCAAACTTCAAGCCACTTGATCCGGTATGGACTACAAAAAACAGTCGTTGAGCATACAGGGTGGCAAACAGTTCCTGACCTTCTTCGATCAGACAGATTCGGAACAGTAGGCCAAAGGTTGGATGATTTAGATAAGTTTCAGTGCTCATTCAGCTTCAAGCTGGCAGTAATAGCTAGATTTAGAATTTAGGCTTAAGCTACAAACTAAATTGGATAGTTGCGATCGCAACCCCTTTTGTGAACGTAGAACCTGTTTCAGTATCCCTCTAACGGGGCCTAAGTGTGCCTAATTAGTTCAACAGAATTAAATGCAAGATTAATCTAAGCTTTAATTTAAGCCATTGTTTAGTTGGGGCAAAAGGCAATTACGGTCGCGATCGCATAGTCGCCATCATGACTCAGGCTCATTTGCCACTGATATTCCCCCCACTGAGCTGCCGCGATCGCTGCTGCTCCATAGAGATGCACTTGGGGTTCCCCGCTGGGCCGACGCTGCACTTCAATATCGGTGTAGCGCAAACCTCGCCACCCAGTACCTAGTGCCTTCGCTACGGCTTCCTTGGCTGCCCAACGCCCCGCCAGTTGTTTGGCGGACACATCCGTCCGTTTTTCGTGAAGCAGCCCCGCCTGCTCAGGCACTTGAATGAATGATCCACAATCTCGCTGCTCGGCTGGAGTATAGACTCGCTGGAGAAACCGCTCGCCAAAACGCTCCAGAGCAGTTTGAATCCGAGGAATGTAGACAATATCTGTGCCAAGGCGAATATTCAAGCAAACTTATCTTTAACAACCTAATTTCATCACTTTAGGAGAAATTGCGCCTTTACGCTACCGAGAGGTTGCCAGCGGTTTTTAGGAACTGGTTGGGGGCTGTAACTCTACAAGTCGTAAGGCCGCTAGTTGAGCTTGCGCTTTATGCAATGACTCATACCACTCTCGTTCTGGATCGCTATCGGCTACAATTCCAGCTCCTACCTGGCCCCATACCTTAAAATTTTGGGGTTCATTGAGTGTGGAGCGATCGCTTTTCGTGATCAACAAGGTGCGAATCAAGATGTTGAGGTCGAGTTGGCCGCGCCAGTCTAAATAGCCACAAGAACCGTAAAATAAGCTGCGCCGTACAGGTTCTAGTTCTTCAATAATTTCCATGCAGCGAACTTTGGGGCAGCCCGTAATGGTGCCGCCAGGGAACATACTCCGAATTAAATCGATGCTGTTACACGCAGGCTGGAGAGTGCCGACGACGTTGCTGACTAAATGCATCACATGGCTGTAGTGCTCGATGGCTAGCAGTTCATTCACCGCTACTGATCCCCACTCACACACCCGCCCCAAGTCATTGCGCTCTAGATCAACGAGCATGATGTGCTCTGCTTGTTCCTTGGCACTAGCTAGTAGCTCTTGCTGATGTGCTTGGTCTTGATCAGGAGTAGCCCCTCGCGATCGCGTCCCAGCAATGGGTCGGGTTTGAGCTTGTTGTCCTTGCAACTGTACCAGCCGCTCTGGAGAACAACTCACCACATCTCCCCAAGGAGTTTGCCAATAGCTCGCAAAGGGAGACGGGTTAATGTGTTGCAAAGTGCGATAAAGCGACCAACTATCGGCAGCCAAGTCGGCTTCAAAGCGCACCGAGAGGTTCGTTTGAAAAATATCTCCAGCTTTAATGTAGTTTTTGGCTTTGAGAACGGCAGCTTCGTAATCAGTTTGAGCGGTATGAAATTTGGGAGCTAGAGAGGGAGCTGTGGGAGATGTATTCTGGTTCAGGTCGAATGATTCGCAGTTTGTAGCCTCTTGAGTGAGCGTTAAGCGTTCCTCTAGTTGATCGAGTTGCGGCTCCTGAGTTGCGGCTAACCAGAGAGTTTGCTCCCAATGATCTAATACGGCAAAGCAATCTGGCTCATACCAATAAGCCACTGGGAACGGTAGTGAATCTAATTTGAGCTGGGGCAAATGCTCGATCTCCCAGGCTAAGTCGTACCCCAACCAACCCAACCAACCGCCTGTAAACGGTAAGGTATCTGGGCGCGATCGCTCATCCGCCAAAGCAGAATTAGAGCGTTGTAGCAGTTGCTCCAGAAACGGTAAAATGCCGCCCACCTGAGGCGTCCAGAGTTGCAGTTGTCCATCCACTACACGGGGAGTTCCTGCACAGATAGAATAGCGAGCTTGGGCTTGTTCTAGGGCGCTAATTGCACCAAGGTTGACGAGTGGATAAGGGCTTTCGAGCAGAGTCGCGATTGCAGAACCAGGATTGTCTAGAGCAGTGGGTTGACGAAACAAAGCAGCAAAGACCTGCAAACCAGTGCGCTCAGCTAAGGGAAGCGATCGCCAATACCAAGGCTGAATTGGATGCATAGGAAGATACGACGACTATGAAACTTCCGATCCCCAAATAAGACGTGCCCCCCATAGGCCCAACAGCGCCAACAATGCTAGCCAATCCCCAAGGCCCAAACGCAGTTGATGCCACTGCACCCGATGCTCATTAGGGCTCGTAAAGCCACGCACTTTCATGGCGCTAGCAATTTGCTCTGCCCGTAGCAACAAATTCTCTAGTAAGCGCTCGGCAATTAGCATCCAAACTTGAATGGCTCCGCGCAATCCCAATTTTTTCCAATTAATGGCGCGGGTGCGAACCGAGCGAATCAAATTTTGGACTTCTTCCAGCACCAACGGAATAAACCGCAATGACAAAGTGAGGGTTAATACAATCTCAGTCACAGGCCAGTTCAGCCGCCGCAAGGGTCGCATTAGGCTTTCTAGTCCTGCCGTAATCTCCTCAGGCGCGGTGGTCAGCAAAAACAGATTCGTGCTGTAAATCAAGGTAAACAGCAAAGTGCTTACCCGAACGCCTAAGTCCAGCGATCGCCGAGTCACCAGAAACGGCTTCTGCTTAAAAAGGACGTAGTTGTAAGGCGTAGGCTGCGGTAAGGATTGAGTTACCTGTTGATTAGAGGGGCGATCGCCTTGTCCACCATTTCCTGCGCCCCACGCGAACCAAGCCCGAGGATCAAACCAGGCAGAACCTTGTTCAGGGGTTGAAGTCGTAGGCTGCTGAGCAAAAGCCAACTCATTCGCAGGCAGACGAGGTTGATGCTCGGCATCAAGGCCATCAGGGGCGATCGCTGTTAGCAAGAAGACAAAGAAGCTCAGCATCAACAGCCAAACCATCTGCTGCCGCCAAACTCGAAAAGGAATCATCGCCCCTAAGGTGATTAGCACCAGCAACACCACCAGCAACAAGCGCCAAACTGGATTAGCCAGTAGAGGAGCCAGTAAAAAACTCATCAGCCAAGCCAACTTAATCCGGGGATCAAGCCGATGGAGCCAAGTTTGTGGTTGTTCTAGGTACAGCCCTAATGGCAGCGATCGCAGCAGATCCATTCGATTTGGGGGATGAAACTCTCAATCATCTTACTGGCATCTTACTGGTTAAACGCGCGTTGCCCGGTTGGGACTCCCCTTCTCCATTTCCCGCATTTTTTTGCTGCGCCAAATCAAACGAATCGGAGTTCCGGCAAAACCCAAACTCTCCCGCAATTGCCGTTCAACATAACGACGATAGTTGTCATTAAATAGCTTGGCTTCGTTGACAAACAGAGCGATCGTAGGAGGTTGAGTGCTGACTTGAGTGCCGTAATAAATTCTGCCTTGACGACCTTGGCGCGTGGTTGGGGGCGAATGCCAATTCCCTGCATCCTCCAAAACCTCATTAATCACAGAGGTGGTGACCCGCCGTTTATGTTGCTCAGCGGCGGTGTTCACTAGCTCCAGAATTTTCTCAACCCGCTGTCCTGTCTCAGCACTGACAAAAATTAGCGGAGCCCATTCTGTAAACTGTAAGCGGCTTTTGACTTGTTCTTCGTAGTCATAAATGGTGTAAGCATCTTTTTCAACTGCGTCCCATTTGTTGACCACAATAATGCAAGCCCGCCCTTCATCTGTAATGCGGCCTGCTAGTTTCTGATCTTGCTCGGTCACGCCATCTAGGGCATCAATCACCATTAAGACGACATCAGCTCGGCGAATCGCCTTGAAAGCACGGTTAATACTGAAGAATTCTGGGCCGTACTCAATATGCTTTTTCTTACGGATGCCAGCCGTATCAATCAAGCGATAAGTCTTGCCGTCCCGTTCTACAACTGTGTCGATGCTGTCGCGGGTGGTGCCAGAAATCGGGCTGACAATGGCACGATTTTCTCCTACGAAGGCGTTGAGCAGGCTGGATTTGCCGACGTTAGGCCGTCCGACGATCGCCACCTTGATTTCTGGGTTCTCCGGTAGTTCTTCCGGCGGTGGCAAATGTTTGAGCACTTCATCTAAAAGTTCACCCGTGCCATTTCCGTGAATGCCAGAAACAGGATAAGGCTCACCCAAACCTAAGCTCCAAAACTGAGCGGCTTGGGCCATTCCCTGGTCGGGAGACTCACATTTGTTGACCGTTAGTAATACAGGCACTGATTGCTGGCGTAACCAGGTGGCAATCTCTTCGTCGGCTGTAGCAGGGCCTTCTTGACCATCTACTACAAAAATAGCCACACTGGCTTCTGCTAAAGCAGCCATTGCTTGTTGTCGAATCAGCGGCAAAAATTCTGTGTCGTCATCAAAAATCAGGCCACCTGTATCGACCACTAAAAATTCGCGATCGCGCCAGTAGGCAGGTTGGTAAGTGCGATCGCGAGTGACACCGGGCTCGTTAAAGACAATCGCGCCCTTTGTTTCGGCCAAACGGTTCACAATCGTTGACTTGCCCACGTTCGGACGACCAAGAATAGCAACAATAGGCAAGGACATAAGGCGATCGCACTCAAATAATTTGTGGAGTCTAAACCTCTATTCTAAGGGCTGCGACCCATTGTTGTTTTATCTGTGCTACGTTCCCTTCGCCCTTGCAAGGTTCACTGGGTTGTAGCAGGGTTGAATAGTAATGGGTTTAAGCTTTCAATTAGACTCGGCGATTTGTAGAAGGCCGTGGCGAATCCCATACAAAACCCGATCAATTAAGACTTTTTCCGCTTCCTGATCTGCCCTAGTTGTAGATAGATTAAGCAGCCATTTGTATTCCGTTGCAGTCAAGCTACCACACAAGAAAATATTGCCAATTAATTCTTCTAAATCCGACGCTTGGGAAAGCACTAAAGACTGCATAGAGACTAGGCAAACGTTGAATTGCCAACATAGGTGACGCTTCCAGAGTGCCTTGGGGCAGCTAGATTTAATACCGAGCGATCACGGACATTTTTAGGTGGGCGATTGAGTGAAATCCTTAGATTCCGATCACGGGCAGTCAGGAAGGTTGTATGTTCGTGGGCAAGAGTTGCAAAATCTCTTTGGCAGCGCGATCGCAGGCTCCGACTTCTCCAATTGCTTGGCGCATCGCTTGGTAATCGTTTAAGGTTTGCTGGCGACGGGCAGGATTAAGCAGTAACTCCAAACCTGCTTGGGCAATGTTGTCTGGTGTTGCCTGGTCTTGTAGAAACTCTGGCACTACAGCCTTCATTTCCACTAAGTTGGGCGGTGACATAAACGGGATAGAAAACTTGAGAATGTGGCGAGCAATCCAAGCCGTGACAGCTCCAACTCGATACAGAACGACCTGAGGCACGTTGAGTAAGGCAATTTCTAAGTTGACTGTGCCCGATTTCCCAATTGCCAAATCTGCTGCCGCGATCGCCCGTAATGTGATGGATTCCTCAAATTTAGAATTGCTCACCTGACCTGCCAAGCCCTGACCTGCCAAGCCCTGACCTGCCAGTAGAGTTGCCCGCAATCCATAGTGTTGAATTGCCTGTTCAATAGGCTGGCGGTAGGCTTCCAAAGACACGGGAATCCAAAAATGAACTTGAGGTAACTGAGCCTGGATTTGCTGAGCCGCTTGAAAAATTACGGGCATCAAGTATTTCAGTTCTTGCCGTCGCGAAGCGGGTAAAAGGGCGATCGCAATCTGGTCATCCGGAATTCCTAAGGCTTGTCTCGCACTGGCGCGATCGGGAGCAGCTTGCATTCGGTCTACCAAGGGATGCCCCACCCAACTCACTTTGGCTCCATGCTCGGCAAAATAACGGGCTTCTTCTGGAAAAATTGCTAAGAGGCGATCTGTGATATTGACAATGCGGGCTGTATTGCGCGGACTGAGTGACCAAACCCACTCTTGAGGCGCAATGAAATAGGCGATCGGCACTTGGGGCAAATACTGCCGCACGTAGCTACCAATCGCCACATTAGGGCCTAAGTAGTCAATCAAGACTACTAAATCTGGGGGATGTTGCCGCAGATATTGCTTGGCTCGCCGCTGAATTTGTAGGGTCGGCCAAATATAGGGTAATGACTCTAGGAGGCCCACCGAACCAATGGCTGTGGTGTTCCCCAACAAGGTCGCTCCCGCTTGGGCCATGCGATCGCCCCCTAGGGCTAAAATTTCCAGCTCAATCCCTAGAGCTTGCGCTTGTTGCTTGAGGGCCGTAACCAGCAGTGCCCCCTGGAGATCGCCAGAAACCTCGCCTGTGCTAATAAACAAGCGAATCGTCCGGGATGCGGCAGGAGTCTCTGCGATCGCAGCCCGCTGAGCGATCGGTTCACCCATGTCTCAATTTTCGCTCCTCATCCCTTTACGCTGTCCCGGAGTGGGACCACGCCGCCCCTCTAACTGCGAGAGTTGTAGAAACCGACACAGATGTTGCAAGTGCTCATTCTCAGGCAGTAGCTCCAATTTCTCCAGAGCCTGCTCCAGAGTTAGGCCAGAACGATAGAGTAAGCGAAACGCCTTTTTCAAAGACTGAAACACCTGTCCGTCCTCTAGATCCATCAAGCCTGCGCGCTTTAAGCCCACTTGGTTGAGGGTTCTGACCCGGATAGGATTTCCTTCCACCAACATGTAGGGAGGGACATCTCTAGTTATTCGGCTCATGCCACCAACCATTGCTAGCTGTCCTACGCGCACAAACTGATGAATGCCGCCCACACCACCAATCACCGCTCGTGACTCGATATGGACATGGCCCCCCAAAGAGACTGCGTTGGAAATAATCACGTTGTCTTCAACAATGCAGTTGTGGGCGACGTGAACATAAGCCATCAATAGATTGCCACTGCCCACTATCGTTGCTTCGTCAGCCCGTGTGGCTCGATTAATCGTGACGTACTCCCGAATCCGATTGTCGTCACCAATTTGCACCAAACTGACGGAGCCGTCATATTTCAAGTCTTGAGGCTCTAATCCAATTGCGGCTCCCGGAAAAATGTGATTGCGAGCCCCGATTTCAGTTCGACCATCTAGGACTACATGGGGACCAATGATGGTATCAGGGCCAACTTTGACTTGTGGCCCAATAACGGCATAAGGCCCGATCTGCACCGTTGGGTGCAATTGAGCATCTGGATGAATAACTGCGGTTGGATGAATCAGTGTTGTAGTCAAGGGCGCGCCTCCAGGCACCATCCCGAAGGTTTAAGGGTACAGAGCATTAGTCCACCAGGGAAAACATGAGTTCACCTTCGGCTGCCAGCTGACCATCTACTTCAGCTCGGCCTTGCATCTTACCAAAACGACGTCGCTTGACGCATAGCAGTTCCACCGTCAGAACTAACTGATCTCCTGGGGTCACAGGACGACGAAAACGAACTTTATCGATGCCCGCAAACAGGAACAATCCGCCCTGCACATCCGACATTTGGGTAAGGACGATACCCCCGACTTGGGCCATTGCTTCTACGATTAAAACCCCAGGCATAATGGGCCGTCCGGGGAAATGCCCTTGGAAATGTGGCTCGTTGAAAGTGACATTTTTGATCCCAACTGCCCGCTCTCCTGGCACATACTCAATAATGCGATCGACTAGGGAAAAGGGGTAACGATGGGGCAATAGCTTGTGAATGTCCTCAACTGCCAGAATTGGTTTGGTTGAGGCTGAGGGCTTGGCACCTCCATTGGCCTGTGTTTCCACATGGCTAGGAGTATTGGTGGTATTAAGATCGGTCAATGTGGACATGGGTAACGTTTGCCAGTAGTGAAGGATGTGATGCGCGTTCCGGTCAGGCAGCTATTTGGATCGAGGGGTAAGATTCCAGACAAAATCATCAGATTCATCCTTTATCCTCATCCTTCATCCTTTGAGCTATCAACTGAGTCAGTTGGGTGTGTAGGTGGTGGCTAGCTTTGTAAGCTAAAACGTGAGCGCAAGGGAATAAATTTAATAAACTTAAATCCCCTACTAAATCTAAAAGTTTATGACGCGCTGGCTCATTTGAAAATCTTAAGGGCGGGTTAAGCCATCCTTCCTCACCACAAACTAAAGCATTTTCTAGGCTACCGCCTTTAATTAAGCCATTGGTGCGTAATTGCTCAATTTGGTGGGTCAATCCAAAGGTGCGAGCCGCTGCGATCGCTTCAGCAAAATTTTCCTGGCTCGGAGACCAACTGTGCCACTGATTGCCAATGGCGGGTAAGTCGAAGTCAATGCCATAGGTAAATCGCAGCTCTGGAGCAGGCAACGCTGCCACAAAGGCATCCCCTTGGTACACCCAAATGGGTTCGCTCAGGGTATAGGTTTGCCTGGGAGCTGCTTGGGCTACTACACCTGCTTGGGCGATCGCTTCTGCCCAGTATTGGGCTGAGCCATCCAGTAAGGGCACTTCAGGGCCATCTAGTTCAATCCGAGCATTATCCACGCCCAGACCTGATAAAGCTGCTAGCAAATGCTCTACAGTCCTGACTTTAGCTTCCCCTTGAGCCAGTTCTGTAGACAGCATAGTTTGGTGCACCGACGCTACAGACGCAGCAATCTCAGGTGCACTGGGCAAGTCCACGCGCACGAAGACCCGACCTTGGCCGACAGCCGCAGGTAAGACCCGCACCTGAACCTGTGACCCTGTGTGTAGTCCTACTCCAGAGCAAACAAACTCAGTCTTTAGGGTTTGCTGGGGGCCAGAAGTTAAAGGTACAGGGGCCAACAGTAGGTTTGACGATGTGGGTAGCGCGGCGTTTTTAGGCTCTGAAAGCATCTTGACCCTGATGTGGATGGGAACTTAGAACCGTTCTCCAATACCGAAGTGGAGACGACTATCACCTTCATCGTTAAAGCCGTAATCAATCCGAATCGGCCCCAGAGGTGATTGAATTCTTACGCCTACACCATATCCTAAACCACTACCCGGTTTACCCCGAACTCCCGCCGGATCACCCGGTACGCTGGAACCAGTCCCTAGATCAGTGGCGTAGTCTACAAACAAGGCTCCACCCAAAATGGAGAAGACTGGGAACCGATATTCTGCGGTGGCTTGAATGAAGCTACGACCGCTACCCACATCCCCTTCATCAAAGCCGCGCACCGAGTTGCTACCCCCTAAAGCAAAGGCTTCATAAGGAGGCAAATCTCCCACTACAGTCCCTGCCTGAACGTTGAAGGCTAGGGCTTCAGGACCAGGTGCGAATTTGGTGTAGTCAACGGGGAGGTAGTAGCTGTAGCTACCTCGTAGACGGTTGAAGAAAATACCGCCGATTGGAATAGATTGCTCTGTGCCTAATCGCAGGAGCGAGCCACTGGTAGGCCGTAGACGATTGTTCCGGCGATCGCGCACTAGACCTAATTGAGCTGTGAGCAGATTATCTTTGCCATCATCGCTGAAGCTAAGTTGATTTCCTAGTTCATCGACTGGGCTGATGTCACGGTCAGAGTCGCGAATGGCAACCCGCTGGTATTGCAAACCCGCTGAAGCCGTCCATTCAGAATCGGCAAAGACATCGCGGCTAAGCGGACGGGTAAAGGTAATGCCACCCCCTAAACGGTCAATCCGGGGGCGATCGCCATTGGGTAACTCAATTTCCGGTTCGCCACCGTCAAAAATGAGCGAGAGCGATCGGCGATTGAAGACATTCAGGGTGTAAGAAGTACGGTAAGGATCACCTGCGATCCAAGGGTCGGTAAAGCTGAGATCAAATAGCAAGTCACGCTGACCGACCTGTACCTCAGCATTTAATTTCTGGTTGTTACCGCCCAAGTTTTGCTGCTGGTAACTTACACTTCCAAACAAACCGCTGGCAGAACTGATGCCCAATGCTGCCCCCGCAGAACCAGTACTACGCTCAGCCACATTAGCGACAACAACCACTTTACGGGGGTCTTGGCCTGGGTTGAGCGATAAGCGGACATCCTCAAAGATGCCTAACCCGTACACTCGTTGCAAGTCTCTCTCAGCTTGGGTGCGGTTAAACACATCTCCTGGCTTTAAGGCAAACTCGCGAGTGACGATGAAATCACGAGTACGGCCTCGGATGGGTTCACCCTCTTCGTTGGTTTCTTCCCCCTCTTTATTGAGGAATTTAACCTGAATGTCTTCAATTACCCCTTCAGCCACCGCTAAGGTCACTGCGCCATCTGCGCCGACCTGAGGCGTATCAATGATCTGGGCTAGAACGTAACCCTGATCTTGGTACCACTTGTTTACCTGTTTGACCCCTTCTTGGAACCGCCGCAAGTTGAGAATGCTGCCGTACTGGTCCTTGAAAATATCATCAACCACACTTTGGGGCAAAACTTGGTTCCCTTCTACCCGCACCGAGTTGAGGACTGGATTCGCTTGGACATCAAACGTGACTCGAACTCCCAGCGGTGTATCTTCTGGGTTGGCCCGCACGCTAGAGAAAAATCCAGTGGCAAAGACGGCGTTAATGTCTTCTTGCAACTGAGAGCGGGTTGTGGTTCGCCCAGGACGAGTTTGAATCGCATTGTAAACTTCTGTTTCAAGCTCTCCTTCTACACCTTGAACAACTACTTCGCCGACTAAAACACGGGGTTCAGGTTGCTCAGGCGCAGCTTGGGTCTCTCCATTCGTGTTTCCTTCAGGACTGACACTGCCATCGGCTGGGTTGACTGAAGGGGTGGGAGAGGACGAAGGAATATTGAAATCAATTCCAGGCGTTGGCTGCGATGTGCCATCCAACTGGATTTGGTTAGGAGTTTCTTGTTCGGGTGTAGCAGTTCCGGGTGGTGCTTCTCCAGGTGCAGGTGGCGTCTCTTGGGTGGAGTCTAGCTCTATATTGGTGGGCGTAGTTTCGCTGGGCGTAATCTCAGTAGGCGTAATCTCAGTCGGTGTCTCAGGGGGCGCAGTCTCAGCGGGAGTAACGGTTGGTGAGGATGGTACTTGAGCCTGAAACTCGGCTGGAAAGGCTTCCGGTTGGCTGACAGTAGGCACAACCAAGCTACTGCTGACTAAAGCCGCTCCTGGCTTTGCCGTTGCTATATCACCTGCGATCGCAGGCCAGGATGCCGACTTGACGGCTTGAAGTACCGCAGCTGGACTGGAATTAGCAACCACACCTGTAGATGAATCAGTTCCTGCTGCCCTAGACTCAGAGGTTTGTCCCCTAGCCGGCTCGGACAAGCTTAAGGTTGCTGAAGCGGCAATAACTGCTACTAAGACCGGAGATAAGCGCATTATGTTCACGTAATTTGGCATTTCCACACACCAGACTCTGCCTTAGGCTGGCCTAAGTAGTTCAAGACATCAGGGAATTGGGTTGAGAAGGGAATCCCGTTTAACCAAGCAAATGGGGAAATTTTACCGCATTCGTGACTCTTACTCTTGAACTGGTTCCTGAACAGACTCTGAAACTGGTTGATTGAGCACCCGTTCCAGCACCCGCTGGTAAGCACCTTCTACATCCCCCAAGTCACGGCGAAAACGGTCTTTATCCATCACTCGGCGGTCTGGATCAGTTTCGGTTTGATCCCAAAGCCGACAGGTGTCGGGACTAATTTCATCAGCCAAGAGAATTTGCTGATTGCGGTCTAAGCCAAACTCTAGCTTGAAGTCCACCAGTGTAATGCCACACTGCTGAAAAAAAGCAGAGAGTAGCTCATTGATTCGCAGCGCCATTTGTTTAAGCTGGTCTAGCTGTTCTGGCGTAGCCAGTTCTAATAACAGGAGGCGATCGCGAGTCAACAATGGGTCCCCTAGCGCATCATTCTTGTAATAGAACTCCACCAGAGGCTGCTTCAAGACGGCACCCAATTCCAACCCAGTTTGTTGACAGAGGCTCCCGGCTGCAATGTTCCTGACAACCACTTCTAGGGGAATAATTTTTACCGCTTTGACGTGCATATCCGCAGCGGTGGGGCGATCGATGAAGTGGGTGGGAATCCCATTCGCTTCTAGTAACTGAAACAAATGGCTAGAAATGGCAGAGTTGATTTCACCCTTGCCTGCAATTTGTCCCCGCTTCTGAGCATTAAATGCAGTCGCGTCGTCCTTAAAGTGGGTCAGGAACACATCAGGAGCATCGGTGGCGTAGATAATTTTGGCTTTGCCTTCGTAGAGCTTTTGGCGCGCAAACATGAGCAGCATTAGGGTGAAAATGAGTACTTGCTAGAAGCAAGCTTAATCATTCTATCTTCGAGTGGTTATTTTCCATGCTGATAGCTCAAACTCCCGTTTCTGGAGACCTAAACTGGCAAATTGCACCCTGTTTTGTGGGGGTGATAATATTTCTAGCCGCCCCTGTTTCTTGCTTCTCTGATAAAACCCTTAGCATGGCTATAGGTCAGTCCTTAAAGAGCTAGAGCGGGAAAGTTTAGTGGTATATTCCAGCCTGACTTCTCTGCTAGTTGCGATCGCCCTGACCGACCTAGTCCTCTAGAGGTGGCTTGTGCTTACTTACACCCAACTGCCGATTCCGTCCCATTTTGACTCGCAGAAAGTTAGTGAGGTTTGGCGGGTGCCTTACCAAGAACGAGCCGCTGAAGCCCAAGCTTGGGCACAGCAACACAAGCTCCACCCCGCATCTCAAGATCAAGCTCGCATCTGCTTGCTAGCAATTGATGTGCAAAATACTTTTTGTGTTCCTGGATTTGAGCTGTTTGTGGGTGGGCGATCGGGCTTGGGAGCTGTAGATGATAATGTGCGGCTCTGTCGGTTTATCTACCGTCACTTAGGAGTTCTGACCGAGATTGCTCCCACCTTGGACACGCATACAGCGATGCAGATTTTTCATCCCATTTTCTGGGTGAATCAAGCAGGTGAGCATCCCACTCCAGCAGCTACAGTGATTACTTGGAATGATGTGCAGCAAGGGCTGTGGAAAGTGAATTCCGCGATCGCTGCCAGTTTGAACCCAGGTAACTATCAATCTTTACAAGATCACGCCCTGCACTATGTCCGTCAGTTGAGTAATGATGGCAAGTATCCCCTCACAATCTGGCCTTACCACTCCATGTTGGGTGGTATCGGTCATGCCCTGGTTTCAGCGGTAGAGGAAGCTGTCTTTTTTCATTGTATTGCTCGCCACAGCCAAACCAATTTTGAGCTGAAGGGTAGTAACCCGCTCACAGAAAATTACTCTGTGCTGCGGCCAGAAGTGCTAGAAAGTCATGGGGGTGAGGCGATCGCTGAGAAAAATTCTCGCTTAATTCAGAAACTTTTGGAATTTGATCGGGTGATTATCGCAGGGCAGGCCAAGAGCCATTGTGTCGCTTGGACGATTGATGA
This sequence comes from Trichocoleus desertorum NBK24, assembly GCF_030409055.1. Classification (GTDB taxonomy): domain Bacteria; phylum Cyanobacteriota; class Cyanobacteriia; order FACHB-46; family FACHB-46; genus Trichocoleus; species Trichocoleus desertorum_B. The sequence continues at coordinate 1,225,648 of NZ_CP116619.1, read as the reverse complement.
CTTGCTAAATGAGATTCAGGCTCAAAATCCCGCTCTGGCGCAGAAAGTGTATCTTCTCGAAGACTGTACCTCTGCGGTTGTGGTCCCAGGTGTGATCGATTTTACCGAACAAGCAGAGGCTGCTTTTGCGCGTTTTGCTGCGGCTGGTATGCATGTGGTGAAATCCACTGAGCCGCTCCACCTGTGGCCTAATTTTGTGCTTTAAGTCTTGTGCTGGCTCGATTTTTTACCCTACCTACTGGAGAGCTAGCTCGTGCCCTTAGAGAACTTTGAAAGATCAAAAGCTAAGATGAAGGAGCCTTGTCTGCTCAAGAGCAGGTAGCTTTGATTGATCCCCGTCGTTATTTCTGCACATCTTTACAAGGTCAGAATCTCTGTCAGATGCAATTCTGCGCCTATGCCAGTCAGAGAAAATTCGCTCCTAGTGGAGATTTCCCGATAACGAAGAATACTCTAAGACTAGAGGTAACAAATTACCAGGCTGAATTGATCTCTACCCCTCATGAATGCTGAGAGCCAAAGATATACAATTCAGGTGGCGTTGGTTTGTTGTTTGAGATACATAATCCCCTGGATTGCTTCTCTTGAGTTAAATGCGATCTTTCTTAGGTGCGATCGCTGAAGGGCAGAAAACTTAATTGAACCTGTTAGCTCCATTTCTGCACAATCAGCATTCACTAGATATCCTTAGTACTAGGAAAGCTGCTTTGATGGCTCAAACCTCACTGTCTATCACAATCTTTTAGTATCATCCTGACCCACTTTAAAGCTGTATTTGTCCCAACCCTAAGCGTTCATGTGCTAGCTACCCATGCCCTTGATGATTCTCGTTGCTGATGATGATGTCGGTACTCGCCTGTCCATCAGCGATTATCTCGAACTCTCTGGCTACTCAGTTGTCACGGCTGAAAATGGTCAAGAGGCGCTAGCGCTGGTTGATGAGTACCAGCCTCATCTGATTGTGACCGATATTACCATGCCTCGAATGGATGGCTATGAGCTAGTCAGACGGGTGCGTCAGAAGCTAGAGTTTCGGCTGCTACCTGTCATCTTTCTCACGGCTCGCACCCATATTGAAGAGCGGATTCGGGGTTATCAGTTAGGGTGTGATCTCTATTTGCCCAAACCCTTTGACTTGGATGAGTTAGGCGCGGTTGTTCGTAACTTGCTAGAGCGCTCGCAAATGATTCAGACCGAAATGATTCATGCAGAGCGGCGATCGCGGGCTCAAGAAGCAGAAATGCCAGCGGAGAAAAACAACGCCACGTCTAGATTTACTGCAACTCCCGCTCTCTCCACCGTGAGCTTGACGGATCGAGAACAGGAAGTTTTGCAGCTATTGGCTGATGGTCTTTCCAATATTCAAATCGGTCATCGCTTGCATCTCAGCCCTCGTACCGTCGAAAAACACGTCAGCAGCTTATTGCGTAAAACTGAAACCAATAATCGGGCAGAGCTAGTGCGCTTTGTGATGGAACATGGCTTGATGAACTAACCTACCATTCATAGCGTTTAGAGCGTTTGGTTGGAAGCTGGAGCCGCCAACTGCTGCGTCGTGATGATGTGCTGCAATAGGCCAGTACAAGCATCTAACAGCAAATCAATTACATGGTTAAAGCCTTCTGATCCACCGTAGTAAGGGTCAGGAACTTCTCGTTCTGAGTAATGAGTGCAAAAGTCACACATCAAGCGCACGCGATCGCGATACTTTCCGCTTGGGTCTAACGCCAAAATATTTTGGTAGTTTTCTTGATCCATTGCCAGGATGAGGTCAAAGGCTGCAAGATCCTCCTTCTGGAGTTGCCGAGCTTGACCTTGAAGCACAATGCCTCGTTGCTTAGCGGCTGCGGTCATCCGCCGATCGGGAGCACTGCCAATGTGGTAACTAGAAGTTCCAGCCGAGTCACAGATAATTTCATGGCCCAACCCTGCCTGTTCGATCAGGTGGTTCATGATGTTTTCTGCCGAGGGCGAGCGGCAAATGTTACCCAGACAAACGAACAGCAGTTTGTAAGGCATGGTGGCGGTTGAGGTTTATGAGCGATCGCTGGGAGCAGCTTTAATATATTAACCACTCTTTCCGGTTTCCGAGCAGTAACCCTTGCAGAGGTAGGGATGAGTCTGCGGAACTGACATTAAACCTTGACCTTCTGACCCTAGGGGTGTAACTCTTCTTGAATGTGCAATTTCCGACTGCATTGTTTGCCAGCATCATTTGCTCAACTTAGGCAAACACTGGTCGCTACTATTGGTATTACGAGGAAAGTACTTGATGTTTAGGCCTAGCCGTAGATCTGCTTATCGAAAACAACGTCGGCTCCCTTGGCCCTTGATCACCTTATTAAGCCTGCCTCTTTTGTTGGTTGCTCTAGAGGTTTTAGCCCGCACTTTTGCTGGGGTCACAGGACAAAGTAACGAATTGGCAGCTTATCAGGGTAAACCAACCAAAGCCACAGCCTACGGCCTTAGGTTTTTGGATGCAAGCCAGCAGCCTTATGACGGTTTGCCAGTCAAGGGCCAGTTAGCAGCTAAGCCTAGTTTAGTGACAGGGTATAAGCTTGTCAGTCAACAGAAAAGCGAATTTTGGCAAGTGAACGAGCAAGGGTTCCGTAGCGATCGCCCAGTGCCACTCGCAAAACCAAAAGGTGAAACGCGGATTTTTGTCCTAGGTGGTTCTACAGCCTTTGGGCAAATGAGTTCCAATAACCAAGCTACCTTTGCCCACAAATTAGAAGCTAGCCTCAATCAACAAGTTGCGCAGCAGAAACAGAACCCAGGAAAATTTCGACCGGACGTTTTACCTTACTACAAAGAAGAAGTTGATAAAGCCTTAGCATTACCGCCTCGGATTCGAGATGGAAAATATCGGGTGATTAATGCAGCTGTTCCTGGGTACGCTTCTGGGAATGAATCAGCCCAACTCGCCATGCAAGTTTTGGCCTACCAACCAGACATGATTGTGGTTGTAGACGGCTACCGAGATTTGCTTCTCCCCAGTACCGAGGAAGGTGTGGCTGTACCCGGAGCCCAGGCTCTACTAGAAGATGCACCCCGTCATTTTTCGGCGCATCTAAGCCAGCAGCTAGGCAATTTGGTGACGCAGTCTTACTTAGTCAAAGGCGTGCAATATTGGCTGCTCAAACCTGAACCCTCGGTGGACGAACTTAGCTTAGTGGCCGCTAGTAGCGATGCCCCCCTAGCCGAGCAGCTTCCCGGCAATCCAACCGAGCTAAAGGATCGGGCGAACCGCTACCGTAGCCATCTCCAACAAATGGCTCGCTTAGCGGCAGCGGCCAAAGTTCCTTTGATTGTTGCTCTCCAACCAGAAGTTACCAGCCGAACTGGCAAAAATATTTCTGCGGAAGAAACCAAGATTCAGCAAGCGCTAGGCGACTCTTATACCCAAAGGGTGAAGGCAGGGTATACGGAAATAGAGCGTGCCATGCTTCAGGTTCAGAAGGAATTTCCTAAAACTGTCACTGCTCTGAACCTCTACAATCTCTATGGCAACTTTTCCGGTCAAGCTTTTGTGGACACAATTCATCTAACGGATGCAGCCAATGCCGTCCTAGCCAATCGGCTTTATGGCACGATTACCAAGCTACTCAACGTCCCAGTTCAGCCTAACCCCTCTCCCTACTAAATTCGAGCTACTCGCCTACTTGCCCCTGAGAGAAATTGGAGAAATTGAGAAGGAGAAGTTAAGCAAACACGAACTTAGCATTGACAAGGGCGATCGCACATTTGCAAAGTCAACACAACAAAACCGGGCAGAGAGCAGACACAAACTGCTTGCCCGGATCGAGTAAGACTGCTAAATGCTGTTGGTTTAGAGGCCAGGTAGGTTTAGGCCACCTGTCAACTCTTCCATTTTTTCGCGCATGGTGGCTGTGGACTTGTTATAAGCGTCCTTCATGGCAGCAGTCACCAAGTCAGAAACGACCTCAGCGCCTTCCCCTAGCACATCGGCTGAAATTTCTACTCGTCGGGGCTCCTGGTTGCCACTGAGGACCACCTTCACCATGCCCCCACCCGCTTGTCCTTCAATTTCCATTTGCTCCAAGTCTTCTTGGAGCTGTTTGGCACCTTCTTGTACTTGTTGCGCCTTCTTGAATGCCTCGGTCAGCTCTTTCATCTTGCCCAGACCGAAGCCAAATCCCTGTCCTTTGCTCATAACGTTTAGATTGGGTACGAGTTGTTTGTCTAATTAGGTTGTTGTTCCTAGTCTCTGCTATTCTGCCACTCTCACCGTCTCTTTGACAGACTTTCTGTTTGATAGACTGTTTGACAGACCTTTACTTATCCCCACCAAAAGCCTGATTCTTGATGCAACTTGGCTTAAGCGAGTTGAAACTCTCCCAGCATTTTTACTTCGGGTTCTAGCCGCAATGACCAATGTTGCTCTACTTGTTGCTGCACGTGACGAATGAGCTGGAAAATATCGTGAGCAGTCGCACCCCCACAGTTGAGAATGAAGTTTGCATGTCGCTGAGCAACCTGCGCTCCTCCAATCCGATGTCCTTTTAACCCTGCTTGTTCAATTAGCCAACCAGCCGTTTGCGGGCCAGGATTGCGGAAAACGCTCCCACAACTGGGCAAATGATAGGGCTGAGTAGTCTGGCGCTGCTTTAAGTGGGTGGTTGTGGCTGCCATTACTTGAGCAGGGTCGGCTCCTGGTCTTAATTGTAGGGTTGCTTGGGTGACTAAGCGGCGATCGCCTTGTAGCGCTGAGGTGCGGTAGTTGAAGCCCAAGTCATCAGGCAGGAGAATCTCTTTCGTGCCATTGGGTAAGAGCACATGAGCATTGACTAAAACATCAGCAGTGCAATCTCCATGTGCCCCTGCGTTCATGACCACTGCACCGCCTAGGGTGCCAGGAATCCCCACTGCCCATTCCAGACCTTCCCAACCCCGTTCTGCGGCTTGCCAAGCGAGACGGACTAATGGTTCTCCAGCCCCAGCCGTGATTTGACCTGTTTCTGCATCAAAATGGGCTTGGCGAAAATGCCTGGTACAAATGATTAAACCAGGCAAACCGCGATCGCTGACTAACAAATTGGAGCCTGCTCCTAGCAAGGTAACAGGCAAACCCTCTTGGTTAGCCCAATCGATGCTGGCTTGCATTTCCTCTGCTCGTCTCGGAGAAACAAACCATTCGGCTGGCCCTCCCACTCGAAAAGAGGTGAAGGGGGCTAGGGAGACTTGAGGTTTGATCAGACACTCAGTAGCAGGCAAGCGAATGGGTGAGTATTTTGAGGAGCCGGGGGTTAGTTTAGGAGGAGCAGCCTCAGTTTTCGTTTTAGAGGGGATAAAAGTGGAAGGCTTCAGAATGCTAGGCGGATCTTGGGAAAGAGTCATGATAGTCCAACTGCTCCATGCCTACGGGCCTAAGATGAAAGATTGGTTTCCGCTTCTCCAGGTTGTGGCCAATCCTGGTACAGCAATCTTCCATTCATCGTAAAACTGCTATACGGTGATTGTTCATAGTGAACATTAGAAGGAGGTTTGATCGCACCTTTCTTGAGATATGCTTTTTGCGGCACGCTCCTGAAAGGCCATTACTTCCGGGATAATTTGGTTTAAGTTACCAGCCCCCAAAAATAAAGCCAAGTCTTTTGGTTGCAGCGTTTGATCCAAAAAGCTTTGGACTGCTGGCAACGAAGGTTGAAATACGACGTGATCATGGTGGGCCGCGATCGCATCTACAACCTGTTGTCCCGTCAGATTGTCTGGCTGGGGTTCTCCGGCTGCATAGATATCCGTGACTACAACTACATCAGCATCCTGAAAAGATTCAGCAAACTCTGCCAAGAAAGTTTGAGTGCGGCTGTAACGGTGGGGTTGAAAAACAGCGATGACTCGTCTTTGGTGGGCAGTGGGCAACTCGGTCGCTTGGAGATGGGCTGCTGCTAGCGTGGCTCGAATTTCACTCGGATGATGAGCGTAGTCATCTACGAACAAAATATCGTTGTATTCGCCACGATATTCAAAGCGACGGCGAGCTCCTTCAAAAGTCGCGATCGCCTGAGCTACTTGGGCAAAGTCCAGGTTTAAGAGTCGGCCTACCGCAACCGCTGCCAGGGCATTGCTCAGGTTGTGTTGCCCCAGCAGTTTGAGGTTGAGTTCTCCGAGCAATTGACCCCGTTCCCAGACTTGAGCCTTGGTGCCGTTTGCCTGATAAGTAACGCAGTCTACCGTGTAGTCAGCACCCGATTCTCGATGCAAGCTATAGGTAATGTGTGGTTGGAGTGCATTTCGAACCGTGGCACAATCAATGCAACCAATTAGGGTTTTGCAGTGACTGGCAAAGGTTTTGAACGTGGAAATCACCTCGTCTAAAGTGCTGTAGTGATCCGGGTGATCTAGTTCAATATTGGTGACGATGCCAATTTCAGATGAAAACTTTACGAGAGAGCCATCGGACTCATCCGCCTCAGCGACTAAATAGGGTCCTGCTCCTAATCGGGCATTCCCTTCCCAAGCTTTCACCTCTCCCCCCACTACAATCGTGGGGTCCAAGCCTGTCTCTAGCAGTAAATGACCAATCATGCTGCTGGTCGTAGTTTTACCATGCGTTCCAGCAACGGAAATACTCTGGTAATTCTGAATTAGGGCTGCTAGTAGGTCAGAGCGATGAAAAATCGGACACCCCAACTCTAAGGCAGCTCGGTATTCTGCATTGGCTGGGTTAATTGCCGTGGAGCAAATCACCTGAGGCAACAGGGCCGTATCGACATTACTAGATAACTTACTGACAGGGGCTAGGGTTTCTTGGGCTACCCCTCTATTCGCCGCGATCGCCACGGATGTTGCTGGTAATACGTCATTTTTAGACGATTCAGCTTGTCGAAAAAATTCTAAATTTATGGCATCTTGGCTCCAGAAAATGTGCGCTCCTAAATCTTGTAAGCGCTGAGTAATGTGATTTAAGCGAATATCTGAGCCAGAAACAGGTAGCCTACGTTTTGCCAGAACGTAAGCGAGGGCCGACATTCCAATTCCACCAATTCCAATGAAATGAAACGGCCTCCCGCTGAAATCAACAGAGTTCAGCATTTTAGCTCCTTACACACCACACCACACCAATAACACGCGATATCATATCAAGAATTGCTTTTTCGCGATATAGGTCGCCAAGCATTTACTTCTTTAGAGAAAGAACGTCTTTTTGAAGCTTTATCACTCCAAATTAGTTGTTCCTATTGCTCTCATCTAAGGGTTTTTATAACCCTAGGACTGTTTTTATCTTTACTCGTCAAGGGCGTTACAGATCCGGAAATGTCCTGAAAAAACATAGCTAGAACCAAATCACTAGACTTGTATAGGGTTGAGCTTGATTAAGACAATTAGCCGAGGAATTCCTCAGCAGCTTCTAGGAATTCCTCGGTTTTTTACCGAATCTCCTGCATCCTACATCTAGCCTTTATGGTTGCAACTAGGGTTTGTACGGAGATAAGCAACTCCACTCAGCTGGTTTCAGGATTACAGTAACGCAGTGTTATGGGACTGTGACTGAGTTTAAGATTCCAGCGAATTGACGCTTGGAAAAGTAGCCAGTTTAGCATGCAGAAAGTGGCAATTTTGGGGGGGACGTTTGACCCTATTCATTGGGGACATCTGGTAATGGCTGAGGCCGCCTTACAGCAAGCCGCCCTTGATCAAGTGATTTGGGTACCGACCCGCTTAGCACCCCATAAATCTCAGCAACTCGGATTGAGTTTTGAGCATCGTCTACAAATGGTGCAACGAGCGATCGCCGATCATCCCGCTTTCAGCGTTACCCAGGTTGAGGCTAATCGAGTGGGGCCTTCTTATGCCATCACGACTCTGCAAGATTTACAGAAACTTCATCTAAAAGTTCAGTGGTACTGGATTATTGGTTTGGATGCTTTTCGAACGTTGCCACGCTGGTATGGTCATGTCGAATTAGCTGCTACCTGTGAATGGTTAGTTGCTCCTCGGCTCCAGCCTTCAGATTCCTGTAGCTCAGATTCCTGTAGTCCGGGCAATGCTTTGATAACTCTAAACACTGAGCTGGGCTGGACGGCAGAAATGATCGCGAGCTGTGAACAGGTGATCGCTCTCATGGCCCAGAAATCTATTACTATCCGCTGGCAACGCCTACCCATGCCTATGCTAGGAGTTTCTTCCAGCTTGATTCGCCAATATTGTCGAGAAAAACGCTCTGTTCGCTATCTAGTTCCAGAAGCCGTTAGAACTTATATCATTGCCCATCACCTTTATCAGAAGGATGCCTAAGCGCGATCGCCAAATCAGAATTTAGGGTCTAACGTTGGTTGTGGGTTTGTTGGGCAAGACCGCCTTTTTTCAGGTCAAGCTCTCTCCAGTAGTTTTCCGGCAACTTCCTTGATCTAGCCAGTCCATTTTGTATCTCTTGCCTTCGTGATCCCTTCAGTACAAATAGCTTGAGATCCTGAGTCAAAACTCGCTAAAACCCAAGGTGACTTAGCGAACAAACGACGAAGAATTGAAATTGGTGAATTTCCAGTTAAATCCGGAAAATTTCTTGAATTCACTCATTTATCAAAATTTTCAGTGGGTGCTGAGGAACTGACTGTGAGTTCGAAATAGGCATCCTTTGCGATATGATCTGGGTCATTACTCGCTATCCGACTTTAGTAATACAGAGGGCAAGACGCAGTGATTAGAGTAGCGATCAACGGCTTTGGACGCATCGGACGTAACTTCATGCGATGCTGGATCGGCAGAGAAAATAGCCATATCGAAGTAGTCGCTATTAACGATACCTCTGACCCAAAAACCAATGCCCACCTGCTCAGATATGACACCATGTTGGGCAAATTCGATGCTGATATCAGCGCCGATGACAACTCCATCACTGTTAATGGTAAAACCGTCAAGTGTGTATCTGACCGCAACCCAGAAAACCTGCCTTGGGCAGCATGGGATATTGATTTGGTTATTGAATCCACTGGTGTTTTTACTAGCCGTGAGGGAGCTTCTAAGCACTTAAAAGCTGGTGCGAAGAAAGTATTGATTACAGCTCCTGGTAAAGGAGATGATGGCACCTTCGTAGTCGGTGTAAACGATAAAGACTATGACCCTGTCAAGCATGTCATTATCAGTAACGCGAGTTGCACCACCAACTGCTTAGCTCCTGTTGCCAAGGTTCTGCATGAGAACTTCGGCATCGTCAAAGGCACCATGACCACCACCCATAGCTACACTGGCGACCAGCGGTTGTTGGATGCGAGCCATCGGGATCTACGTCGGGCTCGTGCGGCTGCAATGAACATTGTGCCAACCACCACTGGTGCAGCTAAAGCGGTAGCGCTGGTTCTACCCGAACTCAAAGGTAAACTCAACGGTATTGCTCTGCGCGTCCCCACCCCCAACGTTTCAATCGTGGATTTGGTGGTTGAAGTTGAGAAGAACACGATCGCTGAGCAAGTCAATGAAGTGATGAAGGCTGCCTCTGAAGGCGAGCTGAAAGGTATCTTGGCTTATAGCGATCTACCATTAGTTTCTACCGACTACCGGGGTACTGATGCTTCCTCTATCGTGGATGCTGAACTGACGATGGTCATGGGCGGCAACATGGTGAAAATTGTGGCTTGGTACGACAACGAGTGGGGTTACAGCCAACGTGTAGTTGACCTAGCTGAAACTGTGGGCGAGAAATGGCAAGGCTAGACAGATGCTGATGCGCTCTAGCTAATGATCATTTGGTGCAAGCTCTCTAGCCTGGAACAAGTTCTTTAACCTAAAATTAGAACTTAGAGATCAGGCGATCGCCAAGTCATCACGACTCCATCTACTAAAGCAACCGTTATCTACATTCAGATCTGGGACGTTCGATCAGAGCGTCCCTTTTTTGTAAGAATTTGCTTTTATCACCCTCAGCCCCTTGCCAAGGATGAAACTCACCTCCCTCAGCAACCTAGCTCAAGAGCAGGTTTCCCATAACCCAGCGATCAAGAAGAAAGTGATGCTACGGTCACACGACCTACCTCACTTGATCAACTTCGCCCAAGCTTACTTTGCTCCAGGCCAAGTAGCAGCTGCCCATGCCCATCAAGACATGAGTGAAGTCTTTTTTGTGGAATCTGGGTCAGGGGTGATTTGCATTGATGGTCAAGATTACCCCTTACAACCAGGCACTTGTATTGCCGTTGAGCCTGGAGAGGTTCATGAGATTACCAACAACGGCTCTACAGATTTAGTGCTGACTTACTTTGGTTTGCACACCTAGAGATTTCCAGCCTAAAAGTGTTGAAAGCCTTTTTTTAGGGTCAAAGCTTCGTCTGGGTTTTGACCTGTAGTGTCAACTAATAAAACTTCGGGTTCCGTAGTAATCGTCCCTACGATCGCAGCTCCTGATCCTAACTGTTCTACCAAAGCTTGAGCCACTGTTGGTTCTAAACACAACACCAATTCAAAATCTTCACCCCCATATAAGGCCCAACTCATTGCTTGCTCAGAGCGAACCCAATGAGTTAGAGCAGGTGGAATGGGGATTTGGCTGCGCTCGACTCTGGCACCCACTTTACTCATGCGGCAAATTTGCGCGATCGCATCGGCCAAGCCATCGCTACTGTCCATGCCAGCAATTCTGGAAGGAGGAAGGAGGAAAGAGGAGGGATGAAGCAAATGAAGCAAAGGCAGAATGTCGAGGCGGGGGGTGGGGCGCTGGTGGGCTTGGATCAGGTAGGTGCGATCGCTCTCACTTAACTCATGACCTAGTTCCGGGTGGAGTAAGAGTTCTAAACCTGCTCTAGAGGCACCATGCCATCCTGTTGCCACGATCGAATCTCCAGGTTGAGTGGTGGAGCGGCGGATCACTTGGTTGGGTGCCACTTGGCCGAAGGCAGTAATCGCTAAGGTGAGGATGGGCGATCGCGTCACATCTCCGCCCACAATTGGCGTGTTGAACGGCTGCAAGCAAGCGGTTAAGCCCTGGTAAATCTGCTCAATCCAGACAACGGGCGTATCTCCAGGAACGCTCAAGCCCACTGTAATACCCAGTGGAGTTGCTCCCATCGCAGCTAAATCGGAGAGGTTTGCTGCGGCAGCTCGCCAACCGACATCTTCTGGAGAAGTTGTATGGATATTGGGCGTTGCTAAGCCAATGCTAAAATGCACCCCGTCTACCAATACATCTGTTGTAATCACCAGATCGAGTTGCGGTCGAGTCTGGAGAACAGCGGCATCATCGCCCACAATTTCCACAGGGCAAAAGCGCTGCAAACGTTGCAGTAGGGCTTGTTCACCTAAATCTTGGACTTTCAACCTGAGTAAATCGTCAGTCACAGGCCGCTGTCTAGTACTGAGTTTGTTTTGGTAATGGAATTGTCAGGCAGCACCTGAAAAATCAGCGCGTTACATCACCTGGACGCAGTTTGGGAAAGCGGTAGAAGGTGTCACCGTCAGCGTCCACTTCTGGGGTGGCAGTTAATAGTTGCGCTTGGCGTTCTAAAAATTGCTGAGCTAATCCCGGATCTACTTTGGCTGCTGCAACTAATTGAATCAGTGAAATATAGCCGTTTCCTGCTTCTAACTGCTTGTAGAAAGCATTTCTCAGCCGCTGCTGCTGTTGATCGCGCTGCATCGAGTTGACCAGCAACAGCACGACGAAAATTCCCAGAGCGATCGCAAACACCAACTCAATGAGAACCATAAATCCAGTTCCTAGAGGCCACTCAAGAAAAAGGGTAGAAAAGTCATTTCAGTAAACTTCCCTACCCACAGGATAACGATTGTGACGTTAAGCAGCTTTTGGCTGAATTAGATTCTCTGCGCCCTTGACGACCTTGGCCGAGATAATTTTGTCGCCCGCTTTGAGTTCGTCTAAAACAGCTTTACCTTCGGTAACGTAGCCAAAAATGGCATAACGACCATCCAACAAATTCAAGCCAGCGGGTGTGAGTTCTGGCTCAAACAAAAAGAAGAAGAATTGCGACGAACCACCATTCGGATCTTCTCCTGGGCGAGCTAAGGCCAGTGCCCCAAAAGCTGAAAAAGGCAGGACTGGCAGATCTTTGTAGCGACCTGCATCTTCTAAGGTAATGCCATAGGTGGGGGCATCATCGCCTTGAACCAAGACTTCTAGGGGAACCGCGCGGTACTTGCCCGTTGCGGGATCAACAAAACCTTCTTCGGGTCCAGGTGGATCACCGATTTGCAGCACATAAGAATCTTCAGCGCGGGTAAATTCTAAACCGTTGTAGAAATTGCGCTGAACCAAATCAATGAAGTTGCCAGCAGTTACAGGAGCACTGTAGCCATCTACAACCACCGTTAAAGGCCCTTTGCTCGTCTCCACAGCTACTGTGGCGCGGCCTTTCAACTGCGGCAGGTTGCTGTACTCGGCGGGTACTTCAAAGGGAAATCCTTGTACCATCGCTTCTTCCAACTCGCTTACATGGTCGAGTAGTTCAGCTTGTTTTTGACGAATTTGCTCCTTGTCTTTGGCTTCAGCCGCCGCTTGCAGATCAGCAACCTCTTGCTGCATCTCCGCAATCAGCGCCTCGGCTTGCTGCTGCTGGTCAGGAGGAATACTGGCTAATAGAGCGGCTTGGTTTTTCTGCAAAATAGAAGCTGCTTTGCTCGCATCTCTAGAAATAGCTCCCCAGCGCCGATTGGCCCGAAGTTGGGTGGTAATGTCTTCAAGGCTGGTTTGAACGTTTCTAATATCTTTGTTATCGATGGGCAAGGCATAGCGCAACAACACCTTGCCATCTGTGATTGCGTTCCCAGCAGGCAATCGGCTTACGCGATCGGCAGCCCATGCGACTGGACTAAAGCTTATAGACAGTGTCATCAGCAAGAACGCTAAGAGACCTAACTTTAGCCAGCTCTGGCGTGAAGTGAGCCGCGAACGACTTAAATGAAGCATAAATTCATCCCCGTGTGCCTTGGACTGGTTCCGGTTGTGATTGATTGAAAAGTGATGGAAATTCCATTTTTAATCTTGCCACAGTGTTTCCCTCTAGAGCGCCTTGGAGAGATCTAGAGAGCCTGGGAAGAGCCTGGGATAGATTCCAGCAAGATCACATTGGAAATTTAGTGTCTCTGGGTCAGGATTGCGAGGAGTCGTGGTTTTGAGGGGGTAACTCGTTTAGGGAACTTCTCTGAAGAGGGGTGCTGAGAAGTACCCGCTCAGCGGTACAATAGGGTGCCAATTGTTCTGCCCAGACACAAGATTCATGATCTCCAGTAACGAATTTCGACCCGGCGTCACAATTGAATTGGATGGCAACGTGTGGCGAGTTGTGGAATTTCTCCATGTCAAACCCGGTAAAGGATCTGCCTTCGTTCGTACCAAACTGAAGAACGCTCAAAATGGCAGCGTGGTAGAAAGAACCTTCCGGGCTGGGGAGGTTGTGCCGCAGGCCAATTTGGAAAAGAGCACTATGCAACACACCTATAAAGATGGCGAAGATTTCGTCTTTATGGATATGGAAACTTATGAAGAAGGCCGCTTAAGCGCTTCCCAGATTGGCGATCGCGTGAAGTACCTCAAAGAAGGGATGGAAGTCAATGTGGTGCGCTGGGGTACTCAAGTTCTGGAAGTAGAACTGCCTAACTCCGTGGTTCTGGAAGTCACTCAAGCTGATCCGGGTGTTAAGGGTGACACCGCCACGGGTGGTACTAAGCCCGCCATTGTCGAAACAGGTGCTCAAGTCATGGTGCCCCTCTTCATTACGATTGGAGAGCGCATCAAGATCGATACTCGCAACGATACCTATCTAGGTCGCGAAAAAGACTAAAGCTGGGATCAGTGCAGGACAGTACTTTGTTGGCACTGTGCTAAATTGCACTGTTAACAATGTGTATTCAGTAAAGACGAGCTGATTTAGAACGGCTCATTGGATTGGGGTCATAAACACTGTGCAATTGAATTTTGAAGAACTCCGCAACCTACTAGTCACTCTGGGCCAGACTGATATTGGCGAGTTGACAATTAAAAGTGCTGACTTTGAACTGACTGTCCGCAAGGGGGTTCAAGTTACTGGTCAAGTGACGGCTATCGAGCCCACGGTTGCTGGTAGTGGTGGTGTTCCTAGTGTTGAATTGACCCCACCCGTTACTGCTGCAAGTACCCTCTCTCTATCTGCACCAGAGTCTCGTGCGGCATCGGCTGCGCCAGGACCTGCTGCGTCCACTACGGCTAGCTCTTTGGTGCCCTCTGTCGATAAGAGTAAGTGGTTAGATGTCACTTCACCGATGGTTGGTACGTTCTACCGCTCTCCTGCACCAGATGAACCTCCCTTTGTGGATATGGGCGATCGCATTCGGAATGGTCAAACTGTGTGCATTATCGAAGCCATGAAGCTGATGAACGAGCTAGAGGCAGAGGTGAGCGGCGAAGTGGTGGAAATCTTAGTTCAGAATGGCGAGCCAGTAGAGTACGGACAGGTGTTAATGCGAGTTAATCCTGGCTAAGACGCTCAAGAGCCTGTAGAAGTTGAATATTTTTGACCTCATTTTCTACACAAGTTAATACTTTTGTGGAGCTTTATTTCTAACGTCTAAAGATGTAGCTTAGAGATTTTTGACTCACAATTTGATCTACTTACGGGTGCTCGCTTGCACCTATTTTTTTGTCTAAAAAAGCTGAGTTGTCTCCGTAGACGGCTAAGGAATTCCTAATTCTGCTTAGTAAGAAATTGTAGTGAGTCGCTTGGTGGTAGAGGGTTGTACCCCTCATACCTCTATCTACATAGATGAAATACAGATGCGATTTGCTATCTCTGACTTCAGAAGTGCTGATTGCGAGCGATGAAACTTTCGTGATTTCAGCCGATAAGCAAGCTAGAAGAATTTGATTACTTTTTAAATGACTTATCACCAATATCAAGCTTTTTTAGATGCAATTAATCATTGCGCTTTGGAATGTCAAGCTTCTGCGGAAATTCAGCCATCTGACTTAGCGGAATGTGCGAGTCTTTGCCAGGACTGTGCTGACCTTTGTTGGATCTGTGCCGCCACGTTGATGAATCATGGTCCCCGTTTTGTAGTTCTCATTGCTCAAGCCTGTGTTGATTTGGCTGATGTCTGCGCTAGAGAGTGCGAAAAGTACTCAGACGAACGTCTGCAAAAATGTGCGCTCGCTTGCGAAAATGTGATTTCGGAGTACCGTCAAATTGCTGTTTTCCTCTTCTTACAAGAGAAGAGTCAGCCTCTACCAGGACATCAAGGTTCTAGCCTCCGGTTTGCTACGGTGGGAAGCTAGCGATCTCTTTACCGCTTTTTCTCTATTTCTGCTGCTTCTACTGCCCAACTGAGCGATCGAAGAAGCTATTACTTCCTGTTCGCTCTCTTTTTCGACTCACTCCTTGACTCTCCAGTTGTGAGGAGACTTTAAAGTGAGGTTAGCTCCATGAATCGATGGCTATGCCAGATGTGGTTCGAGCTAGGTTAAAGATGACCTGTTTTAGTGTGTAGTTGATTGGGTGGTTGGTTTATTATGTCTATTCAGTTCAAAGTTCCTAGCATGGCTTGTAGTGCTTGTGTCGATACCATTACTCAAGCGGTCAAACAGGTTGATGACTCAGCCGCGATCGCAGCTGATCCCAAGACAAAAGTAGTCCAGGTGGAAACGCAAGCTTCAGAGGCAACCGTTAAACAGGCGATCGAGGCTGCGGGATATCCTGTTGGCTAGCAATATGGATACAGCGATCGCGCTGACTGCTTGGGGCTATTTGCAGAAGCTCGATCGCTACGATCCCACCACCGTTGCAGCTTTCCATAATGCCCATGTGACTCGTGTGCCAGAGTGACAGGATGGCTTATGTCCTAATTAGCAATCTGGCTAAAGCAGAACTGAAGTGTGCTGTTTGGTATGGGCTTACTGCATCCCAGGAGGTACCCAATTACTGGAGCCTTCCAAATGGCCCCAATAGGCCATGTACCCTGTAAATGCCCAGATTGCTGCCGCGATCGCCAGTACCCCAACCCCAGCTAAACGAAATGCCCGGTTGGTTTGCCAATACAGAGCAGGAGCAGCACAAACCCCACCCAAACCAGTCAGAATAAAGCCCAATCCAGAAATCAACGGGCGACGAGTCATTGCTAAGTCGATGATGCGGATACCAATGACGATCGCGGTGACTCCTGCAAAGAAGGCGTAAATCGCTACAGGGAGAAGATCCCAGCCTAAAGCTAAGGCTAAAGAAGCGCCCACAAACAAAATGCCAAATAAAACCGTGGTTTCACCAAAGGCAATGTTGTAGCTGCCGCGAATCGGCCAGTGCCAAATCATGTGGAATCCGGTAGAAAGGGCGATTGCGCCAACCATGCCGAATCCAGGAACCCAGCGTTTGGGGTTGGGGCCATCCAAGCCTTCGTAAACAAAGCAAGCTAGTAAAACCAGTCCTGCCACCAGGTTAATTAGCATCAACGTGATGTAGTTAATCAAGATGTGGTGCCTCCTGTAGAGATGGGTCGATTGTAAGCAATCCCGCTATTCGCTCCAAGTTTGCAACTGCAAATAAACCAACACTAAGGTTGCTCCTAACAGAACCGTAGCGGCGGCGGCGGCATAGCCAAAATCAAATTGAGCAAACGCTTGCTCATAAATGTAATAAACCAACAAGTTGGTGGAGTTGAGTGGCCCACCTTCCGTGATCACATACACCTGCTCGAAACTCCGTAGCGTGAAGATCACTGTGGTGATGGCGGCAAACACTAGTGTAGGTTGCAATCCGGGTAGCGTGATATGCCAAAACTGTTGCCAAGCATCAGCCCCGTCCAGTTCTGCCGCTTCATAGCGACTGACTGGAATAGTTTGCAACCCTGCCAAAAACACCACCATATTAAAGCCGAGCTGCTTCCAGATACTCAATAAAATCAGTACAGGCATGGCCCAAGTCGTACTGCCCAGCCAAGCGATCGGTTCTAGCCCGATCGCTCCTAGCAAAGTATTGATCGGGCCTTCCGTTTGAAACAGCCACCGGAACCCTAGCCCCACCGCCACCAACGAAGTAATGGAAGGAATGAAATAAGCAGCCCGGAACAGTCCTTGTAAAGCAAAGGCGCGATTGAGTAGCACTGCTAATCCCAAAGAGATGACGAGGCTAGGAATCACCGTGGCTATCGTGAAGTAGAGGGTATTTCCTAAAACTTGCCAAAAATCTGGGTTGAGGAACAAGCGCCAATAGTTGCTGAAACCAATCCAATGAGGACCAGTGCGAGTAAAACTCCCTGCTGTAAAACTGAGATAGATTAAATAAACAATTGGCCCTAGCACAAAGATGCTGAGGAGCAATAACGCAGGTGCTAAGAACAACCAAGCAGCGATCGCACTTTCCTGATTTCCTTCAGGTCTAGGAGGGCGGTCACGATGAGATTGGCGACGAAATGACCACAGAGACATAGCAAGTTTCTACTGACGAGCGTGGGATGAAGGGCTCTGCTGTTACAATTCTGAGACTAGCGCTCAGTCAGCGACTACGCTAGCGCAATTTTTGAGCGATCCTTCCTGATTTCATGACTTCTCACTCTGTGGTGCCTGCTTCCAGTCTGGATTCTACCCCTAGCCTCATTTCACCGATTCTCGTTGCTTCTCCATCCACTATCCCTGCGGCGGCTCCTTTAAAGCTAGGTGTGATGGCTTCGGGTTCCGGTAGCAACTTTGAGGCGATCGCTCAAGCTATTGCGGATGGGCAGCTCAATGCCACTATTCAAGTTTTGATCTGTAATAATCCCAATGCCAAGGCATTAGAGCGGGCAGAGGGTTGGGGCACTCCCTGTGTTTTGTTAGATCACCGCACCTTTTCGTCTCGCGAAGACCTCGATCGCCAAATTGCGGATACTTTGAAGCAGCATGGTGTGGAATGGGTGATTATGGCGGGTTGGATGCGGCGGGTGACGCAAGTGCTAATTGACGCCTTCCCCGACCAAATGCTGAACATTCATCCCAGCTTATTGCCCAGTTTTCCGGGCATTCGCGCGGTAGAACAAGCGTTACAGGCAGGGGTAAAGATCTCTGGCTGTACTGTGCATTACGTGCATTTAGAAGTGGATAGTGGCCCGATTGTGATGCAAGCAGCGGTGCCTATCTTAGCCGAAGATACTCCAGAGATGCTGCAAGCTCGGATTCAAGTGCAAGAACATCGAATTTTTCCTCCGGCGATCGCTCTAGCGGCAGCCCAGAAGGCAGGGATGGCACCCACCACATTTTTTTCGACCGCAGCGAGTCAGAAGGTTTCGTGACGCTCCAGTTAAGTAAGCAGCAACACCTTGGACTCAAGCAAATTTTGATCCCCTGATGGGTCTGGCGTAAGAATTACACCTTTAGTAGCCCATCCTGTATAACTTCAACTCTCTATAGAGTTCATTTCAGACTTGGGAGAGATGCTTTATACCCTCTGAGTCAGAGATTCTGAGCGTGAGGGTTATTAGTTTTGCAGAAATATAGCGCTGGGATGCATGCAAGCTCAGATTTGCGCGGATCTTAGCCTTAACGAGGGAAAATCATGTTTCACAATATAGGAATTGCACGGGAATTATTCCAGGGGCAATTCTGGATCGCACAAGTGCCCGTGGGTGGAGGAGTTACCACTGCCGAGGAAGCTGCACTTGTCTTTTCAGGCCCCCAATTTTTTGTAGCTTTGATCGCAGGGCTAGTCCTAGCTTTTGCCATTCAATTAGTTTTAACCAATCTTTCTGTCGCCGCCGGAATTTCTTATTTAGGGCACCAGTCTGACGACCACCACTCCAGCAACTCTAGCCATAAAGACTCAGGTAGCCTGGGTGGTACGATCCGCAAGGTTGGTACGGCTCTAGGGCTGTGGACGTTGGTGACGGTTACTATTGCTCTGTTCGTTGCTTGCTTACTCGCTGTTAAGCTGAGCTTGATTGAAAGCGCTGTCCTAGGCGCGATCGTGGGCTTGGTGATTTGGGGGGCTTACTTCACCCTGTTGGTGTGGGTCAGTTCTACCACAGTTGGTTCCCTAATCGGTTCAGTGGTGAACACGGCTACTTCAGGGTTTCAAGCCGTTCTCGGTACTGCAACTGCCGCGATCGCAGGTAAATCTGCCAGCGACCAAGTGGTGGCAACCGCAGAAGCCGCAGCCGCAGCCGTGCGCCGGGAATTCACCGTAGGCATGGACCCAGTTAGTATTCGTGAAAGCATTGAAGACTATCTCGATCGTTTGAAGCCAACTGAGTTGGATATTTCGCGGATTCGGGGCGAGTTCGAAAACTTGGTGAATACCCCAGAGTTAAAGTCTTTAGCTCAGAGTGCGGGTGGTGTGGGAGAATCTCTCCGCGATCGCCTCAGCCACATCGATCGGCAAACCTTTGTCAATTTAGTTAGCAGCCGTACCGATCTCTCCAAGCGCGACATCAACCGGATCGTAGATCAGTTGGAAGGTGTATGGCAGCAAGTCCTGAGCCAACAAGGGCAGCAAGACCTGATGGGGCAATTACGGGACTATCTGTCTTCAGCTCGGCCAGAAAACTTGCGCTCCAATGACCTGAGCAGCAAACTAGACCAACTGATTGCTGAAGTTCGCCGTTCCAACCAAGGCGGGAGTCAACAACAGCAAACGCCTGGTTTGATCGAGCGAGCCACTCAGTTAGGCATGACCGCTCTTACTGGTACGGTCTTGGGCCGCACTGACCTTTCCGATTTAGATGTGGAAAAGGTGATGGGTCAGTTGCAAGGTTTCAAAGACAAGTTGGGAGAGCAAGCCAACAAAGTGGGTAGCCAAGTCGCTGATAAAGCTCCCGTACCCTTTAACCCCATCCGGGCTGATATCGAAAACTACGTGCTCAATTCTTATGCTTGGCATCTGAACCGAGAAACAATTAAGTACGAATTCCGCAACGTCCTCCACGATCCAGAAGCTGACCCCAATGCGGTGAAGCGGCAACTAGAGCAATTTAACCGCAGCTACTTTGTGGATTTACTCACACAGCGCGGTGATCTCTCCCCCGCTAGAGTTGGAGACATTGCTGACCAACTGGAAGGGATTCGTCAGGAAATTCTGGCTACGGTTACGCTGGCAGCCGACCAGGAAGAATCGCAAGATCTCCGCAGCCGAGTTGAGAATTATCTGCGCTCCACGGACAAAGCTGAACTTAGCCCTGAAGGCATTGAGCGAGACTTCCAGACCTTACTCGAAGATCCGGAAGCGGGTTCTGAAGAACTGCGCGATCGCCTGAGCCATTTTGATCACGATACCTTAGTGCAGTTACTCGCTCAGCGCCAAGACCTCAGCCAAGAAGAAGCCGATCGCATTGTTAGCCAACTGGAAAGCACCCGCGATCGCGTTTTAGGTTCAGCACAGTCTGTCCAAGACCAAGCGCAATCAAAAGCGACTGAGTTACGGCAACGCCTAGAGTCTTACCTGCAAAATACGGGCCGTTCTGAACTGAACCCCGAAGGTATCAAGCGCGATCTGCAAACCTTGCTCGATGATCCCCAAGCTGGATTTAGAGCCTTGCGTTGGCGCTTCTCGGCAGTCGATCGCGATACCTTTGTCAAATTGTTAGCTCAGCGTCCTGATGTTAGCGAAGAAGAAGCTAGCCAGATCTTTGACCAAGTCGAAAGCAACTGGTACAACCTGACCCATGCACCCCAGATTGCTGTAGACAAGACCAAAGAGCAATACGACAAAACTACCACTGCGATCGCTGACTACTTGCGGAGTACCAACTTGCAAGAACTCGATCCAGTCGGTATCCAGCGCGACTTGCAAACGCTGCTAAATGACCCTAAAGAGGGGACTTTGGCTCTGAGAAGACGCTTGTCTCAAGTCGATCGGGAAACGCTAGTGCGGTTGCTTAGCCAGCGTCAAGATATGACCGAAGAGCAAGCTAACCGTGTTGTGGATCAGATGCAAGAGGCGATCCGGAGCATTGTGAGAGCCCCGCGTCGCTTGGCAGCACGAACCCAGGAGCAAGTCCGGGATTTCCAAGCCAATCTGCAAAACTATCTACGCAACACCGATAAAGAAGAACTAAATCCAGACGGCATTAAACGCGATTTGCAGTTGCTACTCCGTGACCCACGGGCTGGTTTAGGTAACTTGGGCGATCGCCTCTCCCACGTGGATCGCTCGACCATTGTGGCTCTGTTGTCTCAGCGCTCTGACATGACAGAGGCAGAGGCCAACCGCATCGTGGATCAAGTTCTTTCCGTCCGGGAGCAAGTGCAAGCGCAAATCCAGAACGTTCAGAACCAGATTCAGTCGGTGATCGACGGTATCTTTGCCCGTATCCGCAATTACTTGAACTCGTTGGATCGCCCAGAGCTGAACTACGAAGGCATCAAGCGCGATTTACGCACCGTGTTTGATGATCCTCAAGCCGGATTTGATGCCTTACGGTCTCGTCTGGGCCAGTTCGATCGCGGTACCTTGGTGGCACTGCTCAGTTCCCGCGAAGACATCTCGGAAGCAGATGCCAACCGCATCGTTGACCAGATTGAAGGAGCCAGAAATAGCGTCCTCCAACGGGCTGAGCGCATCCAACACGAAGCTCAGCGTCGTCTAGAAGATATGAAACGACAGGCGCAGCATCAAGCCGAAGAAACCCGTAAAGCGGCTGCTAGCGCTGCTTGGTGGTTATTTGGTACCGCTGCTGTTTCAGCCTTGGCCTCTGCCGTTGCTGGTGCACTCGCCGTCGGTTAACTCATCAACTTTCTCTCTTTTTTCACTCCAGACTATGCCTCTCCTAACTAGGAGGGGCTTTTTTTGAAGGATGAAGGAGGAAAAGAGCCAGGAGCAAAAAAAGAATAAAAGAGGAGGGAGGAAAAGGAAAAGGAGATTAGGAGTCAGAAGCCAGGAGCCAAAAGCTAGGAGTCAGGATCAAAATAAACTTTCACGGAACGGCACAAAGTACAGTTTCATTCGACCCTCACTCCCTTTTCATCCCTCATCCTTCATGTTTCATCCTTCCTGCAAAATCCCCCGTTTGTATGGTGCGGAATTAGGGAAGAATTCGGGAATCTATAGAAGTAGAAGTGAAGCTAAATTCATGTTCCGTCTGCTCGGTTCCCGCTTAATTAAATAATGATGTTGAATTTAACCAGCGCCACTGATAACAGTTTGAGCACCGATAGCGTTGAATTTTTTGTTCGTAACGCGCTCTCGTCTGGGCTCCTCTCTCCTGCCGCTGAAACTCAAATTCATTATTTGATCCAGCAAGGTGGCCTGAGCGATCGCGATTGGTCTTTGTTAGCCATTTTGCGCGATGCGATCGCAGATGGTTGCATTCACCGGCAAAGTGCTAGCGGTTTAGCCGGACTCAGATTTTGAATTTTTCCTCTCACTGTGCCACTTCCAGACACAGCCAGAAATTAAATTAGTGACAACATGAGCCGCTAAAGGCACAAGCAAATTCCCTGTAATCAAGGCACTGAGTCCTAATACCACCCCAATTGTCATGGCCCAGACCATATAGGGCCAATGCTTAGGACTACTCAGATGTAGTGCCCCAAAACATAAGCTGGAGATAGCCACTCCCGTCAGGTTAAATCCTAATGCGGGTAGCATTACGCCACGAAACAGCAATTCTTCGCTTAACCCAGGTAACAGACCTAACCAAACTAAATCGGGCCAGGTCAAGGGTTTAAGGACGAGTTCTAGATAAAGATTGGCGCTTTGTCGATAAGCAGGCCAGAAGCGATAAATGATGGCGCTGGTTGTAGAAATGCCTAAACCAAGTCCCACCCCTAGCAAGAGCGAGTTTCCCATCCAATTGAGCGGTAGAAGTGGGATTGCCCCAACTCTCTGCCAAATCTTGGCGATCAGCAGCAGAAATAGAGCTGTGACACCCATTGCAATTAAGACTTGCACGCGGGTCAGGGTTTCGGTTTCGGGAGTTTGGGGGAGCTGATTTGCCACAAAACTGAGGGAATGCTAAGTTACAAGTCACTTCTACGCTGACAGGGGCTATAAATTTAAGACTATAAATAATCTGTACATTACAGCTTAACTAAAACCTAAATTAAGCCACACTTTGTCAGCTCAAACCTCAGGTAGAAAGGTGACGGATGCGTGCGATGTGGGGCTGAAGAGCAATAGGGCTAATTCCTGCTCGATGCGCTACCAACACACCAAGCGCTTCCAGATAAGAGTTGACTGGAATGGCTTTGATGCCCAATTGCGAGGGCGGCACTCGCATTTTAGTTTGATTCTCCCGCACCGCAATAATTTGGGCCTGAGACTGGCTGAAACTAAACACAGCGCTGCCTCCACAAGCTGTTTCAGGAATGATGACTGCATCCACGCGATCGCACCACAACTCGCTACTGTGACTAATACGATTTTGAGGTTGAGTAACAAATTGAGGAGCGCGGCTGAGTCCTGCCAACACGCAGGGCAGAAAGGTATATCCTAGTTCTTCGGCGGCAGAGCGCGGCGAGATTTCTAAATCGATAGGAAGTGGGGCTAGAGCAGGGGCATGGGCGCAAGGAATTTGGAAGGTTCGGACGACCAAGTGGCTGATCACCGCTTCTGCGCCTGCTAAGGGATCAACTCCCTGCCCATGACGGTACTGTTGTAACGCTTCGCTACCTGTATCATCTGGGAATCGAGCAACTACGGCGATCGCTTCGGCCTGGGCCTGTGTAATTAGTTTTTCAACCGCCCGTAGCAAACTATCAGGGTTTTGAATCGTACCCCAAGTTGCGCCAGAAGCCGCAGTGCGTAACTCCACACCTAGCGGGGCATCGGTCACGACATAATCAGTCAGGTTCAAACCTAGAGTGGCGCGAGTTGCATCTGCGGCCTGTAGCTGTCGCGCTCGTAGTTCTGGTTCTATGCCTTGATCGAGCACCAAGCCCACTCGGTTTTGATGCACCGATCGCAAGCCCCATTGGCCTGCTGCAAACTGATCTAGCCCATACCCCTCGACATAGAGTGCATTGGGTAAGGGCCAGTAGAGTTGCGCTCCATTTAAGACATTGGGGTGGGTGATTAAGCAATCTGCAACTTGCGCGATCGCTCGTGCCACAGGCAAAGCATCTCCTGCATAGCCACCGATCGCCGCCCCAATCCCGGTTGGAACAATTAATAGAACGGTGTAAGGTCGCTGAATCAAACCGTGGCTATAGGCTCAGACGTGACGCCATCAGAGGTTACGATCGCATCAATATAGGCTTTTTGTTGCTCCACATTGACATCGGTGACTGCCCAACGCAAAGGTTGACCCTGCTTTTGTAGTTCTGCCTCGATCGCTTGATGCATCGTTACTGGGCATTCTTGTAGATCAATCTCAGCGGTAATAAAGTGAGTTGTCATAATTGCTGATTCCAACGCTGTATTAGTTTATGCCACATTGCTGCTGAGTACGGTTAACTTTGGAGAAGTTAGCAACTGGCTGCTTCTGAGCGAAGCCTTTTTATTTCAGAATAGGGGATTATTTGCGCTCTTGAAATTGTCCAAATTGCAGATGGTATACAACGTCTTCTTTTTCAGTTTCAATCTTGAGGTCAGAGCGAGGATAAGCCACACATAAAAGTGCATAACCTTGTTGCTGTAACTCTTGACTAATCCCCATGCCATCACCCTGCTCCACTTTACCTTCGGTAATCTGTGCTGCACAAGTAGTGCAGACTCCAGCGTTACAAGAACTGGGCAGTTCTACCCCCGCTTCTGTCGCTACCTCTAAGACAGTGCGATCGGCTGGCACTTCTAAGACATGGGTGTTGCCCTGGTGCTGAATTTGAACTTTGTAGATTTGGGACATAAAACGATAATGAAGGGCGACAACCCCAAGACAACAGCTTTTTCTTTGCTCTTTTTTATTGTTTCACGAGATGCGCCACGCAGGAGCATGAGCTGAATCAACAAAAAATGCGCCTGAAATAGCTCAGACGCATGATCAAGATTGATCTCAAGTAAGTTTTTCAGGGTTTAACCGAGAGCTTCGGCTCCACCTACCACTTCTAGAATCTCCTGAGTGATGGCTGCCTGACGCGCTTTGTTGTAGGACAAAGTCAAGCCACTAATTAGCTCACTGGCGTTCTCACTGGCGTTGTTCATGGCAGTCATTCGAGCTGCCAACTCACTCGCAGCCGATTCTTGCAAGGCCCGCAGCAACTGATTATTCAGATACAGCGGCAATAGTGCTTCCAGAATCTGCACTGGGTCTTGCTCGAAGATCATGTCGCGAGGTAGCGCTTTGACTTCAGAGCTAACCTTGGAGCGCTCTACCTGGAACTGTCCACCGCGAGTGGTCAACCGAAAGATTTCATCATCGGGTGTCTCTAAACCTTGAGGATCAAGAGGTAACAGCGTCTGAATTACAGGCCGAGAGCTGATCAGGGACACAAAGCGGGTGTAAACCAGCTCAATGCGATCGACGCTTTCTGACAAAAATAGTGACAGGATTTCGTCTGCAATTTCGGAGGCCTCTTGAGCCGTTGGGACTTGCTCTAAACCTGTATAGTTAGCGCTGATCGGTTGATCTCGACGCTGAAAGTACTGGAAGGATTTGCGGCCAACCATGATGAACTTGTAATCCAAGCCTTCTGCTTTCAGCTCTTTGGCCCGATTTTCAGCTCGCCGGATGACGTTGGAGTTATAAGCGCCGCAGAGACCGCGATCGCCAGAAATTACCAACAGACCGACAGTCCGAACTTCCCGCTTCCTCAACAAAGGCAGGTCTACATCCTCAAACCGTAGGCGAGTTTGGAGTCCATACAGTACCTGTGCCAGACGATCCGCAAAGGGGCGGGTTGCAATCACTTGCTCTTGAGCCCGACGCACTTTGGCCGCAGCCACAAGGCGCATTGCTTCTGTAATTTTTTTGGTATTCTTGACCGACTGGATGCGATCGCGAATGATTTTGAGATTTGCCATAGTTGTTTCCCTCTAGTAGCGACCAGCGATTAGCTATCAACAATTGGGCTTGAAGACTCAGCGTTAACAGCTAACCGCTAATGGCTCATCTCCTACGCAGTAGCCATGAACGCTTGCTTCGATTCAGCGATCGCTTCCTTCAGCAGTTGCTCCGCTTCAGCGTTCAGCGTCTTTTGGTTCCGAATGATTTCAGCATACTGAGGCTTGCTGGTTTTCAGGTAATCCCGCAGGCTCTTCACGTAGCTGGTCACTTTATCAACAGGGACATCATCTAGATGACCATTGATCCCGGCGTAAATAATAGCCACTTGCTCATTCACAGGAATGGGAGAGTTTTGGGGCTGCTTCAACAGTTCGCGCAGACGCTGCCCTCTAGCCAACTGATCTTGAGTCGCTTTGTCCAAGTCTGACGCAAACTGAGAAAACGCTTCCAAGTCAGCAAACTGAGCTAGTTCCAGCTTCACCTTACCAGCCACTTGCTTCATAGCCTTGATTTGGGCCGCAGAACCCACACGGGATACTGAAATACCCGCGTTTACTGCTGGACGCAAGCCCGCGTTGAACAAGTCAGAAGACAAGAAGATCTGACCATCTGTAATCGAAATTACGTTGGTAGGAATGTACGCAGAGACGTCACCTGCTTGAGTTTCAATAATGGGCAGCGCCGTCATGCTGCCTTCACCCAACTCAGGGCTAAGCTTAGCTGCACGCTCTAGCAAGCGGGAGTGTAAATAGAATACGTCTCCGGGGTAAGCTTCCCGTCCGGGTGGGCGACGCAGCAGCAAGGACATTTGGCGATACGCTTGAGCATGCTTGGATAAGTCATCGTAGACCACCAAGGTTGCTTTGCCCTTGTACATAAAGTACTCAGCCAAGGTCGCTCCAGTGTAAGGAGCCAACCACTGGAGGGTAGCGGGGTCGTTTGCGTTTGCAGCAACCACGATGGTGTAGTCTAGAGCACCACGCTCACGCAACACGTTGACTACGTTGGCGACGGTAGAAGCTTTTTGACCGATCGCGACATAAACGCAGATTACGTCTTCGCCTTTCTGGTTCAGGATGGTGTCGAGAGCAACCGCAGTCTTACCGGTTTGGCGGTCACCAATGATCAACTCCCGCTGGCCTCGACCGATGGGAATCATCGCATCGATCGCAGTAATCCCAGTTTGCATGGGCTCATACACAGATTTCCGCTCAATGATGCCTGGTGCAGGTGACTCTAGCAAACGAGTTTCGCTAGTTTGGATATCACCCTTACCATCGAGGGGGCGAGCCAGAGCATCGACTACCCGACCAATCATGGCTTCACCCACTGGAATCTGCGCAATTTTGCCCGTGGAAGTAACAGAACTACCTTCTTGAATGTCGCGACCGTTACTCATCAGCACGGCACCGACGTTATCTTCTTCTAAGTTAAACGCGATACCGACGCTACCGTCTTGGAACTCTAGCAACTCGCTTGACATTACCTGCTCTAGACCGTAGATCCGGGCAATGCCGTCTCCCACTTGCAGTACTGTACCAACGTTAGAGACTTTAACTTCTTGGTCGTACTGCTCAATCTGCTGCCGAATAATATTGCTAATTTCGTCAGGTCTGATGCTTACCATGGAATTGCTCTTTTACTAAGGATGAGGGATGAAGGATAAGTGGTCGTTTGAGTCTAAGCGGCACTACTCAAACGCAGAGAGATACGTCTTAGCTGACCCCGGATACTTGCATCAACAACTTGTGAACCCACCTTGATGATGACGCCACCAATTAGATCTGGATCAATTTTGGTTGCAAGATCCACTTGGCGAGCGTTGGTCATTGCTGTCACTTTCTCTCGGACAGCTTGCTGCTGCTCTTCATTGAGTTCTACAGTAGAAATCACTTCAGCCAGAACGGTTTGGTTTTGCTTGCGCAACAACGCTTGGTACTGCTTACAAATGCCTTCAATAAACAGAATGCGACCTCGGTCAACCAACAGGCTCAAGAAGTTGCGGGTGTAGGGATGCAATTGCTCGCCAGTAACCTGCTGTAGCACTGACTTTTTGACGTCAGCTTTGGTTAGAGGATTTGCTAGAAAATTACGCAAATCTTCTGAGCTGTTGAGAAGATCTAGTAAAGCGCCAACATCCTCGCCCACGCGATCCACTATGTTGTTGGATTGGGCAACTGACATTAGAGCCTGAGCATAGGGCTCAACGATTTGACCCACTACAATGCTGTCTCTCATGAGTTGCCTCCTAACAGCGTAATGCTGCGATCAATCAACTGCTGTTGGGCACCGTCGTTCAAGTAGTTACCAATCTGAGATTCAACCCTCTGCACTGCCAGGGCTGCAACACGTTGACGCAGTTCTGCGATCGCCCGTTCTTGCTCAGTATTAGTTTCTTGAGCGGCAGTTGCCTTCATCCGCTCCACGTCTTTTGCTGCCTGAGCCAGAATTTCGTCCTTAGCAGTTTGAGCATTGGTTCCCGCATCAGCCCGAATGCGCTCTGCCTCAGCTTGCGCTTGAGCTAGTTTTTGCTGTTGTCCTGCTAGAGCGGCGGCAGCCTCGCGCTGACGTTTCTCCGCATCCCGAATCGCTGTTTCAATTGCCGAGCGACGCTCTGTCAGGATACCGCCCAAGAACTTTCGCCCGAAATAGACCAGCACAAAAATAATGATGGCGAGGTTGATCAGGTTGGTTTCTAAAATATCGAAATTTAAACCAAACCCACCTTCCTCAGCGGCTTCTGCCAATTCGGAGGCAGTTGCACTACCTGCCGTTGCTAGTAATAAAAAAGTCCCCATGATACTCATCCATAACTGCGCTGCTCATGCCAAAGTCTGGTCGCTAACCAGAGCTACAAACCACGACTGAAGCTGCCGCGATTCTCCCAATTCCATCTCCCAACGCTTGAGCTAGAGCTACTTAACCAACTGAGGGCCAAGTAGTTTTTCTAAAATCTGGCGGCTGAGAGCATCAACCTGCTGCTCTAACGATTGCATTGCTACTTGCTTTTGCTGATCCAGCTCTTTCTGAGCTTGTTCTCGTTGAGCTTGGGCTTCTTGTTGTGCTGCTGCGATCTTCTGAGCTGCAATTTTTTGAGCATCGGCTTGAGCCTCAGCAATAATCGCTTGAGCCTTCCGACGGGCTTCCCCTAGCTCTTGCTCATACTGCTTGGCGAGGTGCTCCGCTTTAGCCAAGCGCTCTTTGGCCTCCGCTTGGTTGGTGCGAATGTACTCGTTCCGACTATCGATCGCGTTACTCAGAGGCTTGTAAAAAATCGCGTTTAAGACGGCTGCTAGAACCAGAAACTGCAACGCCATCAACGGCAGCGTGGCATCGAGATCGAATAACCCGCCCTGTTTAGTAGTTTCCGCAGCTAGTAAAATTGTCCAATGCATCATAATTAGGTGTTTCCCGTTGCCAAGCAGGGTCAAGCTTGAATTGGGCTAGAACTAGAAAACAGTCGGGTGTAGAGATGCGATCGCTGACCACATCTCTACGGAGTCAGTAACCAAAAGCCTTAAGCAAAGGGGTTAGCGAACAATAGAACGAGAGCAACTACCAGACCGTAGATGGTGAGCGCTTCCATGAACGCCAAGCTGAGCAGGAGAGTACCGCGAATCTTGCCTTCTGCTTCGGGCTGACGAGCAATCCCTTCTACTGCCTGACCTGCAGCATTACCTTGACCGATACCAGGGCCAATTGCAGCTAGACCAACAGCTAGAGCAGCAGCCAAAACAGAAGCAGCAGAAACTAATGGATCCATGATGAGTGTCCTTATCTTGAATGCAGAAATAACAGGTGTACGTTAACTAGCAGATACGTGATTTTCACGCTGCCCTAAATCACCGATCGCAACTACTTAAACCAAGCAATTTCTGCGATAGTACCGGGCTATAGATAGGCGTAGCTAGGCTACGTCTCAACTGAGGGACTTAAGCGTGTCCCCCATGCTCTTCACCACCATGCCCATGCTCTTCCACAGCTTCACCGATGTAAGCGGCGGCTAGGGTTGCAAAGATCAACGCCTGAATCGCACTGGTAAACAAACCCAGCACCATCACTGGCAACGGCACGAACAGAGGAACTAAGAGTACGAGAACTCCTACAACTAGTTCATCAGCCAGAATGTTGCCAAAGAGACGGAAGCTTAGGGAGAGCGGCCTGGTGAAATCTTCCAAAATCTTGAAAGGCAACATGATGGGTACTGGCTCAACATAGTGAGCAAAGTAACCCAAGCCCTTCTTGCTTAGCCCTGCGTAGAAATACGCCAAGGAGGTCAGCAAGGCAAATGCCACTGTGGTGTTGATGTCAGCCGTCGGTGCGCCTAGCTCACCCTCTGATAGCTTAATCAGCTTCCAAGGAACAAGTGCACCCGACCAGTTTGACAGGAAGATAAAGAGAAATAATGTGCCAACAAACGGCACCCAGCGGCGATATTCTTTCTCGCCAATCTGAGTCTTGGCAATGTCGCGAATATATTCCAAAGCGTATTCCATCAGGTTTTGCAGTCCTGAGGGCACTCTCTGGATATTACGGCTAGCTGCCAAGGAAACCAGAACGAGAAGTCCAATCACAAACCAGGAGGTAATAAATACCTGCCCGTGCAACTTGAGGTTGCCAAGGTGCCAGTAAAGATGTCGTCCTACTTCCAACTCAGCTAGGCGGAAGGAGTTAAAGGCATCAAAATACAGCATGTCCATTCAGGAGGTTCCCCAGAGATTAGAGTGGAGAATTCTAAGAATCGCCCAACCTACTTGGGGTCAGGGATGAATGTAATTCGCAACACGTAAACGAGGAGCGCCACTTTATAGGTCAGAAATCCCAAGAAAATTGGGATAAGTTGCAGTTGATTTAGCTGAGTTGCTATTACAATCAACCCAATAAAAAGAGCGAGCCGGGTGTTGCCCACACGCTTCTTGCTATTGCCTAGCTGCTCAACGTTTTTAGCCAACATTCTTAAGTAAACCACACCTGTGCACGCCCCAATCAAATAGTTGAGGGCAATGTTCAGAGAATAAAAAAAACAGACAAAACCAAAGATCACAGCCGTTGTAATCAGTGTTATGACTAGCAGTTCTTGCTGTAGCCGATAGTACTCCTGCATGGAGGTGTTAGGTTCTGTCGCTGGAGAATCGCTAGGTTGCAAATCTCCGCTTACAGGTGTTGGTTCCAGTGTTGGGTCTGACAAGGTCGCAAAACTCTGAAACGAGTCCAGATATTTGAGGTTGACTGGGATCAGCCAGGACAGATCATATCACGGGGTGGTAACAATACTTAATGCTGAAAATTGAGCACTAAGGTGAGAAATTCTAAACAATCTGTCTTGGCTGGCGCTCATTCGAGCCAAAATGGGCGAATGCCTAGGGCTGCGCTATGGGTGACCTGGAGTGAGCAAAATCAATTGCTGGTCAACTAGCGATCGCACTTGGCTCACTTCTAGCACTTGGCTCACTTCTAATGGTAGCTCGGTCAAAATCTCTTGAACAGTGCGCTGCTGGCTTGTATTGACATCGCAAGCTTGAATAAATTCAAACTCTGCTGCCGATAAATTTGTAATTTGATAGTCGTAGTTAAACAAGCATTGGCTGGGCCAGCCATCCATACAGGGGCTACGTTCTGGAATGGCTGCTAGTAGAGCGGCATCTTCTGACCAGTTTGCTTGGGCAAGGGGCGGACGCGCCAAGAAAAATTCGTAGTGGGTGACTGATTCAGGATCGAGCAGTTCGATCAGGCGATATTTCTCGCGATCGCTCAGTCCTTTAGCGCGTTCAACCAGTTCCGGTGCTTTGCTGAGTAATCGCTCCAGTTGCCACTGCCGAGGATTTGAGAAACCCAAAAACTCCAGCCCAGAAGCATCAATTAGCTCAAACAAAGTTTCGATGTTGTAGTCCACCTCTTGCGGATGCACGTACATATCCGCAAAGCACTCATCTTTTTGGTTCTCTAAAGACCAGCGCTCTTGTTCTCGCTTCACCAGCCGATTGTTTTCGGGGAGTGCCGCAAAAATTTGCCGTCCGACTTGGACTCCATCTTTGTAGTCACCCCGGTGATCGCCCTGTAGCAGCGCGATCGCTTTTTGCATCAGTTGAATTTCCCAGCGTCCTAGCTCTGCGTAGACAAAAATATGCATCAAGCCGCCCGGAGCTAGCTTAGGAGCCAAGGCTTGAATGCCGCGAATGGGGTCAGGTAAATGATGCAGCACCCCCACACAGTTAATTAGGTCAAATTCTCCCGGAACTTGAGCCACGTCATAGATGCTGAGGTGATGAAACTCCACGCGATCGGCTCCGGAGCGCTGACATCGTTCTTTGGCAACTGCGAGCGTCCCAGCACTCAGGTCAATCCCAACCACTTGAGCTTGCGGATTCAAATGCACTAAATATTCGGTGCCCACGCCAGAGCCACAGCCTGCGTCCAAAATCCGCACATTTTGCTTTTGAGGTTTTTGCCCGGTACAAAAGTTGTAGGCTGCTACCCAATTCCAACGCCAGTTGTAGCCCGGAGGAGGTTCATCTAGTAGGGGTTCTGGGGGAAAGGGGTAGGTGTCGTAGAGTTTGGCAACCGCAGCACTAACTGTTTGAGAATCTGACATGATGAGCAAAATCGCAGCAAGATTGAGTTTAGCGAATGTCTTGCCGTTGTCACAGGGGTGAGGAGTAGGGGGTGAGGAGTGAGGAGTCAAAAGTCTAGAGCTAAAATTTCAGAAGTTAGAAGCTCAGAACTAAAAGCTAAGAAACAAAAACAGTTTTTCTAAGCCAGACTCTCGGCTCCTAATTTCTCTATTACGTAAAGAAACGTTAAGGTTGCCACTCCCAATTGCTGAGATAGCTGCTTTCGATTTAGTCGCGATCGCCTCTCATATTTCCAAAGTCGTAAAACGGCTTTATGCCTTACAGGGTCAGGTAAATTTGCAATGAGCGACCGAATCTAAAGTAACAAAACTTATCTTTTTTCTCAGGTGGTATCCCTATATCTCGTATGATCGCACCGTAAACCTACCAATAGGACTCTACACACTTTTTAATAAAACCCTGTGGAGCGTCCGAAACGTTTTAATCTAAAAACTGAGCTGGTTGACCCTAGGCAGTCGTTTTATTAACTTTTTCCAGAAGCCTTGTTCTTTTGTTGAATGAACCTCTAGAGAATCGGCTTGTGGATGGTTGCCAGGTGGCACTCTGGTCAGGTTCAACGCATTAATGATCTGAAGGGAGCTTTTGAAATCCAATGAGTGTTAAGGCAAGTGGTGGAAGCTCGGTTGCGCGCCCGCAACTTTATCAAACCGTACCAGTTGCAACAATTTCGCAAGCTGAACAGCAAGACCGCTTTTTAGGCACGACCGAGTTGGGCGAGCTAACGAGCTACTTCAACTCTGGACTCAAACGCCTCGAAATTGCAGAAACGTTAACTCAAAATTCAGAAATCATCGTTTCTCGCGCCGCTAACCGCATTTTCGTGGGTGGTTCACCGATGGCTTTCCTGGAGAAGCCTAGGGAGACCGCGATGGCGACTGCGGGTGGCATGGAAGTTGGTGATGTTCGAGAAGCAATGAAGCTGGGTACTGCAACGTACGTATCCAGTGGCGGTGGTTTCTTAGAGGGATTGCGATCGCTATTTAGCGCTTCTGGTGGTGGCCCAGCCCCAGCAAACTTTAGGCCCATCAACGTCGCCCGTTATGGTCCTAGCAACATGCAAAAGTCTCTCAGAGACTTGAGCTGGTTTCTACGCTACGTGACCTACGCGATCGTCGCAGGCGATCCCAATATCATTGCAGTCAACACCCGTGGCTTGCGAGAAATCATTGAGAACGCTTGCTCTGGTGAAGCCACCATTGTGGCGTTGCAAGAAATGCGCCAAGCAGCCTTAGGTTACTTCCGCAAAGATGCAGACGGAAATAGCGTTGTCAGCCAATACTTCGATGTCTTAATCAACGAATTTAAGGCTCCTAGTCCCTCTGACAAGATCCGTCAACGCGAATCTGGTGATTTGCAAGGTCTACAGCTACCTCAGATTTACTTCAATGCTGCCGAGCGTAGACCCAAATTCGTAATGAAACCGGGTCTTTCTGCCTCTGAGAAGCAAGAAATTGTCAAAGCAGCTTATCGGCAAGTTTTCGAGCGTGACATTACCCGCGCTTATTCGTTGTCTATTTCTGACCTAGAGTCCAAGGTCAAGAATGGCGATATTTCCATGAAGGAATTTGTTCGCCGTTTAGGTAAATCACCTCTATATCGCAAAAACTTTTTTGAACCCTATATCAACAGCCGTGCTCTAGAACTGGCTTTCCGTCACTTCTTGGGTCGGGGTCCGAGCAGCCGAGAAGAAGTACAGAATTACTTCTCTATCGTTTCTAAAGGTGGTCTAGCAGCTCTTGTAGACGCCTTAGTAGACTCTCAGGAATACTCTGACTACTTTGGGGAAGAAACCGTACCCTACCTGCGTGGTTTAGGTCAAGAAGCTCAAGAGTGTCGCAATTGGGGACCTCAGCAAGACCTGTTTAACTACAGCGCTCCTTTCCGCAAGGTGCCTCAGTTCCTCACTACCTTTGCTGGGTACGATCGCCCGCTACCTGACCAACATCCCTATGGCTCTGGCAACGATCCGCTGGAAATCCAATTCGGTGCCATTTTCCCGAAAGAGACTCGCAATCCCAGCGCTAGCCCTGCTCCTTTCGGCAAAGATACTCGCCGGATTCTGATCAACCGGGGTCCCGGAATCAACAACCAACTCAGCAACCCAGCTGCACGAGGTGTTGCACCTGGAACCCTAGGACCTAAGGTATTCAAGCTGGATCAACTGCCCAGCTTTAGTGGCAAGCGTTATAACCAAAACGCCAGCGTCAAGTTTGCCGAAAGCTCCACCCAGAAAGTAATTCGGGCAGCTTACTTTCAGGTGTTTGGTCGCGATGTGTACGAAGGCCAGCGCCTCAAAGTCTCGGAAATCAAGCTAGAAAACGGCGAGATTACAGTCCGGGAATTTGTCCGTCAGTTGGCAAAGTCGGATCTCTTCCGTAAGCTTTACTGGACTTCTCTCTACGTCACCAAGGCGATCGAGTACATCCATCGCCGCTTGCTAGGTCGTCCTACTTACGGTCGTCAAGAAACCAATAAGTATTTCGACATCTGTGCTAAGAAGGGCTTCTATGCTCTGATCGATGCTCTGATCGACAGCCCAGAGTACAACGAAGCTTTTGGGGAAGACACGATTCCTTATGAGCGTTATGTCACCCCTGGTGGCTTAGCTCTCCGGTCCGTGCGGGTTGGCAGCATTGGCGAAACTGGCGCGAAAGCCCAGACTGATGAAACCCCAAGATTTGTAGAACTGGGTGAAGTTAAGCAAGAACGAACCGAGCCTGATCTACAATTCCGCATTAACCAAGGGGTCAACAAGCAACGCGAACAGACGAAAGTCTTTAAGCTAACCACTACCACCGATAAAACAGCTCTACCCGTTCTGATTCGTGCGGCTTATCGCCAAATCTTCGAGCGTGACATCAATCCGTACGTTCTAAAGAACGAATTCAGCGCTCTAGAAAGTAAGCTCGGTAACGGCGAGATCAACCTCAAGGAATTTATTGAAGCCTTGGGTGGTTCCAGACTTTACATCAAAGAGTTCTACACTCCCTACCCCAACACCAAGGTCATTGAGTTAGGAACCAAGCATTTCTTGGGCCGCGCTCCTAAAGACCAAGCCGAAATTCGCAAGTATAACCAGATCTTGGCGTCTGAAGGCATCCGGGGCTTTGTTGGGGCTATGGTCAACAGTGCTGAGTATGGACAGCTCTTTGGTGAAGACACGGTGCCCTATCGCCGCTTCCCCACCTTGCCTGCGGCCAACTTCCCCAACACTGAAAGGCTCTACAACCAACTCACCAAGCAAAACGATGACTTGGTTGTACCCAGCTTTGAGCCAGTCAAGTCTCGCATGGACATCACCAAGATGCCATTGATGTCTAAGAGCATGGCTGATTTGGCTACCAAAGCTCGTCAGATGGACAAAACGCAGCCTCTCTTCCTAGAGTTGGGTCGCTCCTTTACCAATGGATCGGGTCAATCTGTGGAAGTAGGTGTGGGTACTTCTCGCCGCAAACCTGCCCGGATTTATCGCATGAATCCCGGCATGGATCAGTCGGAAACAGCCAACGTAATTAATGCCATCTACTGCCAAGTATTGGATGTATTCAGCGGCCAAGTTCCGGCAGAATTCCGTCGTTCTGAGTTGGAGAGCAAACTGCGGAACAGCGAAATCTCAGTGCGGGAGTTTGTGCGGGCTTTAGCTAGCTCCGACATCTACCGTCGCCGCTTCTACACGCCTTATCCCAACACTAAGGTGATTGAGTTCCTCTTCCGTCACCTCTTGGGCCGTGCTCCAGCGACTCAGGCAGAGATTCGTCAGTACAACAAGCTGTTGGCTGACCAAGGTCTCAAGGCTGCGGTAGAAGCAATGATAGATAGCCCAGAATACGCTCGTTACTTCGGTGAAGACGTAGCGCCCTATAAGCGCTTCCCCACCCTTCCCGCTGGTAACTACTTGGGTAGCATTAAGGCGGATGCTGACCTAGTGAAGCAGCCCTGGTCTGATCTGTCTCCGTCGAACCTAGGTGGTCGTTCTCGCGACGTCTAGTGTTTCTCGCAAGTTAGAAGACTTTTGCGATTCTCCAACCTACTTACTCATAGATGTGTGAGTAGGTTGGGAACTCTCTCATTTATTAAATAGCGGCTCATAAATCTACTCGGCGGGCATTAGCGATTTTTCAATCACAATTGCTCGCTGTTTCTGCTGCGTATCCATAATGAGTGATTGATAGGTCGCGTAATATTTCTGACGGAAAAGCTGAGCGTAATATTACAAACTATTACGAACAACCTTAGAATGTGAACCTCATGCCGCAAAATATTTGCGGAAGGCAGATTGTTGAGTTGCAGAAATTTGCTGATTGCCGAATCCTGCTAGGGCAAGTTTGCAAGTGAGCACTCAGCGCTCTGAATTACAAATGCCAGTTTAGACACGTCTGGTTACTTTTTCTTTTGGAGGAATCCATCAATGAGTATTGTCACGAAATCCATCGTGAATGCTGATGCTGAAGCTCGCTACCTCAGCCCTGGCGAACTAGATCGGATCAAGAGCTTTGTGACCTCTGGTGAGCGTCGTCTTCGCATTGCTCAAGTTCTGACCGATTCTCGTGAGCGCATCGTTAAGCAAGCTGGCGACCAACTGTTCCAAAAGCGCCCTGATGTTGTTTCTCCTGGTGGAAACGCTTACGGTGAAGAGCTAACTGCTACTTGCCTGCGTGACCTCGACTACTACCTCCGTCTAGTGACCTACGGAATCGTTTCTGGTGATGTGACTCCCATCGAAGAAATCGGTATCGTTGGTGTTCGTGAGATGTACAAGTCTCTGGGAACTCCCGTTGATGGCGTTGCTGAAGGTATCCGCGGCCTGAAGAACGTTGCTACTTCTCTGTTGTCTGGTGAAGACGCTGCTGAAGCTGGCTCCTACTTCGACTACGTGATCGGTGCAATGCAGTAAGGTTTTGACCTTGCCTACGCACAGTCAAAATACTTTTCGAGATTACGTGATTTAAGGAAGCAAAACGATGCAAGACGCAATTACTGCTGTTATTAACTCTTCTGACGTTCAAGGTAAGTACCTAGACACCTCTTCTTTGGAAAAGCTCAAGGGCTACTTCCAAAGTGGTGAACTGCGCGTTCGTGCAGCTACCACCATCAGCGCTAACGCAGCTGCAATCGTGAAGGAAGCTGTTGCTAAGTCTTTGTTGTACTCTGATATCACCCGTCCCGGTGGTAACATGTACACCACTCGTCGCTATGCTGCTTGCATCCGCGACCTCGACTACTACCTCCGCTATGCAACCTACGCAATGCTAGCTGGCGATCCTTCCATCCTCGATGAGCGGGTGCTCAACGGTTTGAAAGAAACCTACAACTCCTTGGGTGTACCCATCGCTGCGACTGTACAAGCTATCCAAGCAATCAAAGAAGTGACTGCTAGCCTAGTTGGTGCAGATGCTGGTAAGGAAATGGGTGTTTACCTCGATTACATCTCCTCTGGCTTGAGCTAATCGCTAGATTCTGAGTTCTGAGTGCTGAGTTAGCTTTAATTCAAACTCAAAGCTCAACCCCTTCTGTAAGGTCTGGGAAGTCTAGAGTGAGTGCTAGCTTGTTAAAGACTTGTCTAACTAATAAGTAGATTGGTTTTAGCGGTCTAGTATTGACTCTTGACTCCCAGCCTTCAGCGTATTTAGAGGATTTTTTGGATCTTGCGATCGCCCCTCTATATCGAGAAGCTTTGATTTTTATTCGCTATTACATTCGTGATTTAAGCGATCGCATCACGTTTTAACTGCTATAGCGCCTCTAACAACGTCGCAACTGACTCAGTAAGCATTCTTCGGACCTCAGCAGACTCTTAGATGCCACCTTCACAGCGACACGTGAGTGACTCAGAGGTTGGTGCTACTTCTCTAAGATTCTGACTTGAACTTTTTTGATCTCCAAACTTTAACTCTGCACCTAGTCAGGAGAAATAACCCATGCGCATGTTCAAAGTTACGGCTTGTGTTCCTAGCCAAACTCGGATTCGTACCCAGCGGGAGCTACAGAACACTTATTTCACTAAGCTAGTTCCCTACGAGAACTGGTTCCGTGAGCAACAACGCATCATGAAAATGGGCGGCAAGATCGTTAAAGTTGAGTTGGCGACTGGCAGACCCGGAACCAACACTGGCCTCCTCTAAATTATTCAGCAACGCCTGCAAAGGCTCTCACTCTTTATTGACTCGGAATACAAGCCTTGAGGCCGTGATGGCCTCTTTTTTATTGCCTGTATTTTGCCTTTGTTTTACCCCTATTTTTTTTGCAGCCTGCGCTACTCTTAACAGATATCTTTGATCGCATACCGATCGCACACTAACTACTCTTGCTGTTCTTGCTGTGAATCTTCGCTATCTGATTCCATTTTTTGACACGTCTGCACAGAGTTGGGCTTTAGAGGCTCGCCTGCTGCGGTGGCTAACTTTTTTATGGTTGATGGTTGGGCTAGCAGCCTTGTTTTCTGCCTCCTATCCCGTTGCAGATGCGGATTTTGGCGATGGGCTTTATTACTTTAAACGCCAAATTCTCTGGATTCTAGTGGGTCTAGTGGGATTTAATCTACTGGTGCATTCTCCGCTGCGCTATGCCTTGGGTATGGCTCATTGGTTTGTAGTGTTAATGCTGGGGCTGATTTTTGCCACTTTAGTGCCGGGTCTAGGCACAACTGTAAATGGTGCCACCCGTTGGCTTGCCTTGGGGCCTGTGCCGATACAACCATCGGAGCTGATGAAGCCATTTTTGGTGTTGCAAAGTGCGCGTCTGTTTGGGCAGTGGAACCGTTTTAGTCCCACCTACCGGTGGACTTGGCTGGCTATTTTTGCTGCTGTGCTGGCTGGCATTTTGCTGCAACCTAACTTGAGCACCACGGCACTGTGTGGCATTACCCTTTGGTTGATTGCGATGGCAGCGGGTATTCCGTACGCTTACCTGGGGGGGACTGCTTTAGGAGGACTGCTTTTAGCCACGCTGAGTATCAGCATTAAAGAGTATCAGCGGCGGCGAGTCATTTCTTTTTTGAATCCTTGGGCAGACCCTGCTCAAGATGGTTACCAGTTGATTCAAAGTTTATTGGCTGTTGGTTCTGGGGGAGTTTGGGGGACAGGCTTTGGGCTGTCGCAACAGAAACTCTTTTACTTACCCATTCAGTATACAGATTTTATTTTTGCTGTCTTTGCTGAAGAATTTGGTTTTATTGGCAGCTTGCTGTTGTTGCTGCTGCTGGGAGTCTACGGCACGTTGGGTCTGTATGTGGCCCTGAAAGCTCGTAAAATTGTGCATCAACTGGTCGCGATCGGAGCCGTCATTTTGATGGTAGGGCAATCGCTCCTCAATATTGGTGTGGCGACAGGTGCTTTACCCACAACGGGGCTACCCTTTCCGTTGTTTAGCTATGGTGGCAGCTCTATGATTGCTAGCCTCCTAGCGGCGGGTTTGTTAATTCGGGTAGCGCGTGAAAGTAGTGAAGCTGAGGTTGTCTCACTATCAGAACAGCGGCTTTCAGCTAAAACTTGATTGATCAGTCGGCTGAGTCAGACTTCACCATATCTTTGACCTTTAGCTCAAGGAAACCTCGATAATAGGATCATGAGGATAGCGTTTGAGCGAACTGAGTCAGCTTCAGCATGATTGAATTATTGCGGACCCAACTGTACCAACTAGAACAATTTGCCAACCAGCTCGTTTCGACCCAGTTGACCCATCTGACGGTGACGAGTGTTGTAGTTATTTTTCTAGCTGGACTCCTGACTAGTTTGACTCCCTGTATGCTGTCAATG
Source organism: Trichocoleus desertorum NBK24 (assembly GCF_030409055.1). GTDB lineage: Bacteria > Cyanobacteriota > Cyanobacteriia > FACHB-46 > FACHB-46 > Trichocoleus > Trichocoleus desertorum_B. The sequence goes on along the minus strand of NZ_CP116619.1, from coordinate 1,185,480 downwards.
CTGCCGATTACCATCGGTTACATTGGAGGCTACGAAGCCAAAAGCCGCTGGCAGGCAGCTCTACAATCCACTTGGTTTTCTCTGGGCTTAGCAACTACGCTGGCAGGTTTAGGCATTGCTGCCACAGCGCTGGGCCAAGTTTATGGTCAAATTGGCCTTGGCTTACCGATTATTGTGAGTGCGATCGCCATCTTGATGGGGCTGAATCTCCTAGAAGCCCTGCCTCTCCAGCTACCTTCATTTGATGGTTTTGCGCTAATTCCTTCAGATTTACCGCCCGGTGTCCGTGCCTATCTCTTGGGCTTAACCTTTGGTTTGGTGGCTTCTCCCTGTAGCACTCCAGTCTTGGCTACTTTATTAGGATGGGTCTCTACCACCCACAATCCTGTGATGGGGGGCATGCTGCTCTTGGCTTATACAGTAGGCTACTCAGCTCCGCTAATTTTGGCAGGCACCTTCACCGCTTCGATCAAAAAGTTACTAGAACTCCGTCGCTGGTCTAGTTGGATTACCCCTGCCAGTGGAGCCTTGCTGGTTGGATTTGGAGTTTTTTCGCTACTATTCCGTTTTCTGCCCACTGCAACCTTTTAGAAATGACTACAGACAATACATTTCTATCTAAAGTTTTGGATTTAAGGACTGGTCCTCAACGCTTCTTTCAAAAAGAATTGCTGCCGCTCTTAGCAGATTTGCGGTTGGCTATTGTGCTGCTTTTAGCGATCGCGGTGGCGAGTATCTCCGGTACCGTGATTGAACAGGGTCAATCGATCGCCTTTTATCAAGCGAACTATCCAGAAGACCCAGCGCTGTTTGGCTTTCTTACCTGGAAAGTCCTCCTAACGGTAGGTCTGGATCATGTCTACCGGACTTGGTGGTTTTTGGCGATCCTGATTTTGTTTGGGGGCAGCCTGACTGCTTGTACGTTTACTCGCCAATTTCCGGCGCTTAAAGCGGCACGAAGCTGGAAATTTTACGAGCAACCTCGCCAGTTTCAAAAGCTAGCTCTGAGTGCGGAGTTGGAAACAGGCTCCTTAGAAGCTTTAGTTCCTCTTTTAGAAAAGCAACGCTACAAAGTTTTTCAAGAAGGAGAAAAGCTATATGCCCGCAAAGGATTGGTAGGTCGGATTGGCCCGATTGTGGTGCATGCCAGCATGTTGCTCATCCTGGCAGGGGCCATTTGGGGAGCCATGACTGGCTTTATGGCCCAAGAAATGATTCCCAGTGGTACGACGTTTAAGATTCAAAACATTGTGGATGCGGGGCCTTGGGCAGCAGCACAGGTACCGAAAGATTGGTCAGTGCGGGTGAATCGATTCTGGATTGATTACACGCCGGAGGGCGCGATTGATCAGTTTTATTCGGACTTGTCGGTGCTAGACAACCAAGGGCAGGAGATCAAGCGCAAGACGATTCATGTGAATGAGCCACTGCGGCACAAAGGCGTGACCCTGTATCAGGCAGATTGGGCAATCGCGGCGGCTCAAGTCCGACTTAACAAAAGTCCGGTGTTTCGCTTACCAATGGGTAAGCTAGAAACAGGTGGTGCAGGCCGAATTTGGGGAACTTGGGTGCCTACTAAACCAGATCTGAGCGCTGGCGTGTCCCTAGTCGCCAAAGATCTACAAGGCATGCTGCTGATTTACGATATCCAAGGCAAGCTCGTCGCCACTGTTCGGTCTGGGATGGCGGTCGATGTAAATGGAGTAACGCTGTCTGTCGTGGATCTAATTGGCAGTACAGGTCTACAAATCAAAGCTGATCCAGGCATTCCTGCGGTCTACGCTGGATTTGGGCTGCTGATGTTGAGCGTCATGATGAGCTATGTCTCTCACTCGCAAGTTTGGGCTTTGCAGAAGGAGGGTCGCTTCTATGTCGGCGGCAGAACCAATCGGGCGCAAGTTGCCTTTGAGCGCGAGTTGCTAGAAATTCTCGATCGCCTTAGTCAAACCACTTCTAATGCTTCTGAGCCTGCGATCGCCACCGAATCTCTAACTCCATCCGCTCGTTAAAAACTCAGCTATTCCTGAGCCAAGGGAGAATAATGGTAGAGGGCAATCATCAAAGTTGCCCTCATTGTTTGACGGACAGGGAGAGATTATCTATACAGAAGGTTTGGGCAGAGAGTCTATCCCCATCTAAACTTAACGATCTTTTTGGTGATGTACTTCAACAACTGTGTGGACATTACCGCGAGGATTAAAGTCACCTTTAACTCTGATCTCTAGAGGATCGGCAGCGGCAACAAAATCATCCAGAATTTGGTTGATGGATTCTTCGTGGGAAATATAGCGATCGCGGTAGCTATTGATGTATAGCTTCAGTGCTTTTAGCTCTACCACTCGCTGATCAGGCACATAGGTAATGTGAATGGTGGCGAAGTCAGGGTATCCCGAAAACGGACACTTGCAAGTAAATTCTGGCAAGGTGATGCTGACATCGTAACGTCGCCCCAGCCGGGGATTGGGAAAGGTAATCAGTTGTCCTTCATCGATCTGCCGTTCTCCGTACTTCACCTGGGATGCGGGCTCATCAGTTGCATCAGGCTCAAATACCATGTCTGGAGAGGCTGGAGAGTGATTCATAGTCATGCAGAGGCAAACGTTGAAGAATGGATGGATCTGAGTTTATGGGCTGTATTTGCAGATTTGTAGCGAATTCCTTGACGAATCCCTGTTAGATTGCTCTAATTTCATCTATTCTGGGGCATAGATCAATCGACTCATTGACTGATGCTGCCCTGTAGGATTTCGGCTCAACCCTATGACATCCCATCTCAATACTAAGCCACCAATGCGCAACGTTACGGCCTCTAGTTACACTGGGCAAGCTGCGGCTAATGGTTATGCTCCCTCAGTGCCAATTTCGGTATACCGCGAGTTGGCGGCTGAATTGCAAGCGACCCGTGCCATGCTTGACTCTCTCAACAACCAGAATCAGCAGTTAGTTAAGCAAAATCAGCAATTACGCACCGAAGTTGACAAAGTCGTACAGTCTGCTTTGCAGTTGCAAAAGGTAGCAGGCTCCCACCAACCTCTCAGCCAAAGCGTTATGGCTGGAGTCGCTTATACGAGACCCGATGTTGTGGTTGAGCCGAGTTATTTCACGTCTGAGCCTGCTCGGTCAATGCCTCGAAGCTTTAATGCCTACTCAGAACCCATTGAACCTACTGTGGTTTCTGAAAAACTATATACCGAGCAGTCAGAAACGCGGCCTCGGCGTAGCCCCCAGTCCAATCAATCGCCTGAATTGGGCGGCTTTTGGCTTGCAGCCGTTATCTTTTTGATCGTGGTATCCGCATTTGGTGCAGGCTTTTTGATTGTGCGTCCTTTCTTGCCCAGTCGCTAAGCTCGGTATCACAGGCAGAAGAGACGCGGCAAAACTAAATAAGTTACAGCCAAGTACGGCGATCGCTTGCTAGGCAGAATGTATTTTTTGCTACAAAAGACTTGGTTTCAGCGGTGATAGAAAGTGTCATGCTGGTTAATTGGTAGAAAAACGGTCTGAGGAGTTAAGCACTTGAAAAAAGTTGAAGCGATTATTCGGCCTTTTAAGCTCGATGAAGTCAAAATTGCTCTAGTCAACGCAGGCATCGTGGGGATGACGGTCTCTGAAGTTCGCGGCTTTGGACGGCAAAAAGGGCAAACCGAGCGCTATCGCGGTTCTGAATACACGGTTGAGTTTTTGCAGAAGCTCAAAGTGGAAATTGTGGTGGAAGATGACCAAGTAGACATGGTGGTTGAGAAGATCATCACCGCTGCTCGGACGGGAGAAATTGGGGATGGCAAAATCTTTATCTCTCCAGTTGAGCAAATTATTCGCATTCGGACTGGAGAAAAAAATCTAGAAGCGATTTGAGCCAAAGTAGTCATTTGGTTCTACAGGGCATCCGAGCTTAAGGTTCACCGACTGAGGTGAGCCTTATTTTTTAGAGCGATCGCAATTGTGGGATTAAAGTAGCAAACGCTTTGCCTCGGTGGCTCAGCGATCGCTTCACCTCTGGGGTCATCTCGGCAAACGTGAGGTGCTTTTCGGGTACATAAAACACTGGATCGTAGCCAAATCCGCCCGTACCGCGAGGGGCATGCAGAATTTCTCCTCGGCAAACCCCTTCTGCTTGCAGCGCGATCGAGCCATCCGGACGCGCCACGACCACGACACAGACAAACTGAGCTTGGCGATTCAGCTCACTGCCGAGTTCAATCAACAACCGCTCTATTCGCTCTGAGTCTGTTTTGCCATAGCGGGCTGAGTAAACGCCAGGTGCGCCTTCTAAGGCTTCTACTTCTAAACCGGAATCATCCGCGATCGCCCATTCTCCTGTAGCTTGAGCAATTTCAGTCGCTTTGAGGCAAGCGTTAGCAAGAAAGGTATCCCCGGTTTCCTCCACGTCGAGTTCCGCTGGTTTGAGTTGCAAGTCCCAGTTGGAACCAGCCAGGTATTCTTGCATTTCTCGCAGTTTGCCAGGATTGCCAGTGGCTACAATCAGGGGTCTCATAGTTCATGGATAGACAGAAACAATAATTCTTTCCTTCCCTGCCAGAGAAGAGGGCGGGGTCAGGTCAAAAGGAGTTGGCCCAGTTTTTGGCCCAAGCGAGAGTTTCGTGGACTTGGGCGAGAGTTGCGGCTTCACAGTATAGGCGGAGGACAGGTTCTGTGCCACTAAAGCGAATCATGAGCCACCGCTGATCAGCTAAGCGAAATTTGTAGCCGTCGGCGGTGTTGCAATTGATTACGGCTTGTCCCGCAATTTCCGTCAGGGGTTGATTTTTTAGCTGATCTAGTAACTGCGATCGCACATCCATACTCGCAAGGGGAAGATCGGTGCGATCGTAGGCGGAGGTGAAGTTAGTTTTTTCCTGTAACTGGCGGTAAAAATCTGCCAAATCTAACTTAGATTGCGCGATCGCTTCCAAAACGTACAGGGCAGAAAGGAGTGCATCTCGTTCGGGGATGTGGTGCCCATAGCCAATGCCGCCTGATTCTTCGCCCCCCAAGAGCACCTGCGTTTCCATCATGCGATCGGCGATGTATTTATAGCCCACCGCTGTTTCAAAGACAGGCAGGTTGTACAGAGCTGCCACTTTGGGGATGAGATCGGAACCGCTGACTGTTTTGACGATTTCGCCTTTGTAGCCCCGACGAGCAGTGAGGTGATCAATCAAAATTGGAATCAGAACTTGAGAGCTGAGGAAGTTCCCTTGGCCATCGACTGCGGCAATGCGATCGCTGTCGCCATCAAACACCAAACCAACAGCGAGATTAGAGTTGTCCGTCCGATGAGTTTTGATTTGCCCAAAAAGCTTGCTGAGGTAGCGCGGTAGCGGTTCGGGTGCACCGCCTTCAAAGAGTGGATCGCGATCGCTGTTAAGTTCGTGAATCGGCACGCCTAAAATCTGGGCCAAACCCCCTGCTGCGGCTCCGTGCATTACGTCTGCAAAAACAGTTAGTTCTTTTTGAGCGATCGCGTTTTGAATCAGAGCAATATCAACTTTTTGGCGAATCGCTTCACAGTAGCTCGGCCAAGGATCAAAGCTTTGGATGGTGCCAGGTGAAGTAGCGGTGGGAGGGCTTGGACGCTCTAGGAGCGCTTCGATTTGCTGAGTGACTTCTGGAGACACAGAACCCCCAAAGGCTCCTTTGACTTTTAATCCAGAATAGATACCCGGATTGTGGCTCGCGGTAATCACCAGTGCGCCCAGAGCGTTTTGCTGCTTGGCAGCCCAACTAAAGGCAGGCGTAGGCGCGTAAGTACTGGTTAGCAAGACATCGAAACCTGCGGCTTGCACTGCTTCAGCGGTTGCACGGGCAAATTCTTCCGATAGGAAGCGGCGATCGTGCCCCACAATAATCGTGCGGCTCCCAGTCGTATTGCCATACACTTGGGCCAGAACTTGAGCCGCAATTGGTGCTACAAGTGCCAAACGCTCAAATGTAAAGTCTGCGGCGATGACACCTCGCCAACCGTCTGTACCAAATTTGATCGAGTCGGTTACTGGCACAGAGGAAGGGTGAACCATGCTCAAATTCGCCTCCAAGACACGCTTGCGATCGCTTTTGTTTAAACTGCTCAACTCTAGCATTTGTACTTACGGATGTCTAAAGCACGATGGCGCGATCGCGGCCTTGACGTTTCGCTTCGTACAGAGCTTGATCCGCTCGTTGCACCGTATCCCAAGCATCTTGATCACTACTTGGATCTTGCTGAGCCACCCCAAAACTAGCAGTAATTTCCAAAGGGCCAATCGTGGTTTCAAAAGCCGTTGAGCGGATGGCTAATCTTAAGCGTTCTGCAACCTCAAACGCTTTCTCTAGCGTCACATCCATCAAGGCAATGACAAACTCCTCGCCGCCATAGCGATAAGCCGATGTGCCAAACCGCAGCTGTTTTTGCAGTCGTTGGGCCAAACTGTATAGCACTTCATCCCCAACCAGGTGGCCATAGGAATCGTTGATGAGCTTGAAGTAGTCAATATCACAGACGATTATGCTGAAGGGCGGCTGTAGGTTCCACTGGGCGGGAGCGCTGAGTTGGGCCAGTTCTCGCTCTAGCGATCGCCGATTTAGCAGTTGTGTCAATTCATCATGGATGACTTCTAGCTGTAAGGAATTGTTCTGCAAGCGCAGGGTTTCTTGCTTGAACCAAAGACTTTGATAGTGCTGAGCATTGGTCAAAGCCACTGCGGCCTGATCTGCTACCTGCCGAATCGTCTGGAGTTCATCTAGTTCATAAACTCGTTCTTTTTGGTAAGACAACAGCAGCACCGCGCCAAAAAACTCATCCTGCACAAATAGAGGCACAATGAGAGCCGCAAGCGCCTGAATTTCTTGTAGCCAACTTAATAAGGAGTCAGCTTCGGGCTGGCTGAGTTCTAATTCTAAATACGAAGCCGCACCCTGAAGAAACATCTCAACGGTGTCCTGCCATACATCACGGGCAATATGGCGCTTCTCTAGGGGTTGCAGGCAGCGATCGGGATGGTCCCAACTGGCTAGGATATGTACCGGATCGCCCCGTAGATCTACCAGTACACAGCGATCGCTGTTTAGTCCTTGTCCCAGTTCTGCCACGATGCACTCAACGATTTCGTTGGGGTTGAGGCTAGAGTTGAGCAACCGGACAATGCGACCGACCAGAGCCGCTTGTTGCCGCGATTGTTCTAGGCGTTCTCGCCAGTGTAAAGCATGTAGGGCTAAGACCACTTGGCTACAAACAACTTCTAAGGCTTCAACTTCTTCTACGCTCCAAGTTGGAGTGGGTGCGGTGATGGGCTGAACAGCAGGTGCTTTGGGATTGAGGTAAGAGCGTAGAAACGGCTTACGCTTTGTCTCTAAAGTGGCAGGTAAATGAGTCGTCGCTTGCGGTAGGTGGCGTTGTAATTGCAGCACAAACCGGAGGCGATCGCCATTCCAGGCAGGCACAATTAATCTTTCTCCCAATACTCTAGCTGTATGCGAGAGGTGGTGTTGCTCTAACAACCATTGGGGCGACTTTTCTAAATGGCAAATCTGAACTTTGGGTTCCCGTGCAATCGAGGCGTTTAAGTTGACTACCGAAGCCTTAGTAGCCGCTGGAACTAAACTAAGCTCCTGCTGCAAATTGTATAAAGTCCGACTCGTACCATACACTTGAATGCCGTCAGTAGTTCCAGGGTCAAACCCCGTCCAGAGTGAGCACTCGACTTGATGCTCGGTGGCGATCGCTTCCACCACTTGTCGTAGCAGAGAGTCTGCTGAGTCGAGATTAATAACTGCTGTTTCTACCAGAGGATAGATGTATTTCCAGCTAGGCTGCCTGAATCTTGATTGGAGCATTTGAGGATCACTAACTTGTACCTTTGCAGCACCCGTGAATTTCTATCTTAGGAACCGAAACCTGATCTTAGAAACTAGCTGAAGGATTGCAGTAGAACAAAAATGGTTTCTGAATAGGGTCAAAGAGCAGATGTTTTTAGCTTTTAGATTCCCAAACCTTAAGTAAAAGCGATAAAATTTTTTGCATAGACGGAATATGCAGTTCTGTAGTAATTCATCTAGCGGTTGGTTTTAGGTTTCAGGTGCATTTAATCCGTAGATAAACTCGCTAGACTGAATAAAGCAAGCTCCTTCAAAAAATAATCTGCCATCTCTACATCTGATATTGATGCTACTTAAGCTTTTTAAGTGGAAATACAGAGATTTAAGAAAAGTGGCGGTTTCTGCATTTGACTCTAAACGCTGTATACCTCTTCTATCTTGAGGTGGAGGTTAGGCGAAACTTATTTTTATTTAGATTGATTGAATATTGAGCAACCTAGACGTCGTATCTTCGTCTATTACTTGTCTAGTAAAACATTTAACGGGTGAGCATCTTGCTTTTATTCAAATTTATTAATTCGTCATTTTACAAAATCTAAACCCGTGAAAGCAGTTGAGAATTTATGTCCTCTGAAGTAAATAGCTCTCCTATTCACCCCCACTGCCAAGCGTTTTCTGTAGACACTGAGGCTCTAAATTCTTCAGAAGGGGAGCTATTAGAGTTGGAGCTGTACAAACGACAGCGCCATCGCAACTTAACCACTCAACTTCAACAGCAAGTTAAGCTTTCTAATTTGATTAATCAAATTAGTAATGAAATTCGCAGCACGCTGGATTTAGAAGAAATTTTGAACTCCGCTTGCCGTTTGCTGGGCCAAGCGCTGAATTGTAGCCGAGCCAGTATTTTAGTGGTAGAGCCAGATGAAGAAGATTATTTAACGACTAAAGGCGAGTTTAATCAAGGAGATTACCCTTCCCAACTAGGGCTTAAGGTGCCTGTCGTTGGCAATCCTCACTTACAAGCCTTGCTCTCTCAGCAGGGGGCTTTGGCACTGACTCGCTTTCTTGACTTTCCAGGCTTGAATGGGCCAACCAGGGAAGTGGCTCAGGGCTTAGGAATTCGCTCCATGATGGCTTTGGCAACTCGTTACCAAGGTAAAGTCAATGGCGTTATTGGGCTGCACCAATGTGATGCTGAGCGAGAATGGACACCTTGGGAGATTGAGCTGCTTGAAGGTGTAGGTAGCCAGTTGGCGATCGCGATCAATCAAGCTCGTCTTTATGGCGAAACTCGTCGTCAGGTGGAGCAAGAGTCTCTGCTGCGCTTAGTCACCAACCAAATTCGCAGCACCTTAGACTCTCAGACCATTTTGCAAACTGTGGTGCGGGAAGTGCGACACTTGCTCGACACCGACCGGGTCGTCATTTATCGGTTTTTGGATACTGAGTGGCAAGGTGAAGTTGTAGTCGAGGAAGTTGTTAGCCCTTGGATGTCGGTGTTGGGGCAAATGAGCCAAGATAACTGCTTTTCATCCAAGTATGCTCAGCAATATCAAGGTGGCCGAGTTCGAGCGATTCACAACATTTTTGAGGCTGGCTTAGATCCTTGTCATGTCAGCTTTTTGGAGCGTTTACAGGTTAAGGCCAACTTAATTGTCCCTATCATTATTCGCTCTAAGTTGTGGGGATTGTTAATTGCTCAGGAGTGTGGTGCGCCTCGGATTTGGCAGACTTGGGAAACTGAATTGTTGCAGCAATTAGCAGACCAAGTGGCGATCGCCATCCAGCAAGCCGAATTGTACGCTCAGGTCCAAACAGCGGCGACTCAGTCCCAAGCTCAAGCTGCAACTCTCAAAGCCACCCTAGAAGAATTGCAAGCGACACAAATGCAGTTGCTTCAAAGCGAAAAGTTATCCAGCTTAGGGCAAATGGTGGCGGGGGTTGCTCACGAAATTAACAACGCCATTACTTTTATCCATGCCAATCTGCCTTATGCTCAACGGTATGCCACGGCTTTGAATCAGGCGATCGCGCTTTACGAAGACTGTTGCCCCAATCCTCCAGAAGCGATCGCTGAGCTGATTGCTGCGCAAGAATTAGACTACGTGCGCGAGGACTTTCCTAAACTGATTAGTTCGATGGAAGAAGGCACCAAGCGGATTCGAGAGATTGTTTTAACCCTACGTAATTTTTCCAGGCTAGATGAAGCAGAGCGCAAGGTCGTTGATTTACACGAAGGCATCGAGAGTACCTTGGTGATCTTGCAGCATCGGGTTAAAACAGGGGTCAAGATTGACAAGCTCTACGGTGAGCTACCCCTCGTAGAATGCCACGCTGGACAAATCAATCAAGTTTTTCTTAACCTGCTGACCAATGCTCTAGATGCGGCTGGGGAAAAAGCAAATATTAGGATTCGAACTTGGCATGTAGCGGATCAAGTCACGATCTCGATTCGAGATGATGGACCCGGCATTCCTTTAGAGTTACAAGAGCGCATCTTCGATCCTTTCTTCACCACCAAGGAAGTGGGTAAAGGAACGGGTTTAGGCTTATCGATTTGTTATCAAATTGTGGTTAAAGGGCACAAAGGCCAACTGCAATGCTGTAGTCAACCAGGGGCGGGCGCTGAGTTTCGAGTCGTTCTACCTGTGTCTAATAGCAATAAAGCGACCAACTCTAATCATCAACCACTCAAAACTGGCTGAAGAAGAAGTTATCCAGGGTGAAAGGAGCGTCAGACTCAAATATGACGCTCGCGATTCCTGGTGTTTGTAATGCCAGGGGCTGTTGGGGGAGGGGTGCAAGTTCAGCCTGACCGTTAGCCCATACGTATTGGTAGGAGCCGATGCTGACTCGCTCTAAAACTACACCCTGACTATCAAGCCCTGTGAGAGTGACGGGTCGAGTGCCACTAACTAAGGCTTGCACGATCGCTACAGGGCGGCAAAATTGTGCCCGAATTCCAAGTTGGAACGTGGAAGGCATCAAAACTAAGCGGCCAGAACTGGGAAAAAAGATTGGATTAGAAGGGCAAATGGCGATCGCGCCGACAAACTGGATACCTAAGCTAGAATACTGATTTTCTAATCGTTCAAATTCAATGAGATCTTCAAAATCAAGTTGAGTGGGTCCCAATCTAAGAGGTGTGACTTCAGCCGCAGTGGCGCGGACTAAATCGCGTCTGTTGGTAGGAGGTGCAAGGGGCTGAGAAAATTCAGGGTGCGACTTCAGGAAGGAAAACATTATATTTAGGTTTGGGATGCACTACCTTGGCTCTACAACTAACTTACGCGGAATTCCGTAAGAGTACTGAGCAAACTGTGTCAGTTCCTTGATTGGTTCTGACAAAGGCGTTTTTACCGTTACGATGCAACAGTAAGAGGGTAGTTTGGGAGTGAGTAAAGCTGCTACTTGAATCGGATCAGTTGAATAAAGATTTAACTAGAACAAGTTAAATTTGTAACTTTAGATGCACCCTGAAAAATAAGTATTATCTCTGAGGCGATTCGTGTAGATATTTTCTCTACTCTATTACTACCACGCTCTTTTTATAAGCCTTCCTTTTTTCATAAACTTTGACAATCTTTCCCAAGGTATAAAGTCGTTTCTCCGAGTTGACTCATTACGTAGCATGGGTTTTAGGCACTAGCTTTTGCTCAATGTCTTTTACTCTAGCGATTGGCGATCGCCCTCCCCTGGAACCTCTAAAAGTAAGCAACTGGGCCAAAAAACTTCCAGCAAATCAACATTGATGTGCCAGTTGATGGGTCGCTTGAAAGAGCGTTTTGACACTAGCAACAAGTTGGTTGATTTGCTCTTTGGAGATTGGAACTGAAACTTTAGCTGCTTTGTTGGGTTAGAACCTTTATATAGAGGGAGCGATCGATATGTGACAATCAACAAATTGTCTGAGTAGGTCGCCTGAGGCTTCGTTTTATCCCGATGCACCTCTACGACCTGTGCAATTACTGATACTGTGCAATTGCCGATCGTGAGATATTCAGCCCAATGCATAAACGATTCCGATAAAATGACTGGGATCACGCTCTTCAATCTGAGGAGTGAATGAGGCGCATGGATTTAAACCAACTAAACAGTGCTTTTACGCTGTTTCTGAGTTTGTTAGTTGAGGCATTTCCCTTCCTGATTTTGGGGGTGGTGTTCTCTGGCCTGTTGTTGTTCTTTGTGGATGAGCGCAAGCTGATCAAGCTCATGCCTAAGCATCCTTTGTTGGGAGCTTTTGCAGGGAGCTGCGTTGGGTTTTTGTTTCCCGTGTGCGAATGCGGCAATGTCCCGGTAGCCCGACGGCTTCTAATGCAGGGGGCTCCCCCTCCTGTGGCGATCGGATTTCTGCTGGCAGCTCCGACCATTAATCCCATTGTGTTTTGGTCAACCTGGGTGGCTTTTCGTGACCAACCCGAAATTGTGTTTCTGCGAGTGGGATTGTCTTTGGTAATCGCCACCATTATTGGCTGGGTCTTTAGTGCTCAAGCAGACTTGAGGCCATTGTTACAACCTACTGTAGCCAGAGCGATGCCAACTAGGAGCGAGGAGCGAGGAAGTAGGGGGCAGGCTGAAGTCTCGCCTTTATTACAATCTGGAACCTTTCTGCTAGGCCAAACGGGACAACCCCTGCGAATGGACACGACTGAACTTCAGGCATCAATGGTCGCTGCTGCTACTTTCAACAAACCTTTGCCCGATCGCTTGTATTTGTTGCTGGAAAACACGGTGCAAGAACTGCGGGAATTGGGTGGTGTGCTAATTCTAGGAAGTGCGATCGCCGCTCTGATTCAAGCATTTGTCCCCAGAGAACTGGTTTTGAGTTTGGGCCAAGGCCCGATCACTTCGATCTTGGCAATGATGCTGCTGGCAGCGCTCGTGTCCATTTGCTCGACCGTCGATGCGTTTTTTGCTCTCTCGTTTGCCTCTGTTTTTACCAGTGGCTCTTTATTGGCTTTTCTGGTCTTTGGCCCCATGATTGACCTGAAAGGGGTCGGCTTAATGCTGTCCATTTTTAAGACCAGAGCCGTGATTTATCTCTTTGCTTTGGCAGCCCAGTTAACCTTTTTGTCTACCCTCTTCCTGAACCTCCATGTCAGCTGAGTCTTCTTCTGCCCGCCGTCGCCGCAGAAGTGAGCGATGGGCTATTTCCTGGTTGCCCTGGTTGGATGTAATTGCCCTTACCGCTTGGGGCGTTTTACTGCTGAAGTACTGGATTACTGGCAGACTTAATCTGCTGATCCACCCTAACTACACTTGGCTCGCGATCGCAGGTGGGGTGAGTTTACTGTTAATTGGTGGCAGCAAAGCCCTGACGCTATTACCGCAGTTGTTTCCGCGTCGTAATGGAGCTGCTCCAGTCCAGAGCGTGCAGCATCTCTCGCTCTTTCCACCGGGATGGAGTAGTACCTTGCTGCTGGTGACTGCAATTTTGGGATTTCTGATCATCCCCCGCGCTTTTGTTAGTCAGACCGCACTGCAACGGGGAGTTACAGATAGCCTCACCATGACTAGGGCGCATCCCCAGGCATTCCGGACCTCCAGTGACTCAGAATCGCGATCGCTGATTGAGTGGGTGCGGACGCTCAATGTCTATCCCGAACCGGATGCTTACACGGGCCAAAAGGTCAAAGTTCAAGGCTTTGTCATTCATGCGCCGGATCTGCCAGAGCAATATTTTCTGTTGTCCCGCTTTGTGATCACCTGCTGTGCTGCCGATGCTTATCCAGTCGGTTTGCCTGTCAAGTTGAAAGAAAGCCGTAAGGATTATCCACCGGATACCTGGCTAGAAATCGAAGGGCAGATGATTACAGCAGAGCTAGCTGGAAAACGCCAATTAACGATCCAACCAAGATCTATTAAGCAAATCCCGGAACCTAAGAATCCCTACGACTACTAAAGCTCAATTCCTAAAGCTTAGTGAAAAAGCCAGGTGGTAAAGGAGTATTTTTCACCCTGAATCACTGGCAATGACTGGTGAGGATGGGTGTAGTAGGACGGAAATACTAAAACACTGCCAGTTTCAGGCTTGACTTTTAAGTCTTGGCGATCGAAAAAGGTTTCTCCGCCTTCAAAGTCATCGTTCAAATATCCAACAATACTGATATCGCGCGTGGGAACGCCTTGAGCTACTTCTTCAAAGCGATCGCTCAGGAGCAAGTTATCAATATGACGTTTGTAATACTGACCCGGTTGATAGCGCAAAATGGAGCAAGCTTCTGCATGGGGAAACGCCACATCGTAATGTTGCAGTAGAAGTTGTTGAATCACAGCGATCCGAGTCAGTAGCAGCTGATGGGTGGATTGCAGTAACGAGTCGGGGCTATCTAGAGATAACAAATCATTGCTACGAATTTCAGCGTTTACTGTCGCTACCTCAATTCCCGCTGCCTGAAACTGATGGCAGTTCACGACTTGTAAAATGTGGGTGCATAACGCGACATCTAGTAACTCTCGCACCAAAAAGATGTCAGCTCCCAAGGGTGTTAAAGTGTAATCCACGAATCACTACCCCGTTATCGACGCGATCGCTACATTTTAGCAACGAGCTTTTATGCAGAAGGCGAACCCCACCCCCTCTAAGCCATTTTTCCAACCCCTTGATCGCGTGGCGATAGGGCTGATGTTGGTGTTGGCAGTCTTAATTAGCTTATTACTTTGGAATGGCGATCATTCGGCTCCTAGAGTCCGGGACTTTAACTGGGAAAACAAGCAGATTGGGGCAGCGGATACTGCTTTTATCTTCACTTTTAGCCGTCCGATGGACCAAGCTAGTGTAGAAACGAACCTGAGACTAGAGCCTCCCCTACCTGGTAAATTTAGTTGGGCGGGTCGCCGGATGGCCTATACCTTAACGATGCCAGCTCCTTACGGCACCAAGTACCAGATCCAATTACAGGATGCTCAAGACCGTTTTACCGCAGAAGGTAAAGATCGAGCCGTCATCCAGCCATTTCTCAGCCAGTTCCGGACCCGCGATCGCGCCTTTGCTTATATTGGCGTAGAAGGAGAAGAGGAAGGACGGCTGATTCTCTACAACCTGACCCAGCAGCAAAAGCGAGTTCTGACCTCAAAGAATCTGATGGTGATGGACTTCAAGCCCTACCCAACAGGCGATCGGATTTTGTTTGCGGCTACTGAGCGGAAGGCAAATCGTCAGGGCGTATTAGACCAGAAACTGTATACCGTCACGACTGGCTTGCACTTTGCCTCCCTCGACCAACCCACGCCAGAGCCAGAAAAGGCGGGTCAACTCAAGCTCATTCTCGATAGCAAAGAGTATCAAAACCTCAAGTTTGACCTCTCAGCCGATGGTCAAACAATCGTGGTTCAACGGGTGAATCAACGCAACCCTGGAGACTTTGGCCTCTGGCTCCTCAAAGAAGGGGCAACTCCCCAACCGATCCAAACGCAACCCGGTGGCGATTTCTTAATTACACCCGATAGTAGTGCTTTGGCCTTTGCCCAAGGACAAGGACTCGCCCTCTTACCCTTACAGCCCCAAGCTGACCCCTTAGATTTCTTACCCAAATTTGGCATGGTTCTTAGCTTTGCCCAAGACGGTTCGGCGGCGGCAATGGTGAAGTTCAATACCAACTACACGAAATCATTGTTCTTGGTGACCAACCAAGGCGTGCAAAAAGAGGTGCTGAAAACGGAAGGCTCGATTTTGAGCGCTCAATTCGATCCGACTAAGCAAGTTCTCTATTGCCTACTGACAGAATTAATCCCAGGTAACGACTACCGAGAACGCCCTTTTTTAGTTGCAATTAACTTAAGCACTACGGAGACTAAGCCTTTACTGCGTTTACCAGATGGTCAACGAGATATCAAAATGAACTTGTCCCCCGATGGCCTAGGTTTTCTGTTCGATCAAACGATTGCTGCTAAGGAAGACGGATCGGCGACTAATGCTCTCCGCACGAATGATGGGAAGGCGATCGCCACAAGTCGGTTGTGGTTATTACCCGTTACTCCTCCAGGAACCACCGAGGCTCCAGTCCAAATGCAACCAGAACAACTGCCCCTGGCTGGTCTCCATCCCCGATGGCTACCCTAACTAAACATGCCCAGGTGATTTTAGTCTGCTTCCCAGTCTGCCATGATGGATTGAAAGTTGGCGCAAGTACATGCAAGTACAGGACTTGATCCTTCGATATCAACAAGGAGAGCGTGACTTTGCCCACGTTGACTTGAGTGGGGCTACGCTGAGTGGCATTAATCTCCAAGACGCAGATTTAACCGGAGCAAATCTGACGGGTACAAACCTGAGTTGGGCCTTGCTCAACCGAGCTACCTTGACTGGGGCTTGTTTGCGCCGAGCTGATCTCAGGAGTACTGCCTTAAGCAGCGCGACCTTGGTGGGCGCAGTGTTGAGTGGAGCCAATCTAGCCAAAGCTGACCTGCGTCTGGCTCAACTTCAAGACGCTGACCTGAATTGGGCAACCTTGCCAGAAGGAGATTTGAGTGGCGCTGACCTGAGCCGAGCCAAGCTCGATCAAATCAATCTGGAAAAAGCTAAGTTGAATGGCACCCAGTTCGTGGGGGCCGAATTGATGGAAGCCAACCTGCGGCGGGCCAGTTTAATTAGTGCCAACTTGAGCCAAGCCAACCTCCGAGAAGCACATCTCGAAGAAGCGAATCTGCGGGAAGCTAAGTTAGTTGGTACGAATTTAATCGAAGCCAATCTGAGTGGCGCTTGCTTACGTCAAGCAGATTTGAGCCAAGCGGATATGCACCGCGTCACGCTGATTGGCGCTGACTTGAGTGAAGCTGTGCTGAATAATGCTGACCTGAGTCGGGCCAACCTCAGCGGTGCTTACCTGCTCAAAACCAGTTGCAAGAAAACCTATCTGCTGCGGGCCAACCTACAGGAGGTTTATCTCCTACAAGCTGATTTGACGGAAGCAAATTTACGGGGTGCGGATCTGCGTCGTGCGGATCTGAGTGGAGCCTACTTAAATGAAGCGACCCTAAGTGAAGCAGACTTGAGCGATGTCTACTTATTAGAGAGCCATCTGATTCGGGCTAATTTAGATGGGGCCCAACTCACTGGGGGCTGCATCTATAACTGGCATCTTGAAGAGTCAGATTTGTCTAAGGTTGAGTGCCGTTATGTGTTCACTCAGTTTAATTACACCACCAAAAGCCCAACTGAACGCTATCCTGAGGGTCGTGACTTTGAACCTGGAGAGCTAGCTCGGCAGTATCAGGGCGATGATGCTGGGGTCGAAGTGGTTTGGCAAGAACCTCCTCATTGGGAAACTTTAGTCTTTACCTTGGCTCAAGTAGAAATGGAGTGCCTGGATGTGCATTTAACGCTTAAGTCTTATGGTCTGTCGGACAATGGATATCTACTAAAACTCACCAGCGATCGCCCGGTTAACAGCAAAATCCTAGCTCAGCGAATCTTGCAACTTTACCCTGAACTGCTGCCACGGGTGCTGTCTCGCCGTTCCGAAGTTTTGGGATTATTAGAAATCTCGCCTCGGATGGGTACTTTAGAGGCTGCTGTCTTTTCTCCACCCCCAGCTCAGCGATCGCCTACGACAACTGCAACGGATAGAGACAAGCGCTTGCGTCTGTATCAAGAAATAGTGCGCCAGATCCAGCACATTTTGCACTCTCAAGCACCCGATCAGTTCGTTGGCAGTGTCGAGCATTTATTAAACTACTTGAGGCAGCAAGGAATTTCTACAGAAGAAATTCAAAAAAAGCTGATTAGTCAAGTCATTGTTAAACGGGCTCAGCAAAATAAAGCGTTTCTAGAACACTTAAGGCATTGGGAGCAAACAGCTGATGAATCCGCTCGGCTGTCTTCTGTGGGAGAAGCAGTGCGCTTAGCGATCGCCTTGCTCTAGCCCTGAGTCACTTCAGTTATTCAGCCACTAGATAAAATTAAGCTTAAACTTGATAAATTGTAATTGCTCAACTAGGTTGACCTAAGCACGCCTTTGGTAGAAGATGATAAACTTTTGCCATGAAGGAACTGCCCCCTCTCGCTGGACTGAGTCACGCAGAAAAGGATGCCCTGATTCAAGGGCTGTGGCAGGAGTTGCAAACGTTGCGCTCAGAGGTCGAAAAGCTGAAGCAAAAACGGGTCAAGAAAACCTCCCGTAATTCAAGTTTGCCTCCTTCTCAGGGCTTCAAGCCAAATCAGAGGAGGGCTCAGTCCCCTGCCCTCAATGGTGAGGAAACGGGAAGTCACCGTAACGGTGGGCGAGAATTGAGCCAACAACCGGATCAAGTCGTCGTTGCCCAAGCCAAGAGTTGTCCCCACTGTGGGGTCGAAGTGGAGCTATCAACACAACGCTTGAGCGGGACTTACGAACGCATTGAATTGCCGCCGATGACTCCTCACATCACCCGGGTTGAACGTTACGGCGGGACTTGCCAGTGTTGTCAGCAGGCGTATGAAGCGCCTGTTCCAGTCGGTTTGGAGCCAGGGTCTCCCTTTGGCACCAGTGTCGTGAGTTTAGTGACCTATCTCCGTTACAGCCATGCCATCAGCTATCAACGGCTGAGCCAGCTGATGAGTGAGCTTTACGGTCTCAGCCTGTCCGAAGGAGCGATTGCCAATCTCCTGCAACGGGTGCGCTCTCAGCTAGAAAACCCGGTGGCCAAGATTGTCGAACGTTTACGCAGTGCTCGTCTCGTCGGCAGTGATGAGACGGGGGCACGAGTGAAGGGGACCAACCAGTGGGAATGGGTGTTTCAGAACGACCAGGTGTGTTTGCACGTGATTCGTCCCAGTCGTGGCAAAACGGTCATTGATACCGTGATGGCGGGGCATCAACCACAGGTTTGGGTGTCTGATTTATTCAGTGCCCAGGCCGCCCATCCGGCGCACGACTGGCAAGTGTGTCTAGCCCATCAACTGCGCGATTGTCAGTATGCCATGGATGCGGGTGATGAGTTGTTTGCGCCCCGGATGAAATGGCTGCTCCTCAAAGCCATTGCCCTGCAACGGCGACGACACACCCTGGCTGCCTCAACCGTTCAGCAGTATTGCTCTCGATTTCGCGGCTTACTGCGGGAGATCTTGAATCTGCAACCCAAATCGCTCGAGGGACAGCGGTTGCTCAAACGCTATCAGAAGATTCGGGCTCATCTGTTGCTGTTTTTGACGGATGAGACAATTCCGTCAACCAATAATGCCAGTGAGCAGGCGTTGCGCTGGAGCGTCGTCTTTCGCAAGGTGACGAACGGATTCCGCTCGGACTGGGGAGCGGAGCTATTCGCTCAGGTGCGATCGCTTGTCAACACTGCGAAGCGTCAGGGCATTGCTGCCTTTGATGCCATTTCCCGTGCCCTTACCTCACAGCAGACAGATTGGCTACTGGGTTGAGCAATTACGATAAATTTTACCCATCCTTTATGGACAAGGTTGCCTGAGCGTCAACGTCATGACTGATAATTACTAAGAGATAAAAAATATTTGGGGTGCTAAGACCAGCAGAAGTGTGGCAAAGGACTGTTTGATCTTGATCCACCCAAATTGAGCAGGTACCGCTCTTGCCCAGTTTTTGACCTACTTGGCTCCGGTTCGTCTCATCTCTCGCTGATGTGTGATTCTGGCTAGAAGATGGGAATGCTCCAAATGGTTAGAGGTGAACTTTCTGAAAACTCAGCCGTCACTGAGTGAAGTAGCCTTCTACGTAAACGGGCGATGGCGGCAACTAAATTTATACAGCGGTGTGTCTAAGTCTCTACAAGCAGTAACGATGAAGCATAGAGCTTGGTCACTTATGGTGTTCGAAGGAGTGAATAAAACGATGAAATCCCCAATGGGCTTAGAAAAAAATGTCTCTTTAGCCCTAGTCTGTACGGTCTTAGGATTGTTGACAGCGAGTTTATCTCCTGCTGTGGCAGCTACCAGCGATGCTACCGACATAACATCTGCGGATGCAGCCACGACTACCTCTGCGCCTCTAGCGATCGCGGATGAGACTCTACAAGCTCAAGCGCTAAGTTCAGATGTAGACAGCAGCCAAGACCTGATCAATGTTTCAACTCTTGACCCTGAGGCTCCAGAAGAGGCCAGCAATGGCATGGCTCAAGTGACCTCAGTATCCCAACTATCTGATGTGCAACCCACCGATTGGGCTTTCCAATCATTGCAATCTTTGGTAGAGCGGTACGGCTGTATTGCAGGTTATCCGGATGGCACCTACCGAGGCAACAGAGCCTTAACTCGCTACGAGTTTGCCGCTGGTGTCAATTCTTGCCTCGACCGCATCAACGAGCTCATTACTGCGGGCACTGACGAACTGGTGCAAAAAGAAGATTTAGCGACCTTACAGCGATTGCAGGAAGAATTCTCTGCTGAACTTGCTACCCTCAGAGGCCGAACCGATGCTTTAGAAGCCCGTACCGCTGAACTCGAGGCAAACCAGTTTTCCACTACGACCAAGTTATTTGGTCAAGCGATCTTTGGAGTTCAAGGTCGCACTGAAAACACGGCTGACTTTTTCCCAGTCGATGGCGTTAAAGATACTAAAGATCCAGCAACCAACATCAACCTCATCAACAATGTCCAGTTAAGCCTGTTCACTCAACTGAGCAACCGCAGCATCCTGCTGACTGGACTGGCGGCTGGCAATGGCAGCACTGCGCCTCGCCTCAGCAACGACACCAAGTTGGGTTATGAGCTAGACACCGACAATCAATTCGTTCTCAGTGATCTCACTTTCCGGCATTTGATTGGTAATAACTTTGCGGTGGTAGCGGGGCCTGTTGGCGTTAACGCGGTCAACGTCTTCCGGGGAGCTAACCGAGTTGAAAGTTCTGGACAAGGGCCAATCTCAGCGTTTGCCCAGCGGAACCCCATTATCAGTATTGGAAACGGCACAGGTGGAGCTGGTTTTGACTGGCAAATCGGTTCTCGTCTCAGCTTGCAGGGTGTTTACTCGGCAAGTGATCCTGCTGACCCTAACGATGCTGGTTTGTTTGGGAGCCGCCGTAGCGCCACTACGACTGGGGTTCAGTTAACTGCGTCTCCCACCGACACGATTGACCTAGCCCTCCACTACATCAACTCCTATAATCCTTCTGGGTCTGGCTTTGCAGGTAGCTTAGGTTTAGGAGTAGGAGATGACCAAGTCACCATTGGTTCTGGTCTCAAAACCGATGCTTTCGGTGCTACCCTAGCTTGGCGTGCTACCCCTGGAATTACCGTGGGAGGCTGGGGCGGCTTTACCAATTCCCGGATTCCTAATCGCGATGGTAATGTGGAAACCACTAACTGGATGGCTTTCCTTAACTTCCCCGATTTATTTGGCGAAGGCAACCTAGGCGGAATTTATGTAGGGCAACCACCTAAAATTACCGAAAGCGACTTACCAGCGGGCCAGAATATTCCTAACTTGCTAGCAGGTGGATTAGGAACTGAGGGAGAACAACCCGGTACCACGACTCACTTAGAAGTGTTCTATCGTTACCGCATCTCCGACAACATCACGGTTACTCCAGGCTTCATGGTGCTCTTCAATCCAGGTAATGCACCTGAGAGCGACACAGTGGGGATTGGTGCTCTCCGAACCACCTTTACCTTCTAAGATTCTGGCTAGCCGATAGGGTTCAGTTGTTGGGATTAGTAATCACCTCAGCAACTTCACTCCAGAGTTAAACCTAATCTGCCAAAACAGCGATCGCCCCAGCTAATTTCCAGCCAGGGCGATCGCTTTGAGTTTGATACTAGATATTAAGTTCTCTGTCAGCCTTCATTTTCTGCACTCGCGGCTGTTGGAACTAAGCGTTTCCTCAAAGCATCCGCTCGACGCTGAGCCGTTACGCTTTGAGGTTCCAACTGGAGGACTGCTTCATAGGACTCTAGAGCTTGGGCCATGAGTTGCTTACGCTCATAGGCATGCCCAATATTATTCAACGCCGTCACGTAATTGGGGCTAAGTTTTAGCGCTTCTTTGTAGTGACGAATCGATAAGTCATACTGCTCTTGGGCGAAGTAAGCATAACCCAAGGCGTTGTAAATGAGGGCTGTATTTTCCTCGCCTTCTAAATCGGGCGATTTGAGCGCTTTTTGCAGTTGTATTACCGCTTGAGAATACAACTTTTTCTCTAAGTAGATGCTGCCAAGCTCGTAGTATTCCTCAGCTGTGCCTTTTTCTTTATTTAGTTTGTTCTGCAAGCGCGAAATAGAAGTTTCAATCTTGCGGGTTTTAAGCACTTGACGAAAAATCGCCCAGCCTGCGCTTGCTAGTAAAGTTAGCAAGATTGACAAATAGACAACGGGAAGTAAGTTATCCATATTTGTTATATGTGAGCACCGCTAAGCAGATCTGATTTTAGTCGACTTTGCCTGACGAGGGACCCAACATTTCTATTGGTGTTCCGTCCCCACCTTTCATTAAGTTAGCCCACGGCAGACCCCAATAGACAGCTCGTTCTTGCAGCCAACCATCAGAATGCCAACGAGCGATCGCGCTATTGACTTGACGCCGTAAATCATCGTACTGCACCCCCTTCGGTAGCACGACACACAAAGGCTCCGCAGATAATAAAGTGGGCAGCAGACGATATTGAGGATACTCCCGCACCCAACCACTCAAAACACTTGCATCTGCGGCAAAAGCAACTGCCTCACCCGATTCTAAAAGCGAGTATGCCGCCTCATAAGAGGTTACCCCTACTAACTTAGCGCCAGGAACTAAATAGCGCAGGGTGGCGATGGTACTAGAACCCTGGAGGGCTGCGACTGGGCGGTTGTATAAATCAGCCAGCCGCTTGACTGTTGTTGCTTTAGAGACTAGGGCTGTGCCATCCAAGTAATAAGGCAGACTAAAGCTTACTAAGCGAGACCTTGGCTCCGTTGCGGTCACTCTCGCGATCGCTAAGTCTACCTGGCCTGACAAAACAGTTGGAAGACGGTTTTGGTTAGAAACTGGCTGGAGCCGAACAGCATCTGCCTTTCCGAGTAGCTCTTGAGCTAACCGGCGGGCTACTTCAATTTCAAACCCTTGCAGTTGCTCTGCTGAGTCCTTAAAGGCCAGCGGATATAGGTTTTCTTTAACAGCAACAATCAGGTAGCCCCGTTGCTGAATTGATTCCAGCGTTTCAGCACTACCTGATTGACCTGCTAAACTCAGCCCAATTACCAAACAAAGACTAGAAACTTTGCTGAAAAACTTCAGCTGCTCAAACACGTTTGATGCTGCCTTACCTAGTTTTGCCCTTAGGCTGACTTTGCTTGACCCGCCAATTCTAAAACCTTGCCGAAACCAGCAGGGTCTAAAACTGCAAGTTGTGCCAACATTTTACGATTGAGTTGGATGTCAGCCTTCTTGAGGTTACCAATTAGCTGACTGTAGCTCATACCGTGCTGACGAGCAGCGGCATTAATCCGGGCAATCCACAGGCGGCGAAAGTCTCTCTTCCGCTTCCGGCGATCGCGGTAGGCGTTCCGCAATGCCTTCATTACCTGTTGGTTAGCCGTACGGAAGAGAGTGGAGTGAGATCCCCGGAAACCCTTCGCTAGCTTTAGAATCTTTTTGCGGCGCTTTCGGGCTACATTACCGCGCTTTACTCGTGTCATTGATTTGTGGTCCTAGTAACTTTTATAGATAAGGGAGCATCAACCGCACGTTTTCTTCGTCTCTTTCGTGGACAACCGCTACTTGAGATAGCTGGTTTCTACGCTTGGCACTTTTGTGCTCTAGCAAGTGGTTTTTAAAGGCTTTGCGGCGCAAGATTTTACCACTGCCGCTGGCTCTAAAACGCTTAGCAGCAGCTTTACGAGTCTTCAGTTTTGGCATGGACTGGCTTTAATTCGACACGGTCTACAATTTTATCGCCACTTAGGGACTGATAGCAAGAGGCAAGAGGAATTACTCAGCTTTTAGGCGACGGGTTGAGGCCGTTGCGGCCACAGATAAATTGCTCCAGATACCCACGTCAAAACGACAGCCAGCCAAAAGGCTACTAGGCTAGGAGTTGTCCAAACGGCAGGTAACGGAGCAATCAGGAGAGCGATCGCGGCAATTTGGCTGACTGTTTTGAGTTTGCCCCAGAGGTTTGCCCCTGTAATCGTGCCGCCTGTCATAGTAGGGTTAACTCGCCAACCTGCGATCGTAAGTTCTCGACCCAAAATTAAAAAAACCCCCCAAGCTGGCACTTGGTCTAGCTCAATCAGAGCCAGCAGCGGTGCTAAGACCAGTAGCTTATCTACAAGGGGATCAAGAAACTTACCTAAATCTGTCACTTGATTCAGCTTGCGGGCTAGATAACCATCAAGCCAGTCAGTGCCTGCTGCAACCAGGAAAATGGCTAGACAAAACCAACGGGCTTCTGGGGTGGGATCATGCAGACCGTAAAGCAGTAAAGGGACACCTAGCAAACGAGATAGCGTGATCCAGGTAGGAACAGTCATAAGTTAACGTCAGTAATATGTACCGATCTCGGCTATTTGCAATAGTGGCTATTTGCAATAGTACTGATTGATGTTCCTAGAGTGGGTGATACTAAAAAGACTAAAGCGAAGACTGCCTGAGAGCCTTCGCTTGAAGTGATGAAATATTTAGAAACGACTGAAACCAAAACACCAGAGCTAGAGCGTTGTTTGTGGCTTAGCAAGCACCACTTTTATTTAAGACAACGCCAATTGTTTTAACGATGAGGTGGAGGTCGTAAGCGATAGACCAGTGGCGTTGATAGCGGAGGTCTAAGCTAACAACTTGTTCAAAATCCTTGACAGTGGAGCGGCCATGTACCTGCCATTCTCCCGTCATCCCAGGCTTGACATTCAGTCTTTGCCAGTGCCGTCTGTTGTAACGCTTGACCTCATCAATTGTGGGAGGCCGAGTTCCAACTAGGCTCATGTCTCCCATCAGCACATTCCAAAACTGGGGCAGCTCATCTAGACTGGTTTTTCTGAGAAAACGACCGACACGAGTCACACGAGGATCAGCTTGGTTCTTGAAGATATGACCTTTGGCCTCATTGGTGACTAGATGCTTGAGTTGGTCGGCGTCTGCTACCATTGAACGGAATTTCCAAATGCGGAAAGGGTTTCCTTGGCAACCGCAGCGCATTTGGCTGTAGAAGATAGGGCCTGGATTATCAAGCTGGAGGGCGATCGCAACGGGAATGGCGATCGCAGCAGTCATGACCAATCCTACTAAGGCACCTATGATATCGAGCAGACGCTTGACTTTGCTATTAACCGAGGGGTGCACGTCAGCCGCACAGCCAAACTTGATGAAACCGCTGGTGGTGAAGTTAGTAGGAGAGAGATCAGAAGTTGTAATCACAGCTGATAGGTAAGTCGCTCTAGGGTTTCCGTATCCTCACTTGTAACTATACGAAGCGGCCTTTATGCAAGAGAAGAGAAAAATCATAGATTCGTCTAATCTTTGAACTTGTTAGCGGTTGTATAAACTTCTGATGTGGCTGTTGCCGTGGAAAACTCAGTCAAACCGCTATCTGAGGCTAATCATCAATCACCTGCTTGCAGCGATCGCTGTAATGATGCGGTGACATGAATACGGAAAAGCTTGGTTCAATGACTAGACTTCCAGCGAAAATTCTGAGTTGGCATGATTTGTAGCTTCCTCTCTACGGACTACTTGTGAGGTCAACGATTAAGCTCTGTCGAACTTATGGCTAATACTGAGTGCATAAAAGCTCTACTGCACTGATAAGCGCAAATTGACCGCGAACGGTTCTTCCAAAGTTTGGTGAGTGTTTACCATGATTTGGCTCAGGTACTCCCGCAAGCGCTGACATTGCTCTAGATTGGGACGATAGATTTGATTTCCCTCCTTGAAGAATAGGGGGGCGGCGGTGAGAGCTTGAGCATCTAGATATTGTCTCGATGCCTCTGTCAGAGAATTTCTATCCTGTTGTGAAGGTATTAGGCCTGGTGGCAAATGTCCTTCTAAAAGCGCCAGAATATGTAGCTGGCAAGCATGGGTGTTAATGCCACGACGCTCTAGAAGTTGCATAATCCCTGCTACAGAGACAGGCTGTTCTGGAAAAGCTCGCAACAATTCTAGGAGCAGAAAATAATCGCCATATTGCTGTCGAGGTAGGTCTAGAACTTGCGGATACAACGGCAATGCTGCTAAACCATAGGCGACACGGCTACAAGAAACTAAGCGATCGCCCGGAACAGGTATGTCTAGGTCTGCTTCCCCAGCACTTGTTTCTGCACCGTAAATCCCCTCTGGAGGGGCAACTCTATTACCCAAACTCAAACCGCGATCGCTTTGATAAGTGTCCTGAATAATCGTGGCGTTTGGCAGTTTCTGGCGGAGCCAACGGGCGATTGCGGGCAAAGAAGCCGTTCCACCTGTACAGACTACTTGATTAATGGCTTGAATCGGTAAACCTGTCTGGCTCAACAGTACATTTAGTTCTCGATTCAAACGTTGAATGAAAGGGAGAAATACTTGGCTTTCCAATTGTCGCCGCATAATCATCCAGCGCTGATCGCCCAGTTCGAACGTAAACTGGTCTTCGTGTTGCAAAATCAGCTTTAGGTGTCTAGCTGCTTCCAATAAACCTTGGCCTAGGGGCGAGCTTTCTAGGCGTTGCTGGAGGCGGTACCGAGTTTCAACATCGGGTTCGCCCGCAATCGGTAGGGGTAGTGTGTCTAGCCCTAAGCTGTCCCAAGGAATGCCATCCAAGGCAACCTGATCGGCTTGCCAATGCCATTGAGTCTCTACGATATTCCCCCGATTGGCAGTCCGGGGTTGGCGGAACCATTGAGGATGCAAGAGTTGACAAATAATATCTTGATCAATGACATTTCCCGCATAGGGTACGCTACGCAGGCTGAAGTCACTATAGGTTAGATCCTGGAGATGATCCGGCAGGTTTACCATGACCATTTCGGTGGTGGTGGCTCCCGCATTGACTGCAAGGGTACCGCCTTTCCATTGGGGGCGGTGAGGATTTCTTAACCCCGATAAAACAGCAGCGATCGCATCTTCGATGAAGAAGATTTGTTCGGGGCGAGCTACCAATTTAGCGGTTAAAACTGCTTCTCTCAGATTGAAATTATAGGTATCAGGCCAATTGGCCGGATAGCCCAATATCACTCCTTCTAGCTGAGTCAAGGCAGCCTTGAGAACGTTTGTCTCTAAACCAGTGGCACCACAGACTAGATTAGAGGTGTTGTCAGTAACGGGGTTTAGCGTCCGTAACAAGGTCTGTAGTGCTTGCTGTAACCAACTCAGAGGAATCTGGCGATAATCGGACCACTGAGCTACAGGCTCCCAGTTGTCAGTGACGGCAGCGTAATGAGGAATGCCGATTTTCAAGTATGGCTTCAGATTCTGAATGAGTAATTCTGGTGTCAGCCCTGTCGTTTCTGGTAGAGCTAAAGCATGGGCCACTGAGGCATCGCGATCGCGCAAGGCCATTGCAAGAGCCAGAGAGCCTACCGCAACACTACTTTCAGGTAACTCAGGGGATGCTAATGACTGAGCTGATAGATAGATAGCAGTCGGTAAGCGAAAAGATTTAGTTTCTACATCTAGTGCTTGCTCTAGCCAATAGATGGGATACAGCTTCTGACTGACGCGATCGAGTAACACAGCTGACAAGCCTGTGGTGCCAAAGTCAATTCCTAAATACCAAGCCCGTTTTGTCTCTTCCTCCGCGACTTCCCAAGCTTGAGGTTTGGCTGGCAAATTTTGCGGTTCTGATGGGTTAGGCAAAACGCTGGGATTTTCCGGCTCAGTTTTGATGTCAGTATCTAGGCTCGCTTCAGGGCTAGGGGCTGCTAGATCTTTTTTTTTTCGTTGGCCTGGTTGGGTGGATCGGAAGGTTCTACATTGCGATCGCTATTGTCTACTGCTGGCTGGTTCGCCGCTTCTGAAAAACCTATAAACGCATCATCAATGGTTAGGCTTTGCGTATCCAGTTCTGTGGGTGGATTGGCGGGAAGCTGAGTCGTGGGGGCTGTAGGCATCACTTTCTCTGCCGGGGATGGCGGAGCGATCTCCGGTAAATCTGCTAATAAGTCAAACGCATCCAAAGTTAAGTCGGGAGGCTCGGTAGAAGTCGAGGGAAAATCAGTACCTTCCCAGAAAGCCGCCAAGTCCTCTGGTAGGGCTTCAGGTGTTTCTGCATCGACTGTAGGCAATGTTTCCGGTAACGTCTCCACAAAATCTTCTAAGGTAAGGTTATCCCAAACCTGAGAATCGGATGACTGAGCCTCGTTTAAGCTTGCTGGAGGCGTTGGCACGTCTAGGGCCAATGGATCAGCAGATTCTAGATCTGCATCTTCTATATTGCTAGGGGTGCTAGGGGTCGTTTCCCTACTCTCAAAGCCTCTATCTTCAGATCCGCTAGTTTGAGGTGCTCTATTCTCGTTGGCATCGGCACTTTCAAAAAACAGACCATCCGAACTTTCTAAGCTAAAGAGGTCTTCATTCAATTGCTGGACAATATTCTCGTCTAGCCACAAGCTAACTTCGGTTTCATCTCCTAAATCATCATCGATCGCAATTAAATACTCTTCAGGAGCAGCTGGCACATAAGCATCCTCCAGAGTTTGATTAGTATCATCTGCACTTAATACTGGCACGTCTCGGAGTGAGAACTCTGACAACAGTAGCTCACTCTCACTCTCAGCATCTTCTAAATTAGATTGGCTCAATAAATTAGGAGAGATAGTTGTGGGTATTTCCGTTGAGGGTGTTTCGGTTACCACTTCGGCACCTCCCAATAGCTCTGCCAATTCCGCGAGTGAAGTGGTATCACCCAACTCATCTGACTCGTCTATAAAGCTCGACCTAAAATCATCCAAATCTATCTCGGCAGGATCTTCGGCAGGAGCTGTGGCGTTTGTAGGTTCTACATCCTCTAAAGGTTGAGCTACAGCTTCTGTAGGGGGCGGATTGAAATTGAGTAGCTCGGAGTTCTCGTCGCTGCTAGGCTCAACGGCATCTGCAAATAGACAATCTTCTAGGGTCGTGCCTGTCTGATCCAACTCATCTAAATCGTTTCTGTCTAGTTCGTTCTTGGTTAAGGTTGGATCAGATGAAATTGCCTCTTTCGTCCCCTCTTCTTCTATCCCCGCCTCTTCTATCCCCACCAGAGGTTCTATATTGGCTACGGGTGCTGTCGCTTCCAAGTCTGCAAATAAGTCACTTGCTTGAACAGAGGACAAAGCATTACTTTGGTCAGGTTCGGCTTCTGCCATTTCTACAGGCCCAACCCAGGCATCTGCTACATCGGCTGGGTTGACTAGGGGCAAATCCACGATCGCAGGTGGTGTGGATGGAGATGCGGCCAAGTCTTCTAGCTCTGACTGTGTTTCCATCTCAACACCGAAATCGTTGGAGCCAAACAAATCAGCATAGAGGTCATCAGTCTCTGGCATTGACTCAGTGTCAGAATTACCAGGCTTCTGGCTAGCGGTCTCTGCGACCCATCCCAATCCGGATAACTCAGAACCAACTCCCAAATCTGCATTTGCCAACTCAGGTTCTGCATCTGGATGCTGCAATGCAATATCGAGTTGCTCTAAAAACTCTAGCTCCGAAGCAGATGTTGCTAGGTCGGCTGAAGGTGTAGCTGGAGAACCTTGCCATCCTGGTTGAGTTGAAGTATCAGGCAGATCGCTCTGAGCTAGAGGTGATGGATTAGCGCTGGAGCTACTACTATTGCTACTGAGGACTACGTCCAGCAAAGCATCCAAATTATCGCTATCTAATTCAACATCCTCTAATTCCACACCTGAGAGATCCAGCCCCTCTAGGTTCAATTCTTCCAAAATGTCCGCATCATCCAGTTCTGGCAACAGAGAAGAGCGATCGCTCTCTTGGCGTAGCTCAGCCCCCGCATAAGGCAGGTCCAAAGCCGCTGAATCATAGCTGAGTTGGGATACAGGAGTCTGAGGAGGGTTAACCGGGGAAGGCGGAGCCGTACTTACCTCTGAAGCAAGAACTTCTGGAGCAGGAACCTCTGGAGCAGGAGTAATCGAAGTCTGTTGAGGAGCAGTTTCAGCATTAGTAGCGGTACCCGATTCCAACTCGGAGGGAGGTAGGGAAGAATACAGGAAAGAAGACGCTTCTCGGCCTAACTGCTGGGCTAGGTGACTCACCAAAGCTGTGAACATCACCTCTCCCTGCTGGCCCAGGCCATGCATCCGCTCCAAGCCAGTAGATAGCGACTCTTGGTAGCTTTGAACATTCCTCTGTAGGGCTTCAAAGACAACACTGAGAGTCGAATCTAGGTTCATCAACAGTTGATCGGAGCGAGCTTGCAGTACTTGCAGTTGCTCTAAGCGTTGCCCTGGATTGAGCAAAGGTTGATCAGTCGTCATCCGACCACTGAGGGCGATCGGTTCAGTTGGGTTGAGTTCGTAAGGTGTTTGAGGCTGTAGCGTCGTCAAAGCTTGAGCGACTTGCTGGGCGAGGCTATCTTGTAAGCGCCCCATCAACACCTGCAAGAATTCGCTGATAATTTTTTGTTGATTGGCTTGCTGCTGCGCTAGAGAGTAGTGCTGTCGTTGTGCTTCTAAGTGTCTAATTTCTTGCACCAATGACTCGCGCTGTTGCCGTAAAGCTTCTAAATCTGCTTGTAGAGGCTGCGTCAGGCTAGTGCGTAAATGATCCATTTCCTGAACGACAGCCTGCAAGATTTGCCGCGCAGCTTCATCTTGACTACTCGCTATGGGCGCGATCGGAGCCCTTGCATAATCTGTAGCCTGAGTCGGCTGGTACTGAATATCATAGGTCGAGAGGTTAGATTTGGTTCTAGCCTGGGAGAACTGTTCGTCCGCAGCCATCCTTTGTTGTAGAGAAACGAGATAGCTGCGAACTCGCTCTAACACCCGGCGCTGCTGAGCTGTCTCTCCTGACATGACCCAAGGTAAACGGGTACTGGGTTTCTGGAGAACTTTGTCGATTTCAGCGATCAGTGTTTGGATTTGGTCCTTCTGAGAAGTCACGATGGAACCCCTGACTAGAACTTGACAGGTATAGAGCGATTACGGCTCTGGATACTTCAAAGGTTAGTTTGCCCAATGGGAGCTGCTTAGTTTCCACTAGTCTAGAGCGGGCTTGCCAATCGTTGATCCTGCACTATCCAGAACTTAGACCAAAATGTAAGTTTGAGCAATTCCCTGGGGATGTAAGGCTACAGTGTAGAGGTTAGCTGGGAGTTAGTCAGAACTTAGCGAAGTTCTAGTGATTAATCTTCATATTTACTGCTGTTTTGCGATCGCAAAGAATAGATTTACTCTAACAATCTGTTTGCCTCCGGCTCACTGCCTGATATCTCAGCGCTAAAGCATGTGGGTTTTACGGCGGTTGATATAAGCTATTATTGCTGTGGATTTCCTGCTAGTCTGACGGATTAGTCACAATGACATTTTTCTACTGTCCTAGTGTTTTAAGGCTTAATTTGAACCAGTTAGCCTTAAGATTATGGGCCATCCAGCCTTACTGAATTGATAGAAATTACATTGCAATGGCCCCATGGAAGATCGGTATAGCCCTCGTGAACTTCACTCTAGCCCTGCACTAATTCGCTCTGCTCCTTTCTTTGAAGGCTTACCAGAGGCTATGGTCGATAAGGCCACTGCACATGTGGTCATGCGTACGCACCCATCCGGTCAGGTAATTTTGTTGGAAAATGATTGGGGTAGCTCTGTCTACTTCATTTTGGATGGCTGGGTTAAGATTCGCACTTATAACCTGGATGGCAAAGAAGTAACCCTAAACATTTTGGGCAAGGGTGAGTTGTTTGGTGAAATGGCTCCTCTCGATGAAGTACCTCGCTCCACAGACGTGATTACGCTGGCTCCGACTGTGATTGGGAATATGCCAGCGCAGGACTTTGTGCAGTTAATTAATTCAGAGCCAATGGCGGGAATTCGACTCGCTCAGTTGATGGCTCGGCGACTGCGCCAGGTAAATCGGCGGTTGCGGCTGCGTGAGTCAGATAGTACCTCGCGGGTAGCTGACATCTTGTTGTTTTTGGCTGAAGGTCAGGGGAAACGCAGCCAAAAAGGAGTTGAGATTCCTAACTTACCGCACCGAGAACTTAGTAGCTTGAGCGGTCTGGCTCGCGAAACTGTCACGAGGGTTTTGAATAAGCTAGAGAAGAAAGAATTAATTGTGCGCGATCGCGAGATTCTCTGCATCCCTGACATGCATGCTCTAGAGCGGCTTTTGGTCTAGTTGGCGCGCTCAGCTCAGTTTATCTAACTACACAAGTCGAGACTGCGATCGCTTCATGGCAGTCTTCCGGCTGAACTCGCTGAGTCTGCTGATAGGTTCTAAAGTTTATGTATAGAGTAGATCTGCTAGCTTACCGAACTGTGCATGAGTGATTCTTCCGAAGACCGCCCTTCCGAGAGACCGCCAGAAAGGCTACCAGGAAGTCCACCAGAGAGGTTGCCCAAGCCTTCAGCGGATTCTACCCCCTCTACAGAGGCTGGGCGAGCTGCCCATTCTCTTGATCCCCAAACTCCATTGGCTCTAGCTGAACCTCATGTCCAGTCTGGGGCTCCCTTAGCAATGGTGGAGACGGCATTTTTGGCTAGTACCGCTAGCTTAATCTGGCTGGTCAACTACTATTTCCCGATGGGACCCTTGTTGCGGATTTTTTTTCCGGTTCCGATCGCTCTGGTCTACTTGCGCTGGGGCCATCGGGCAGCCTGGATGTCAGCTTTGGTCTCAGGATTGCTGCTATCAGTGCTGATGGGGCCAACCCGTAGCATTCTATTTCTTGTTCCCTTTGGGCTGTTGGGAGTTCAATTGGGAGCTTTATGGCGTCGTCGGGCCAATTGGTTTATTTCTATCAGTATTGGCACCATTATTGGTACTTTCGGCTTCTTTTTCCGCATTTGGTTGGTGTCGCTCTTGTTGGGTGACGACTTGTGGGCTTATATCACGACTCAGATTACCGAGCTGGTGGAATGGGGCTTCGTGAAGCTAGGGTTACTGATTCAGCCTGAGTTAGCTTTGGTTCAGGCGATCGCCGCTGTCATGATTGTGATTAACAATATTGTTTACCTATTTATCGTCCATTTGGCGGCTTGGCTCTTGTTAGAGCGACTGGGCAACCCAATTCCAGCGCCTCCTAAGTGGGTACAGGTGATTCTGGATTACGAGGTTGACTAATGACCTCATCCGCCATGATTCGGGTATATACGCAAGCGCAACGGGGACAGCAATGGCTCCAACGCTATCAACACCGCTCTCCTGTATTTGCCTGTGTGTTAGGATTTACAGCCACAGGTTTGATTCCAGGTATTTCTGCGGCTGGTGCGACTCCACAAGACCGACTCTACACCGCGATCGCCGATGCTGAATTTCTCTATCATGGCCCTCAAGCGCATCCTCAGCACGCTCTACCGCCTCTCCACGTTGGCGCGTCTCCAGTTCTAATTTCACGGGCTGTAGTTGAGGCCCAAGCGATTCCCCTCTACTTATTTAACGCGGGCTTACCTGTGCCACCAACGGTTCCTTGCATTGATTTGGGTGGCACTGCTGCGGCTTGCTTGAGCCAGGGGCAAGCCTTGAAGCTACCAATCGTTCAACATCTTTTGGAGCAAGGCTTGGCTTGGGGGCAGCAGCTAGCAGCCCAAGTTCCTCGGAGTTATTTGATTTTGGGAGAATGTGTGGTTGGTGGTACTACTACGGCTTTAGCAATCTTGACAGGTCTCGGTATGGCTGCGGCTGGTAAGGTCAATAGCAGTCATCCCACCTGCAACCATGCTCAGAAGTGGGCCATTGTTGAGGCAGGGTTGCAGCAAGCGGGTCTCTTGGCCTCAGAGGTTGATCCGCTTGAGTTGGTAGCGGCAGTGGGCGATCCAATGCAAATTGTAGTGGCAGGCATGGCGATCGCGGCCAGTCGGAGTTGTGGCGTTATGCTGGCTGGAGGCACGCAAATGCTAGCGGTTTATGCTTTGTTACGAGCGATCGCCACTACTTATGCTTTGTCATGGCAACCGGAGCAGATTGTAGTTGGTACCACTCGTTGGGTTGCGGAAGATGCTACAGGCGACACGGTTGGTTTAGCAACGCTGATTGGAACTGTTCCTCTCTTAGCCACACAGTTCCAATTTACAGACGCTCGCTATCCTCAGTTGCAAGCTTATGAGCAAGGATATGTGAAAGAAGGTGTTGGTGCAGGGGGATGTGCGATCGCAGCTTCTCTTTATCAAGGCTGGGATCAAGGGCAGTTATTGCAAGCGATCGAGAGATTAGCAGAACGCCATTGTCAAGCTGATTGCAGTCAAAATTTGCTTCTTAAGCATTCCTAAAACCACAGGAACCTAAAGCCACAATTGATTGGCTTCGCCGTGTCTTCACTAGGCTGTACTCAGGCTCTGAATCTGCTAATGGACTCTTTGAGATAGGAGTTGTTCTTCTAAAGCGGCGATCCGATTATAGGCAGCTGTTAGTTGAACGGTCAGGCGACGAATTTGAATTTCAGGAGCTAGCTCACGTTCGCTGCTTTGGTCTTCCATGCTGGGATAGCTAGTATCCGTCAATACATCCTTATGATCCATTCCCATCTCACGGCTGCTATGGGTTGAATAGGGATAATGTCTGCCATGAACCTCAGGATGAGTTGATTGGGGATTCTGCATCACCAAGAGCTTCATTTCCGCTACAGCTTCTGAAAGTCGATGATTGAAATGCTCAATGATTTGCTCTTGCAGGCCATCGACTTTTGTATTTAAGGCAATGACTTGTTCTTGTACTGGGTCCATGAGATGAGATTCCCTAAGTTAGCCTAATGAATTCTCTTTATCCTAGAAAAGGATTCATTGGTATGACCATTATTGCTGAATAATTTAACGTTTCGACAAAATGACATTGGGTACTTCTTCAATAAGATTTGAATGAACAATAAAAACTGTGTTTCTCAGTAAAATTAATCAAACTCAACACAAGATTTTGTTTGTAACAGAGCTTGGATTTTGAATTATTTTTAGCTGGATTTCAGCCATTCTTCTGATTTTAGGTTGATTTTTCTACCCTTTGGTCTACAGAATGTTGAGTGTTTAGCAGCCAATTTTAGTATGGTTACACTATTGTTAGCCTTGAAAACCGGCCTTGACAGCAATAGCTTGCTTCTCATTTGCCCAGTTCATTCTGAGTCTGATCAGAATATATACTCATGCTGCTGTCTATTGGAATTGAGTTATTGCAAACAATTGATTAGAGCTTTGTACTAGTCATTCTTATCGAGACTAACTGCTGAATTCTCTTCATCATCACTTGGGAAACTCAATCGTAATTGTAAAGAGAAATGCTGAGCTTTAAAGATTTTTTTGTGGCCTGTACTGGGGTGTGGAAAACTGAGAGAACTTACCATTTCGTTACTCAGGGAAGAATTGAGCGTTCCTATACCGAATACCAAGTTCAACCTTTGAATCCGGCGGATAAAAAGCAAATTTTAGCTCTCTCTGATTCCGCAAGTTTGCAGTTAAAAAATACAACAGCCGACTTTGCAGACCTGATTTCAGACCAGGACAGTTTGCCAGGATTTGCGATCGCTTTTAACACTCGTTCTGAAACTGGAGAAACGGTGGCGATGAGTCTACAAGCCTTATTTGTGGCGGATAGCTTGGTTGTATCTCCTGAGACTGCTAGCAGTACACCGCGTTTACCGATCGCAGCTGAAGTTCCTAGCGAACCAGCCGGAGAAGTGATTCAGGGATTTTATCTCAGGAATGAGGGCTACTCAGAATCAGGGGCGATCGCAGGTCGCTTTACCTATCAGCCCACCCGCCAAACGCTAGAAATGACAACGTTCTACAATCGTTCTGTAGCGGTTGATCAAATGCGTCTAATTGCACCGGACGTCCGTCTTCGTACGATCGTGACGTATGAGCGGCCTCAACCTCATGAAACCCCTAGTGTGATTGATTTAATTGGCTTTGGGGTGGAGCACAAATTGGCGTAGGAGTCACAACAGTTCAATGGATCGACGGTCTTTTCTGCAAGGAGTTGGTATTTTAGGGCTGAGTCAAGCGCTCGCAGGGTGTAATGGTTCAAACCGTGAAACCCTCAAAGTTCGGCTGCTGAAAAACTCAATTCCGCCGCAGATTTTGGGTAAGTTTCGTCGGAGCTTGCAGCAACCTGCTCAGCTTGATTTTGCCCCAGAACCTCAGTTGGGTCAGTTGTTTGAGTTACTGCAAAACTGGAAGCGTCAGGCAGAGCAGACCCAGCCCAATGCCAATCCACTCTTGCCGTTCCAGGCTCGTCAAGACCGACGTGGTAGAACGGGTGTGCCTGATCTAGTGACGATGGGGGATTACTGGTTGGCGCAGGCGATTCAACAAAACTTGCTCCAGCCCCTTGATCCCCAACGGGTTGCGGCTTGGCCGCAGGTACCGGAGGCTTGGCAAACGCTAGTGACTCGCGATCGCCAGGGGCAGGCCAGTTCTCAGGGACAAGTCTGGGGGATGCCTTACCGCTGGGGTACCACAGTGATTGCTTACCGCACTGATAAATTTGCTGAGCAAGGTTGGGCTCCACCTACCGATTGGAGTGATTTGTGGCGGCCTGAATTGCGCGATCGCATTTCTCTACTCGATCAGCCGAGGGAAATAATTGGCCTGACGTTAAAGAAGCTAGGTCGCTCCTACAATACAGCCAATCTTGCTCAGGTGCCTACCCTCAAGTCAGAGCTACAAGCGCTACACCAGCAAGTGAGGCTCTACAGCTCTACGAACTATTTGCAGCCGCTGATTCTGGGAGACACCTGGCTGGCCGTCGGTTGGTCTACTGACATTATTTCCCTAATAAATAACAATCGTCCGATTGCCGCTGTGGTACCGCGCTCAGGTACTAGGCTCTGGTCAGATGTTTGGGTTCGTCCTGCTGTGGCTAACTTGAGTGCAGATAGCAGCTCCGGACAACCCAGTTTATTAGATCAGTGGCTAGATTTTTGTTTGCAGCCCCAAACGGCAATTCAGCTCTCGATTCTCAGTGAAGCCAGTTCCCCAACCATAGTGGGTCTCGATCGCGCTACTTTACCCAATGCTTTGACGAAAGAGCCACTGCTGCTGCCTGACCCTTCAGTGATTAAGCAGAGTGAATTTCTTTATCCCCTCTCCCAAGAGGCGATCGAACAATATCAAGCTTTATGGTTAGCAGTGCGATTGGCCGCATCACGGGGCTGATTGTACGGGTCTACCCAAGCCACTCCGTCCTAACGTGTTTACCAAGAGACTACAATTAGGCGGGCTACCAGACGTGGAACTGGAGAGTTGGTCAGCACAGGTGTAGGCGGCTAACATGCGCCCCTGGTTGTTAAATACCCTGGTGCTGAAACCGTAATCGCGAGCTGTCGTCCCAAACCAATCAATAAATTTATAGCGCTCTAGATAATCTAGTAAGCTCCACACTTGTTGATTTACGACTAAATCAACTCGACGTGAGGTGCCAATCGCATCAGGGTAGGCTAACCAAGTGTTGACGAGCTTGCCATTTAGCTGTCTATACTGCTCTTCGAGCCACCACAAGCTAGGAATGGTAATGCTGTTCTGGCAAATAGTCTTTGAGGTAATGACACCATTCACCGTACAGGCTCCTGGGGTCAGTGTCGCTAGATCTTCTTGCTCTTGCTCAACCAGCTCCAGATCTAGAGGTTCTGTAACAGGTGTTAAGGAAGCTTGGACAGTCTGAGCTGGGGATCGACCTACAGATTGAGCCTGTAAGGGCTGACTCAATCCCAGCGCGATCGCCCCTCCAACTCCTAGCAGTCTGAGCGATCGCGCCATTCTCGTCATACCGGATGCTGATTCTGCACCTCGCTGCTTCTGAACTTGCACAGCTCTCTCCCAAACCAAGCGCTTCATCCAATAATGACGAACTCGTATAGAGTTAGTATCCCACTGACCTAAAACTACTGCTGCCAAAATTATTGGCTTAGCCCCAGAGACGACGACCAGACGGACCATTGAGTCGTTCATGCGCGTCTTGTAGCAGGGCTGGAATATTCAGTTGTTCTGGGCATTTGGGCAAGCAATCACCACAGTCTGTACAGCGATTTGCTTTGGCTCCTGGAAACCAATGCCCTGCATTTTCAAACATGCGATAGCGGTACTGACCAAAACTGGTCATGTCGTAGGCGATCGCTAAATTCCGCAGCCGCAGCACTTCTGGGATTTGAATCGCTTCTGGACAAGGCAAGCAATCATAACATTGGCTACAATGCTCAGACTTCAAAGCTGCTGCTTGATGTGCTTGTAACCGTTGTAAAACTTCTGTTTCAGATACATCTAAAGGCCCATCCGCATCGGCAACGCTCAAAGGCCAATCCAACTCAGTCTCATTGGCTGCTCCCACACTGAGCGTCGTGACCCGGGTGTCGCTAAGTAAGAATCGATAGTTAAAAATTAA
Organism: Trichocoleus desertorum NBK24; assembly: GCF_030409055.1. Taxonomy (GTDB): domain Bacteria; phylum Cyanobacteriota; class Cyanobacteriia; order FACHB-46; family FACHB-46; genus Trichocoleus; species Trichocoleus desertorum_B. The sequence goes on along the minus strand of NZ_CP116619.1, from coordinate 1,147,345 downwards.
AGGCGATAACGGCGCACACAAATCTTGGAGTTTTTGAGGCGGAGTATAAAGCTGCCCCCCTTTATCCGCAGGCGAAATAATAAACACACCCATGTCTTTTGCGGCTGCGGCTGCCACTGCTGGAGCGTTGCGCTGAAAAAAGTAGTAGTAGTGCAAACTCACGAACTCGAATAAGTCAGTAGCGATCGCCGCCAAAATCAGCTCCAGAGAGCCGTGGGTAGAAAAACCAACATGCCGAACCCGAGTATCGGCGACAGCTTGCTGCACAGCTTGCATACAACCCTGTTTAGCTGTAACCCAACGGAGATGCTCTTCTGTGTTGAGACCATGAATGGCCAAGCAATCGACATAATCGGTGCCAAGATCAGCCAGCGACTGATCAATCTGTCGAGCCATCGAGGCAGCATCAGGCGTGGGAGAAATCTTAGTCGTGATATATAGCTGAGACCGAGGAACGGTTAGTTGGGCGAGTGCCTGACCCAAATACTGCTCGCTCTTGCCGTAGCCATTGGCCGTTTCTAAATGATTAATTCCTAAGGCAATCGCTCGGTTTACTGTTTGGGCTGCCGTTGCCTCTGAAGCTAGGTAACGCATGGTTCCCAAAGAAAAACCGGACAGCGACAGATTCGTTTTACCAAACCGACGATAGCGCATGTTTTACAGTGAGGCTCCTAGGAGTCGTTGCCAAACTCACGCCGTTGAGTAAAATCTTCTGGTCGGAGATTTTCTAAAAAGCTACGGAACGCTTGCCGCTCCGCCTCATCAGCATCTCGATCGACCGGGATGGAAGCATCAGCGACCACTTCTTCCATCACCCAAATCGAACAGTTAGTCCGCAGAGCCAACGCGATCGCATCACTAGGACGAGCGTCAATTTCTTTTTTGACCTCTCCTTGACGAATGGTTAGGATCGCGTAAAAAGTATTGTCTTGTAGAGAGTGAATAATAATACGCTCCAAAACCATATCCCACTCTTCCATGATGTTGATCATCAAGTCGTGGGTGAGAGGCCGAGGCGGGGCTTGATTTTCGAGGGCGTTGATAATGGCTCTTGCCTGATCCTGGCCGATATAAATCGGTAAAGCCCGACGCTCAGCAGCATCCCTCAAGAGTACGATTGGGTGGCGCGTTGCTGCATCCAGCGCAATTCCAGCAACTTTCATCTCAATCATTAGTTTGGCCTCAATCCTTGGCAAAGAGAGTCGTGATTCGAGAATATACTGGGACTGGTTGGATCGGTAGGCAAGCTCGTATTATCTCCATATACCTGGTTCTCTATACACGCTTCATTAATTCAATTCAGACAGGCAAAAGAATGACTAGGATAAATGAAACTACAGTAATCTAACCAGGCTATCTCTACCATAAAATGTGGAGTGCAAAATCACAGCTCAACTGGGTTGTCATTAAGCTTAATTGATTTGTTGACCTCCAGTATGCCCTGATCCCTGGCCCGAATCTATAGATGGTGTCCTTTCAAGTCTAGCGAAGCATTTGGCTATCTAGGAGCGGAGTCACCCCACCTTAGAGTTTGCTTCTGTCAGAGTTTAGTTAAGCATTTTTGAGTGATCTAAAAACCGTGTTTACAGGACTTGTGCAAGCACTCGGAACAATCAGGCGGCTGGGAGAAGATCAGCTCCAGGTCACCTGTACCTCTGGTACATACTCTTTCATTTTGCAGGATCTAGCGCTGGGTGACAGCGTTGCGGTGGACGGAGTTTGTCTCACTGTCACAGAAATATTGCCGCAAGGCTTTACGGCAGCTATTTCTCCCGAAACCTTACGCCGTAGCACTTTAGAAAAACAGCTAGAAGCGGGCTATGTCAATCTGGAAGCATCGCTGCGGGTGGGCAGTAAGTTGGGCGGCCACTTTGTTACAGGCCACGTGGATGGCATTGGTTGCCTTCAAGCAGCAGAGGAGACAGGTAATTCTTGGGAAATGAGCTTTACTGTGGCTGCTCCCGCGATCGCCCGCTACATCGTGCCCAAAGGCAGTATCGCCATCAATGGCATCAGCTTGACTGTTGCAGAATGCAACGCTAATGGCACTTGGTTTAAGGTCGCCGTTATTCCTCATACCTACGCCGAAACTAATCTGCATTATCTACAACCAGATAGCTGGGTGAACTTAGAGGGCGACATTCTGGGCAAATATGTAGAAAAGTTTCTGCGTTTCGGCTCTGGGCAAGCACTAGAGCACACTCTAAATTCAGCTAGTTACAACGATCTGCTCAATGTCTCTGATACAGCCCATCCAGCTCCTGAAGTGATTACTCCGAACTTCTTAGCAGAACACGGCTACTTATAAGCTCTTGAATTTCTCCCCTTCCCTACTAGGGAAGGGGCTGGGGGTTAGGTCTCACTGCGATGATTCACTGCATGAACTTCAGAGGGAATGATTATTCCCCCTAACTCAGCGATCGCTCAACAGCACCTAACCTTGAGGCTGAGGAACTGGTTTAGCTGCGGTCTGAGCTGTTTGTAAGGACTTAATAAGGTCAGCGGCTGCGAGTTCTAGCTGAGAACCAGGGTCTAGCGTTACCCAACCACTGGCCGTTTGCTGGCGCAACTCAAAGTGCAAGTGAGGGCCAGTGGAGTTACCTGTACTGCCGACTCGACCAATCACGGCTCCCTGCTTCACCATCTCCCCAGGCTTGACGAAAATTTCAGAAAGGTGAGCGTACAATGTCTCTTGGGTGCCTTTGTTGTGATCAATCGTCACTGTGAGGCCATAGCCACCCAGGAAATCTGCGATCGCCACTTTACCTGCATAAGCTGCTAAGACTGGAGTTCCCATCGGGGCACCCAAGTCGGTTCCAGAGTGGAAACGGCTATCTCCACTAATGGGGTGGATGCGCCACCCAAAGATCGAAGTAATCGGAGCGGGCAGCGAAAGTGGGAAGATCAATTTGAGATTGCCGTTACCCAAGCGACCTGTAGGTCGAGCTGTCTGGTAGTAGAACGAGCGTCCAGAGGCAGTCGTTTGACCAACGCCAATCCCTCTCGCACTAATGTTGATAGGGCCTAGCTGCACCGCTGCTGAGTTTGTAGCTGCAACCCACTGCGTGCTACCTGATGTGCTACCCGATGTGCTAGCCCACTTGGTCTCAACTGAGCCAGGTCTCCAAGGAGCAGATTCAGCCGAAGCAGGATTGGAGTCAGTACCGCAAATTCCACCGGACAAACCTTGCCCACCTGCTAGAACTGCTTGGCAACCCGTTGAGCGTTCTGACAAGACTACAGAGCTGGGTTGCTCGTAAGCATCCGTTGCGCCAAGGTTGTAATTTGTTGGGTCAATGTAGGCGTTGTTGTAGTTAGGTGGCTCAGACCCTGCCGCCACTGGATTAGGTGAATCAGTGGTGGGAGGGGCAGCAATTGGCTCCTCTTGGATAGGAACCTCCCAATTAGGAGCAGTCTCTTCTGGAGCTGCCATAGATGGCTCTGGAGCAAATTCTGGGGATGCTTCTGGAGCAAATTGTTCTGGCTCAGCGACTGCCAAAGGCGCAGGATCACTAGGAGCGACTTCTACAGGAGTTGCTTCCACCACTGATTGAGGCTCAGGAATTGCAGGTACCACTACAGAATCTACTGGAGCCGTTTGGGCTCCCAGCGTTCCCGCACTCAAGATTCCAATCCCACCTAGGCAAGCTAGACTCCGCATCCACAGCGGACGCTGACGGGAGGTTTTGAGCGTAGGTTGGGCAGAACGAGTCTGCTGGTTCATTTCAGTCCCCTTATTACGCATTTAAGTCGCTCAAGCTAGCAGGTTCAGTCGTTTTATTTACTTATTTTGTTCCCCAGCTGTCATCCTGCGGGGGGATGAGCTGTAGATTAATTGCGCTTTTATAGTGCTTTGATTTTGTTTCTCAAACTAGACATCGTAACCCAGACTGATTGTACCGGGCTTTAGCAAAATTTCCCTAGAGGAAGATCCCTCTGAGCCAGCCCGAATTTGTAACTCTCCCTTAGCTGAGACTCCTATAACAGTTCCCTGAAAGTCATGCACCGCTACTGAGCGGCCTAAATTTGTTAATAACTTGAGATAGGAGGGCAAAAGGTTGTCTATCCCTTCTTGCTGCCAAGCTGTATATCCGGACGCAATTCCTTGTAGGGCGATCGCGCTCAACATTTCTAAGGAATCGATCGCGGATTCCGCTTGTTGTTCTAAAACTGTTTTTAGATTGATTCCCGTTTCAGGGACTGGATTAGTCCAATTAATTCCAACCCCTACGACAGCTTTGGTCACCTGACCTTGATGAATCCGGGTTTCGGTAAGAATCCCTCCCAGTTTACGCCCATCGATCACTAAATCATTGGGCCACTTCAATTGCACAGGCAAGTTATAGCTGCGGAGGGCCGTGGCAATTCCCCAAGCACTACACAACGTCAGTTGAGCGCTATCCGCAATCGGCAATAGAGGATTCAGTGCGACCGAGAGGTACAAGCCTCCTAAGGGAGATTGCCACTGGCGACCCCACTGCCCTCGTCCTGACTCTTGCTGCAAAGCTAAGACAGATGTACCCGCGATCGCGCCCTGACTGAGCAACTCCCATAGTGTTTGGTTGGTAGAAGCGAGAGTCTCAAAAACCTGCAACGATAGCGGCAAGGAATGGAAATTATGTTGGAGTTGAAAGACGGCAGATAAATGTTGCCTGGATTGCTGCAGTGCTAACTCAAACCGTTGTTGCTCAAATCCCACGGGCAAAAGTCTAGAGAGATCGTCGCTTAGGCTAGCATGGACTCATTGCATTTTGACTGATTTCGTTTTGTAAAGCTTTGAACTTTCATGCACACTTGGCACTGGCAAACTTGGGGTGAACGGCCTTACCTCACTTGTAGTCTCTTAGAAGCTTGGTCCCACGGCTTTTTTACTCAACACTTCTGGCCCCAAACGCCAAGCAGCTTAGTTAGCGCCTTAGAATCCGAGGCGCAGGTTTACCGCGTCAAGCAAGTCCACGGCAACGTTGTTTTAGCCCCCTCAGAAATCCAACTCAGTCTTATTTCTGCGAGTGCTTCTGAGCCAGATTTGCCCCCTGCCGATGGTTTACTAACTGAGCAAGCGAAGCAAGCCGTTTGGGTCTGTAGTGCTGACTGTACCCCAGTACTGATTGCAGACACGGCTACAGGACAAGTTGCAGCGGTGCATGCGGGCTGGCGTGGAACTGCCGCTAAGATTGTGCCGCAAGCGATCGCTCGTCTGCAAGCTCAAGGCAGCCAATTGCAAAATCTACGGGTGGCAATGGGACCCGCGATCGCTGGAGAGGTCTATCAAGTTTCGAGTGATGTAGCGGCTGCTTTGGGCGCAACGATTACTCCATCTGCTACGAATGAGGCCAATGCTGTTATTGAGCAGCTCTACGAACTACCTCAGCCACCTGTACTTGCTGATCTAGAACCCGATCGCGTCCGAGTGGATGTGAGACGCTTCAATGCTTTGCAGTTAGAGCAGCTTGGTCTCAGCCCCGAACAAGTTGCGATCGCCCCTCACTGCACTTATCAACAACCAGAGCACTTTTTCTCCTACCGTCGCGATGGCCTGAAAAAGGTACAGTGGTCTGGCATTGTCAGCCGAGTCGCTGCCTAATTTTTTGTCTTTTTAAGTAGGCGATCGCATTTTGTTGCTTTTTTGATTCCAAGTGCAAAAATCGCCCCAGGAATTAACCTAGGGCGATCGCCTCACAATTTTCTAGACCTTTCCTAGCCTGACCTTAGTTACACGGCAAACCAAGGTCGTTGAGCTAGGACAGTTTCCAACTATGGGTTGGTGCTAGGAGCAGGAGTGAACTGGACTGTTCCAGTACCCGCTGGGCTAGAGAAGTTAATCGTTGTGGAATCATCAGAGGTACCAGTGCTAGGGCTGGTTGTTGTGCTGGTGGTGCCATCAGTGCTGGTGGTGCCTGTGGACTCAGTTGTAGCACCAGACTCGGTGGTGGTAGTGTCTGTGGTACCAGTAGACTCAGTGGTGGACTCAGTTGTAGTACCAGTTGTACCGGTAGACTCAGTGGTGGACTCAGTTGTAGTACCAGTGGTACCAGTAGACTCAGTGGTGGACTCAGTTGTAGTATCAGTGCTAGGGCTGGTTGTTGTGCTGGTGGTGCCATCAGTGCTGGTAGTGCCTGTGGACTCAGTTGTAGCACCAGACTCGGTGGTGCTAGTACCAGTTGTGCCAGTAGACTCAGTGGTGGACTCAGACTCAGTCGTGCTAGTGGTGCTGGAGGCGGGAGGTAGCTGTCTCAAACCAACCAAACCGGGGAAGACGCGGCTAGAAGGACCAACGAGGACATAAGATGTCTGGCTTTGGCGACCACGTGCTACCCGACGACCACGACCGCGACCTTCGTTACCATTGCGGCGTACCTCAAGTTCGTTATCATCATCGTCATCGTCGTTGTCGTCGTCATCGCTGTTAGAGGGAGAGACGACGTATGCAACTTGGCTAGTTGAGAGCGAATCAACCGTGAAGAGTTGAATATAAGTGGTTTGGGCTGTAAAGCTGCCGCTAACCGTACCGCTAGACGCACCACCCGTTGTAGTAGTCGTGCTACCTGTGGTTGTGCCAGTTGTACCACCTGTAGTTGTGCCGCCAGTTGTACCGCCTGTAGTTGTACCACCAGTCGTACTGCCTGTGGTGCTACCTGTGGTGCTACCTGTGGTTGTGCCGCCAGTGGTTGTGGTGCTGCCAGTGGAACTGATACCAATACCACCTACATTGATTTCTGCTTCGCCAACACTATTGCCTTCTAGTTTGTTAGCACCTACTTCAATCTTGAATTTGGTGTTAGCTTCGGTGCTCTTATAGCCCACTTCACCAGTGGAGGTATCGAGTTGAGTCGTACCAACGCCTTGACCTTCTAGCTTGAACTTGGTGTCACCTTTGAAGGCGATGTTTCCAGTTACGCCAGTGCTGTTGATGCCGCTGAGTTTGAAGTCGGTAGGACCATCGCTTCTACCTTCAACCTTGAAGTTTGCACCTTCAACTTTGAACTCTGTCTTGCTGCTAGCACTATCAAAATCAACTGTGCTGTTGGTGCCAGTGGTGCTCGCAAAGGTAGTCGTACCTTGGCCTTGACCTTCAAACTTAAACTTGGTGTTGCCGCTACCAATGGGAGTGCTAGGAGGCAAGTTTGGTGTTGTGCTACCAGCAGTAAAGCGATAGTCAGAAGGTAGAGCGATCGCGCCACCGGGCAAGTTAGCTTCGAATTTACCGCTATATAGCTGACCATCTTGCGCCTGGAATGAGCTAGCGGATTCTTGCGACAGAGTCACCCCGGTGATGGGCAAGAAGATTGGGGGAGCAGAACTGTCTGTGGAGCTATTGCTGGAGGTGTTGGTCGAAGTGTTAGTGGAAGTATTAGTGGAAGTGTTGGTTGAAGTATTAGTGGAAGTATTGGTTGAGGTGTTATTTGAGGTGTTATTTGAGGTGTTGCTGGAGCCACTCGCACTTGTTACGGGGGTGATCAATGTACCGCCGATCAAAGTGTCAGGTGCAAAAGAGTTGAGTTTGAAATCCAGAGTTGTTTTTACATTCTGGAAAAATACTGGGTTGCCAGTTGCTGTAAAGGCACGACCAGAGAGCAAGCCTTGTAGCTGTCCAGTTTCACCCCCCTTGGGTACACCAGTGGTGGCATCTAGTCTGCCAGCAGTCGGAGTAAAGCGAGAATTAACTGTTACACCAGCTGCTGTTTCCAGTCTCAGTTGACGGATTTTGGCATCAAATAGAACTGTGTCGCCACCTGAAGTAGAGGTAGTGGTGGCAGAAGTAGTACTGGTTGAATCACAGCCGCATCCACTTGTGGTGCTCGTGGTGGTAGCTGTGTTGGTGACACCAGGAACGAAGAAGGCAGCATCACCGCTTGTTCGACCGCCAGTTACCGCAATCTCAGCCCGAGCGGTCGTTGAGATCGCCAAGCTTCCAGCCAAAAGACCCAAACAAACAACATACCGGGTTGATTGATTAATCACAGAAGAATCCTCACTGAACGGTGAATAAACAACAAACAGAAAACGCGACTCTAGCAGCAGGCAATTCAACCAAGTATCAAAATTTTTAGTCTAGATAGTCCTGAGCTGAGTCTTGCTAGAGAGTAAGTAATAAAATCAGTAGATGTCTAAAAGAAAACAAGATTTAGAGGGCATTAGCAATTACAGCTTTCTGGAAACGCTTCGCCTATGCTGATTGCAAAAGTTAAACGCTTTCAGAGTTACTGGTCTGCAAGGATACCCGTATGTGTTTAGAACGCTACTTGAGAGTAGAAGTTCCCGGCTTGAGCTGTTTATTTTTTGAGTGGCAAATTTGTATTCAGAGAAGTAAGTGTAGCCATCACTCACTTGCATTCAGCAGCCCTAGTCTCTGATTAACTCCAGAGTCGGGGTAGATGCCTCCCCTAAGAATGCGATCGCCTGTATCTTTGCTACCTCGATTTGAGAATAATTCTAGAGACTTAGTTCTACCACTCATCTGGGTGATATACACAGCTTCAATTCCAGTTCTAGAGTACTCACAGAGTTAGCAAGTGTAATCAGAGTTTTTGCATCTTTATTAAAACTTTGTACCTACCTGTAAGCTCTAGGTTGATAGTTTACAGGCTCATCCTAATATCACTGATGACTGAAGCCTGATTACCAATTGCGATTCAAGAGCCAATCAGGTCATTGATTGAGCGCCAAATAGCTGATTTAGCAATATCTCCAAGCAATTAAAGATATTTACAGTTTTAGGTTTTTCGCTGTTTTTTAGTCATTAGGACTCGGTGTAATGTGCCTTTTCCTAAGTAGCGTCACCTGCAAAGTTAATAGTTAATACGGTACTGACGTATGCTCATACTGATGGTGTAGCGCTTTGTTACTGATGACAAAACTATACGCAAGTACTGAATTGTAAAAATGCTTGAGTTGATGCGTTTGGTTGATTGATATGGCGAATACTACCGTGAACACACGCAATTAATATAGATTGTTGCACGAGATCTCTACGGAAAATCCGCGATCGCAGAGCTAATGAATCATGCCCACTAAATTACAGAAGAGTTCAGAGCGATCGCGTTGCCTAAGTTTTCTTTCTTCCCAGCAATTTCCACAACATATAGACGGTAATTGTTCGACATCAAAGCCGAGAGCATTGGCTTGAGTGCTTTCGTTTCTAACCCTGGGGGCTGGAAGTGCCGCCTATAGTAACGTTATCTGTAGTTTGGTCCTAAGAAATATTGGCAATCATCTGATCCAGCAAGTCCGAAAAATGCTGTCGTTCTGATGGTGAGATTCCGGTTAAGGCGTTGTCACGGATTTCGACTGCGATGGGGGGCAAAACTTCACGTAGCTGTTCCCCTGCATCTGTCAACCAAATTCGCCAGATTCGTCTATCTTCGGAGTCCCGTTCCCGCCGGATTAGTCCTCGCTCTTCCATGCGGTCTAGCACTCCGGTTAGAGTGCCGCCTACTTGTTGTAGTTTCTCGCTGATGCTAGAGGTTGCTAAGCCGTCTTCCTCCCACAAGCAACACAAAACTACCCAATGAAAGGGAGTTAGGCCGAGAGGTTCTAGACGTTCTTGAAACTTACGACTGAGAAGTTGGGATAGCAACTTAATTCGATACCCAATTCCTTTTGGAGCCAGTACTTCCTGCCATTCTTTAGGTAATTTTGGCTGGACAGGAGAAGAGGTCATCGCAGCTCCTAAAAGCCTTGCTTAGCATACTTAGTATTTTAGGGTGGCGTATCTGATTTTGCCTATTGATTAGCCTCGGATTTTTCCAAAATGGCTAAAAAATAGCCCCCAGACGTCTTTGGGGGCCAGCTCCTAAAGGAGTGATGAGGTAACATTGGTACAAATGTATTATAAGGTTGAGTGATTTGTCAAGTCTCTGTTCGAGGATTAATCGCTGCGGTATGGCCTCAGTGGAGTGGGTTGGGATGGAAGAGACAGGCGCGATCGCAGTTTTGACAAATTAAATACTGAATTAGTCCATCAAGAGCTGAGTTGCATAGGAAATTGTATCGGTAAATACAGAACGAACTGCCCCGAAATTGGTGCAATCATTTTTACTTCCTCAATATCCTCAGGGTTTTTTAGACAGGCAACCGTCTGGTTTCAAAACTATGCAGTTCCCCTCCTAGTCAGCAGCCTGCAATTGCGAAGTTAAGGGGGCGCTCTACCGTACGTAGGGCTGCATTGTTTGGTACAAGTTCATTTCTTGACTCCATGCCTAAGTAGCGGCTTGCTTAACCAAGTTGTCTCCTGAGCCATTCATCGATTCGTTTATTAAGGAACGTTCAGTCGCAATGTCAAAACTAATGCTCACCCAAAAGTCGCGAGGCAGACGTAAACAGCTGTCCTTGCCACGAGCAGCGAAATGGTTTTCTCCCGCTTGGTACGCCAAGATGCTTTCTCCGAGTTGGCAAGCTTGCATCCCTTTAGCGCTCATCATTGTGCTGGCTTGGGGTTATGCCGCTGTTGCTCAGACAGCTCCTGATCTAGCCACTGTTGCTCAGAGCACAGCAGATCTAAGAGTTGGCTTAGATACGATGTGGGTCATGGTGGCAGCAATGCTGGTGTTCTTTATGAATGCTGGATTCTGCATGCTAGAGACTGGCCTTTGCCGTCAGAAAAATGCGGTCAATGTCTTAGCTAAAAACTTGATCGTCTTTGCCATGTCTACCATCGCTTTTTGGGTAGCTGGCTTTGGATTGATGTTTGGCGGTGGCAATGACTTTATTGGTACCGATGGCATCTTTTTCCTCTCTGGAATTGACAATAGCCCCGCAACTCTAGATGCCTATCAGGGAGCCTATGGTTCGCTCAATTGGGCAGGCGTACCTTTGCTGGCAAAATTCTTTTTCCAACTTGCCTTTGCCGGGACTGCTGCCACGATCGTCTCTGGGGCGGTGGCTGAGCGAATTAAATTCGTTGACTTCCTAATCTTTAGCTTGTTATTGGTTGGGATTGCTTACCCCCTCACAGGGCACTGGATTTGGGGTGGTGGCTGGCTTGCAAAAGCTGGTTTCTTTGACTTCGCGGGTTCAACTGTGGTTCACGCCGTTGGAGGCTGGGCTGCATTAATGGGAGCGATTATTCTTGGCCCTCGCATTGGTAAGTACAACGAAGATGGCAGCTCCAATGCGATGCCCGGTCATAACATGGCGATCGCAACCTTAGGCTGTCTGATTCTATGGCTGGGTTGGTTTGGTTTTAACCCAGGTTCCACCATGAGCATTAGCTGGTTAATCGCTCACATTGCCATGACCACCAACATTGCAGCAGCTTTTGGCGGTTTGGCTGCCACTTTTACCGCTTGGGGTCTGTTAGGCAAGCCTGACCTCTCGATGGTAATCAACGGTATCTTGGCAGGCTTAGTTGCAGTCACAGCGCCTTGTGCGTTCATTACAGTTTGGGCAGCCGCCATCATTGGTGCCGTGGGTGGTGTACTTGTAGTGTTTGCGGTTCTCTGGATTGACCGCCTGAAAGTGGATGACCCTGTAGGCGCAATCTCAGTTCACTTAGTCAATGGTGTTTGGGGCACGATCGCGTTGGGTCTGTTCGCTGTTGGCCCCGATATCAAAGTCGGCCAAGATGTTTTGTACACTGCTGGTCCTGCTAGAGGTTTCTTGCTAGGCGGTGGCTTTGGTCAACTTGGTGCTCAACTCTTAGGCACTATTTCTGTTGCCTTGACTATAGCAATTCTCTCTGCCATCTTCTGGCTGGCTCTAAAAGCAACCTTGGGTATTCGGGTATCAGCCGAAGAAGAGCTGAAGGGTTTGGACATTGGCGAGCATGGTATGGAAGCTTACAGCGGCTTCCTCAAGGATGCTAGTGGCATGTCTGGTAGTACTATTCGCTAAGGTGTAGTACCATTCGCTAAGGTTTTTATGGTGCTATTGCAGTGAAGTTGGGCACCTAGTAAAACCTGATTGAATTAGTATTTGCAATTCGAAAAACTGCTAGAGCTTAAGGTTCTGGCAGTTTTTTGGTTCTTGCTGGACTAATGAGGTGCAAATCGATCGCCAGCTTTATCAGCGAACCCTAGTTGCGACTAATTTTTTGGACGAATGCCAGATTGCGACTACAATCTGATTCAAAATGACGTTGAGTGCGGTTCAGTGCCTACTCGCTCTCGAAAAATTGTTCCTGCTTGGGCCTTGTTGTCAGTTGTAGCCAATGGCTTCTTGCTATTGACCGTGTTGTTATTGCTGCGAGCGCATAGTTTACCGTGGCTTGCCAGTTTACCGTGGCTTGCCAAGGCTAGTGCGGCTGCAAACCAAAATCATCAACCGCGCCTTCCTGTCTCTGCAACGCCAGAGTTGGGGCCGCGCCATCAGCTCACCTATGAGCAATGGTTGACTCTCTTGCAGCAAGAAGCTAAGGCCGCAGCGACAGACCGCCCCAAGCGCCTGAATATACTGGTGGGAGATTCTCTGAGCCTTTGGTTTCCACCTGAGTTGTTGCCAACGCAGCAAAGCTGGTTGAACCAAGGTATTTCTGGAGAAACTTCGGCTGGGCTACTCCGCCGTCTAGAGTTGTTTGACGAGACCCAGCCAGAGACAATTTTTGTCCTGATTGGTATCAACGACTTAATTCGAGGGGTAGGAGATGTGGAATTGCTAGAAAATCAGTATCGGATTATCCGAGATTTGCAGCAGGTACATCCCCAAGCTCAGATTGTCTTGCAGTCCATATTGCCGCACGCAGGCGATCGCGCCACTTGGCAAGGCAGAGACCGCTTGAATGCAATTCCTAACGACCGTATTCGTCAGCTCAATCAGGAACTCAAAGCGATCGCCGAGGAAACGGGAGTACATTTTCTCGACTTACACCCCCTATTTACAGATGCTCAAGGCAATTTACGGGCTGACTTCACGACTGATGGTTTGCATCTGAGCGCTCAAGGCTACTTAGTCTGGCGATCGGCCCTACAACTTTTCCGGGAAATGGAATTGGCACCGCTAACCGCACAGAGCTAGATACGTATCGAATATGTTGAGTCTCTAGCCTCTGTATCTAATCTCAACCTAGGATCTTCAACTACCCTCATCCCTCATCTTTTAAGCAAACAGGAGGTTGATTGGCGATCGCCTCTAAATTCACCGACTTCATCAACTCGGCCCAACTAGCTGCTAAGTCTGCATCCTGGGGGCGGGCACAGCGTTGGTCTACCAGCGTTTCAATCGTGTTGAACCAAAGGCTATTTTGGGCGTAGATAAAAGAGCGATCGCGAGGAGTGGCCTGTTTTAACTGTTGAGCAACGGTTGAACTAGGGACGACTCGTTGCACCCAACCATCAACTGTTACGTCTTGAGAGCGATCGCCAGGATTGCAAATGAGGGCCACAGACCAACGGTAGTCTTGGCCCAGTTTCAACGGAGGCAGATTGACATCCGTCGGTAAGCTGAGGCTGGCAATTCCTGCTTCGCCTGTGGTGCTGAAGGTGGTTTTGTAAATCAAGTTACGGTTAGCTTGCTTGGCATCTACCTCGTGGAGCGTGAATTCCATGAGAGGTGCATTGGTTGACGGCACAGACCAGAAAAATCGTGGGTAAGCTGCGGTTGTTAGCCCTAAATTGGTATCGGGTAACAAAGCCACTAACGAGCCAGAGTTAGCGGGTAAACACTCAACTAAACCTGGACCTCGTGAACCTGCTCCCTGCCGCCGTCCTGGGATTCTAGGACTGGGTGGTGGTGCCACTTGTACGGGTCCTCGCGTCCTAGGAGCACCCACCTTAGGTCGCACAAAAGCTCTGGTTCCTGCCCCGACCCGCCGACCTGGTAGTTTACGATTTGTCGCTCGAAACTGCATTGCTGAGGCTGGCTGAAAACTGTCCACCCCCCATGACAAACCTATCGTCAACCCAACAGCGATAAAAGTTTTGTAAATATTAACCTGAGGCATAAAAAAACTCTTGTGGATCAATTCAGCAGCAGCATCCTGTAGGCTCAGAGCTACGCTAGGAAACACAGCAGGAAGGGCCCATAAGGAGCTAGGGTTGCCACAATTGTAGACGCTTACTTGCAAATCTCTGGTTCAGAATTTAAGACCGGAGATACTTGACGTACAATCTTCTAGCTAGTCCTGCTTATGCCTAGCGCTGAAACTTGAGCCGTAGTTTATAGAGAGCAACAAATTGTGCGGAAGCAGCAAGTGGGATGGAGTGTGAGAACAGATTTTTGGCAGTTTCTCTGGCTCCAGGGAGGACTCAGAGCAAAAGCTGTGGGGCTGTTAGCCACGACCTTAATACCGATGCCGCTCAACAGCACTTCTGCTTGGGCTAATCCTAGCTCTCATAGTACTGGAGCCGGAGAGCTAGGCAACTTGGTCGCTCAGAGTGTGCCCACTCCGCCTGTTGCTAATCCGCAACTCGATCCCAACCAAGACCGCTTCCTGCAACCCCAACCGACGTTGCCAACGCCCACTCCGGAGGAAGAAGAACAGCCGATCTTACCCACGCCTAGCCCAGAAACCCGCCCAGTTCAGCCTGATGTGACGATTCCGGTTAAAAACATTGAAGTGATTGGTAGTACGATTTTGGGGCCAAGAGAACTAGACCCCATCGTGCAGCCCTACGAAGGTCGTTCTTTGACCTTGGAGCAACTACGGACTGTGGCCGATGCCATTACGCAGCTCTATCTCAACCAAGGCTATATCACTTCTCGCGCTGTCTTGGTGGATCAAACGATTACGGATGGTGTCGTTAGGATTCGCGTGATTGAAGGCAGTCTGGAACGCATTGAAGTCGAAGGCAATCGTCGGGTTAACACGAGTTACATTCGCGATCGCATTCAGTTGGGGGCAAAAACGCCGCTGAAGAAAGACGATTTGGAAGATCAACTGCGCCTGCTGAAAACTGACCCTCTATTTAAGAACGTCGAAGCCAATCTACGCGCGGGAGAGCAACTCGGCCAAAGTATTTTGACCGTTCGGGTGACAGAAGCGAATCCGTTTGACTTTTACTTGAGTGCTGACAACTATTCACCGCCCAGTGTTGGCTCTGAGCGCCTAGGGGTGAGTGCTGTGCATCGCAACTTAACCGGAGTGGGCGATCAACTCGCAGGTGCTTACTACGTTTCTACAACGGGTGGTGCGGAGTTGTATGACTTTAGCTACCGAGTCCCTGTTAATGCCATGAACGGGACGATTCAATTACGCGCTGCCCCCAATGATTACAAAATTACTGACCCTGAATTTGCAGATTTAGGGATTCGCGGCAGTTCTGAGTTGTATGAGATTAGCTATCGTCAGCCTTTGGTGCGATCGCCCCGAGAAGAATTAGCGCTCTCTCTGGGCTTTACCTTCCAAGATGGGCAGACTTTCCTGTTTAACGACATTCCTAACCCCTTTGTGCTCGGTACGGGGCCGAATGGCATTAGCCGCACCAGCGTGATCAAGTTTGGTCAAGATTATGTCAAGCGTGATCCGGGCGGAGCTTGGGCTTTGCGATCGCAGTTTAATGTTGGGGTGGATGTCTTTGATGCCACTACCAATCCTGATCCAATTCCTGATGGGCGGTTCTTTAGTTGGTTAGGACAGGCTCAGCGGGTTCAGGTACTGGGTACAGATAACTTACTGATTGCTCAGTTAGACTTACAACTCACACCCGACAGTCTCTTGCCCTCACAGCAGTTTGTGATTGGTGGGGGCCAGTCAGTACGTGGGTTTAGGCAAAATGCCCGCTCTGGAGATAACGGTGTCCGCTTTTCGCTCGAAGATCGGATTGCTTTGCAGCGTAATGAAGCAGGGCTACCTATCCTCCAACTTGCTCCTTTTTTCGATTTAGGAGCGGTGTGGAACAATCCAAGAAACCCCAACGAGCTTAACGATGAACGATTTCTAGCGGGCGCAGGCGTTGGGCTACTGTGGCGACCCGTGGCAGGTCTCAACATTCGCTTAGATTATGCCTTTCCCTTGGTGGACTTGAGCGATCGCGGCCAGAATGCCCAAGACGAAGCAGTCTATTTTAGTGTGGTCATCCGACCTTAACTCATGGCTTTACTAGAACTAAGCAGCTTTACCAAGGATTGCCAACCATCGTGAAGGCAGCCCAATAGTAAGGATGGGAAAGTTCGCGATCGCCCAGACCTGCACTTTCGGGTGGTAGCACTAAACTATTCACACCGCTCAATCCTCTGAGCTGGTCGTCTTCTAGGTAGATTTGGCCTTTAGCCATTGCCACCTGAGCTTGCCGTAGAGCTTCTGCCTTAATCGGCGCAGTTCGCAAGGCTTGATAAAACTCGGTCATTAATCCAGTCGTGGCGGCATCGCTGACATACCAGAGGCTAGCTAGCGAAGTTTTTACACCCGCCTGCACAGCCAAGCCAGCAAACCCTAGTTCTGCTTCTGCATCACCCAAAGCAGTTTGACAGGCACTCAGTACCAGCATTTCCACCTGTGGCGCATTAAAACCCAGTTGCCGCATTTGATCCAGCCGCAGCTTGTCATTCCACAACTGAATATAGGAATTGCTGGGAGTCCCCGCGTTAAAGCTGGCATGGGTCGCCAGATGCACAATGCCAAACGGTTGCTGTTCGCTCACCTTGAGATTGTTGAGCGTGGCTTGGGCGTTGAGGAGCAATCTTCCCGGCCACAATTTCAGCACCAGCGTCGTTAGCTCAACTGGCACCGCAGGTAATGGAGATTGATCTTGGGTACTTTCCGACACTCCCATCGCTAAAACTTGGGAGTCTCGAATGTTGGTATAGCGAGTATCCGTCAAGCTCAAGCTTGGCATTAAACCCACACTATATTGCTCCACCAGGAACTGTTGACCGTCATGCAATGCGGCGACTGGCAGCGATCGCAACCCCGTATCCATCAGAAACACCAAATTATTAATGCCCCTCGCTTTCAGCTCTGTTTCGAGAGGTGCCACCAACCAGCGATACAATTGCTGGGCAGGCTCTAGATAGTTGGTGTTATCCATTTGGCGTGGATCGGCTACTGCACCCCGAAAGGCTTTAGCAATGGCTAGAACTTGCGATCGCGTAGCGGTGGGAATGCGGTGCCGAATTGGGTTGCCCTGAGCCGTAATAACGAATAATTCCAGTTGATCTCCGTCTTGTGCCTCAGCCCCCAATTGTTCACTCAGTCCTAGCTGAGCAGGCACAAAACTGACATAGATAAAAGCAGGTTTTGCCCCCGTCGCTCGTTCAATTTCGCGCGCTAACTCTCGTTCCTCATTTACAGTACGCAGGGTAATGGCTGACCAGCCAAAATATTCCTGAAACTGCCGAGTAAAGCCAGCTTCTGGCGTATTGATCAGCACGGTTTCCGCAGCAGCCTGAATCGTTGGAATACTAGCGGTAGGCCGACACTGAAAAGCACAGGTGGGATCTGGCAAAGGCTGTGGCTCAGGTTCAGGTTCTGGCTCAGGTTCGGGTTCAGGGTCAGGTTCAGGGTCAGGTTCAGGGTCAGGTTCGGGTTCAGGGTCAGGTTCGGGTATTGTCGCTTGTACGTCGATCCCGATCGCAGCCAAGGGTGAAGAGGAGACGCGATCGCTACTCCTCACCCTCAGCGCATCCAAGGAGCCGCTAGAACCAGCGGGAGGAGTATAAACCAAAGTTTCCCCAGGTACCAGGAGATCCCCAGGGTTCAAGACTGTTTCACCTCTTTGCAGCGTTCCAACCAAAACTGAATCAAGCAAAACGGTTGTATTGTCGCTAGTCCCGTCGCTGTTCACGTCTTCCGTGGTTGGATTGAAAATGAACTCAAAAGGCTGATCTTGCTGCGCTCCCGACAGCACTGGAGCAACTGCGATCGTCGGTGCAGTATTAATAGAAATAATTTGAATCTCACTAGGGGTTTCACTAGCGACCCCATCTTCAGGTAGCACAGGCAAGCTAGTACCGAGCGGGATTGCTGTAATGGCTCCAGCACTGATCGCTCCAGCGGTACCGTTGAGTCCTGGATCGCCCACCACAAAGGGCACATTATCTGGCCCTCCATTGTGCTGAATCGTAATCAAACCAGCACCCGTACTACCTTGGCTGTTAATTGTATCTCCTGTACTCGCTAAGGTGCCGATTCCTTGCACGACTCCCTTCGCTAACACCTGCACCTCTCCCCCTTGACCCACATTGCCATCAAAAGCATCTATGATCCCTTGGGTATCAATGCTGGTAAAACGGATGTTGCTTTCAGGGTTTAGGGTTTGGAGAGTTACTTGCCCTCCCGCTGCGATCGCCGATCCATCGACCCCTGTTGCACTCGCCGAGGCATTGATGGCATTTGTATCTATACCTGTTGCAGCACTGATGTTGACATCTCCTGCTGTACCAACAAAACCTCCTCCACCCAACTTCTGCACGAAAGTATTAATCAGCTCGGTGGCTACGCTACCAGCCGTCGAAGTGATTTGCACATCACCCCCATTACCTACCTGTGTCGAGTTCAGTGAGTAGGTGTCGATATTACCCGTCGTAATATCTCCTGGAGCACTTAGAACTACAGGCCCACTATCCTGGGAAAAGGTTGCAATAGGCGGACTAAAGGTTGCAATGTTACCAACCGTAATCGTTGCTGGAGATGAAGCAGCACTCAGGACAAAGGGAGGGGGTGTAGCAGAGGTTGTTTCTTCCAGAGTTGTGACGCCAGCCCGCAGAATTAAAGCTAGGGAGGATGCTAGCAAAGCTTGGTCTGCATTGGCAGGGGCCAAACCAAAGGTAAAGTCGGGTGACGTAATGGTGATATTACCTGCTGTAATACTGCCAGTCGCCTCAATCTTGAGCGCAGCTCCTGTATAGTCCCCTAAAACCACATCACCATCAGCACTAATAATGGGGTCGTATAAGCTGACAAAGTTTCCTGGGGTATTGTCTAAAGTCAAGATCGAGAACTGCCCTTGACTAGCAAAGCGAGCATCTGCCGAAATCACACCGTTACTAGCTAAAGTCAAATCTTGACCACTTTGGAACGGTACGCCTGGATGCTGCAAGGCCAAAATATCAATCCCTTGGTTGCCTCGAATCAATAGGTTGCCACTCGCTTGAGCCAAAAACGGTGTAGTCGCACTATCCCTCATCCGGACTGTATTTTGGGCTAGTAGGTGCAAGTCTGCTGTAGTTCGTAGTTCGCTTTCTACGAGGGTGAGATTGTTAGTAGCGGACAAGGATGTTGCTTGGGCCGTGACACCACCTTGAACCACAACATCTCCTGGCTCGGCTCCCAGTCCTGAGCCTGTTAGCGCTACTTGACCTTGCTCGTTCACGCTGACTCCAGTCGCGCTACTCCATTCGCCTCCGGTTAGGAGTTCTGGTAGCGAAATCGCAGTTGGTAAGTTTGGGGCCGTTGGTTGAGTGTCGCTGGAGGCGGAGGTGCTAGGCGTGAGAGGCTGGATTTCTAAGCTCAGAGGACTCCCCGGTTGGCTGAGCCGCACTAAGTTCTGACCGGGTACAGCAGCGATCGCAATTTGTCCATTTGGAGCTGCGAGTTGCCCCGTACTGAGCACCGTTCCACCGAGAAGCGTGAGATTGCTGCCCGGAGCCACTGCTAAGTTGCCAGCATTGGCGATCGCTCCTGGCTGGCTCTGCGTAAAGGCAAACGTGTTAGGGCTACCGTTGAGCGCTGCATAGTCGCTAGCCCCAACTGCATTAAACCAATCGTTACCGAACCCAATGCTACTGGCTGTAGTTGCGGTAAAGGAGGCAGGTAAATTTAAGCTAGCATTGGGGCCAAAAATAATGCCAGAGGGATTGAGCAGAAACAGGTTAGAGTTGCCTCCACTGACCTGCAACACTCCATTAATGACTGAAGCGTCACTGCCATTAATCCGAGCCAGAATATTCTGAAGATTGGGGCTAGATAGAAAGTTGGCAATCTGATTAACATCTAGGTTGAACTGGGTAAAGCTATGGAAGAGATTGCTGCGATCGCCAGATAGCTGCCCACCTGTAATGTTCAACTGATTGCCGTTCTGTATCACCTGGGTATTGTTGCCATCGGTCGCAGGCAACAATTGGGCTGGAACCGCATCAGGGAGCAGCAAATTTAGCAAAAGAGCAACTAGCAGCGGCCAATGACCGCTTTTTAGAGCTGACTGAAGCATCAGCGTCCTACCAATTTGTAATAAAAGAACAATTCGAAGAGATAAACCTAAAATTCAGCGCCATCAAGTCACCATGAATATTGCTCAGGTGTCGCTGAAATCCCCTGATTGTTTTGGTTGTAGCGGATAACTTGCATAGAACTAAATTATCGCGCTTCTATGTATTGATAGTTAAGTTTGTATCAAAAATAATAAAGAAGCTGATCGAGGCGCTGGGTATCTACGCACCAGCAACATCTACAACCAGCTTCATACCTGAGTGAGAGATTGGGCAGCTAGAATCCTAGCGCGTGTTGTTGGGAGAGGCAGAACTTCGGGAACGAGGAGTGGGGCTGGTAGAACGAGAATCGGTTGCTGGAGAATTGGTTTGAGAGCAACACTGCACCAAAGGAGCCTTGGCGACAGTCTCTAGCCCCACCGACTTCAGCACAGTTTCCCAATCTGTATTTAAGGCGCGATCGCGAGGGTTGGCTCGGCGTAACTCGCTCAGACTCTTGAGAGTATCGTTCCAGATGCCTGCTCCTGCATAGATAGCGGGGCGATCGCGTGGGGCGGCTTTGGTCAGTTGATTTCCTACATTGCGGCTGAGGGCCACCCGTTGCACCCATCCTTGGACAAAATCAACGGCGGAAGGATCGGACGGATTGCAGATTAAAGAAAACGTCCAAGAGTAATTCTTGTTCACTTCTAGCGGCGGTAAGGTCGCATTTGCGGGCAGGGTGAGGTTGATGACTCCTGGCGACCCAGTAATCGCAAAAGTTGTTTTGTAGATCTCCTGTTTCTTCTCATTGTTCAGCACAAATTCAGCGGTGCGTGCTGGTGTAGACGGAATGAACCAAAAGAAGGTCGGATACTTTTCGGCAGTCAGCCCTAGATTGGTATCAGGGATCAAGGCTACCAAGGGTTGCTTAGGATTCGTGCAAGGCCCACGAGTGCCAGCCCCTACCCGACGACCTGGCAGACGGCGTTTGACGGTGCTGGATGGCTGCTGGTTTTGAGCGAGAGTGATTGTAGGCCAGCTACAGACAAATAACCCTAGAGAGAGGGCTAGACAAGTTTTTAGCAAAGTTGTCCGGGATTGTTTCTGACGCATACTGATCACCCGTATGGGGATGTTAAACATCGCAAGAGCCAATTGTGAGAGTGAGGAGAAAAGAAAAATATTTGCTAGATAAGTATTTGCTAGATAAGGACATAAATGCTAGTCCTAGCAATGCTTGGTCGGCTGGCTCGACTCGTTACACTGAGTAACGGTGTAAATAATGCCCTATAACTGAAGACCCGTAACTGAAGTATTTATAACTGAAGATTCAGCGGTAAGGCGATCGCATCCGCAAAGTAGTGTGCCTTAATTTGCTCCCTCAATGAGAATCTACTAGTGAGAATCTACCGTTTTGGTTTCTATGTCTACTTTGGTTACAAAAGGTTCCTGATTTAGCTCCATGCTGGATAGAGGCGGCGCGATCGCTGGGGGATGTGAAACCTGCCAGCCAATAACCCGGTAGACATCGACCTGTTGTTGTTTGCCTTTAAGGGCAAGTGGCCCCCAAGACTCAACGGCAAATTGTTGGTTCAAATGGTCTAAGGTTTCCTGGGCAATCAAGACGCGACAAATATCTACTTGGCGGTCTTTTTCGCAGCTCTCTAAGCGAGAGGCAATATTGACGCTGTCGCCAATCACGCCGTATTCCAGGCGCTCTTTGCCGCCTAGACTGCCAACGACAACCGGACCCGTAAAGATGCCAGCGCGCATTTGCACAATGGGTAGCCCCCGTGCTTGCCAGCCAGGATTTAGTTCCCGGAGGCGATCGCCAAAGGCCAAGGCACAAGCTACCGCTCGTCTGGCATCTTCCGCAATTTCGGCTGAGTTAGTCCGTGGCACAGGAACGCCAAAGACTGCCATGAGGCCATCCCCGGTGAACTTGTTGATGATGCCATGCTGGGTTTGTACCTCCTGCGCCATGACCGATAAGTATTCGTTTAGCCAGTTTAATAAAGCCTCAGGAGACATTTGCTCAGAGACAGTACTAAAGTCTTTAATATCGGTGAACAACACAGTTGCGGTCAGCCTTTGTCCGGGGAGCTTGCCTGACTTGAGTAGGCGATCGCGACCCCGCCATAAGGCAGCGGCAATTTCTGGGGAAGTATTTTGTCCGAGCAAGGTCATCACCGTTTGCTGTTGGCGCTGGGCTTGCTGAGCCCGATAACTGACCACTAGACCACCCGTCGCGACCGCTGCGATCGCTGGGGTAATTAGAGGCACCCAGCCTTGGTGCAGAAAGATGCCAAAGGAAGTGCCAGAGAGAACCCCCAGCAGCAGGATGCCACTCAATCCTAGAGCAAACGGCTGGCGCATGATCCAAGCAATGCTACCCCCTACTACGGCCCAACTGGAAATCCAAAGAACTTCTGCCCACTCTGACCAAAACCAAAACAAAGGGCGATCGCCAGAAACCGCATCCAGAATTTGGCTTACCATCTGAGCATGAATCAACACTCCCGGCATGTTGGGGTTATTCACCCAGGCCGCCGAACTGTAGGGCGTGAAAAACTGGTCTTTCAGGCTCGATGCAGTGGTACCAATCAGCACAATTTTGTCTTTAATCAAGGCTGGATCAACCTGCTGATTTAAGACTTGGGTCAAGGTTACCTGTGGCACCACATTCTGCCCTGCCCGGTAATTCAACAAGATTTGGTAAGCACCAGCATCTGCATTCTGATACGCGCCAGCATCGGGTTGCAAGGGTGCAAAAGTGGCTTGCCCCCACTCAACTAAGCCGTAATTGTTCCAAGGTTGCTGCGGTAATAGTTGCTGAGCGGCTAAGTAACGCTGTGCTAGCAGGAGAGACAGAGAAGTAAACTCTGTAGTATCTGTGCTGCCAAACATAAAGTTGCGCCGGATTACTCCATCGGCATCCGTCACCACATCATTAAAGCCCACGCGATCGCTCGGTACTGCTGCGGGAGGGGCAATGCCATCTGCGTCGCCTAGATTAGTAATGGCAATGACGTTGGGCGCTTGGAACTGCTGAGTGAGCGCCTTCTGTCC
Source organism: Trichocoleus desertorum NBK24 (assembly GCF_030409055.1). Classification (GTDB taxonomy): domain Bacteria; phylum Cyanobacteriota; class Cyanobacteriia; order FACHB-46; family FACHB-46; genus Trichocoleus; species Trichocoleus desertorum_B. The sequence goes on along the minus strand of NZ_CP116619.1, from coordinate 1,124,275 downwards.
GGGGGGTTGGGGTAAATTCCGATAGATATCTAAGCCAATCAGTCGCGGTTGGGCTTTTTGTAAATTGGCTAAAGCTCGCGCCAGGACTTGATCGGTAATGGGCCAACGTTGCTGCGTTTTTAGGTCAGCTTCGGTAATGGCAACGACTAGAAGTCGTGAATCAGGTTCAGCTTGGGGGCGGAGCTGCACCATGCGATCAAAGGCTGCTAGTTCTAGAGCTTGTAGCCCTCCCAGGTGGCGTACTCCCAGCACCAAACCAGTAATGACAAGGCTGGCGATCGCTACTACGGGCACACCCGTCAACTCTGACCACTCAATCCGAGGCGCACGAGGAAATTTGAGGATCACTGAAGTTCTCGGCTAGTTAATCAATTCATTCGTACTGACACAGACTCGATGAATTGCACCCATCTCTGTATTCCTGGTCTTAGTAAACCCAGAGCCCGCTGGAGTTAACCATGCTTCCAGACCTGAATCAGCTAGACCCAGAATTCAAATCTCCCTAATTTTGACTCTCTAATTTTGATTAGAGAATGTACTTAATATGGTAAGTCGCTTTTCTCACTGCTGAGCTTCACCCATCCGTATGAACCTAACAGGCAAACTTAGGCGATCGCGCGGCGCACTAAGATCACGGTGCATTGACTGTTCCGGGCGATCGCTTCGGGAATATTGCCTTTGATCGCTTGTTGCAGCATCCCTTCCCGACTGGCTCCTAGGGCGATCACATCACACCGTTCGGTTTGGGCCAACTTCACCACCGCCTCCGACACGGAAGGCCCCCAGACAGGCGTTACGACCACGGGAGTTGCCAGACGACGATCCAGCGATCGCGCGGCTTGGTCAAGTACGGCTGTATTCGGCTTTTGTTCGCTAGGTTCAAACACCTGACAGAGTTGAATCAGCGGTGTTTCTCCCAATGAAGTGAGTCCGGGTAGCAGTTGCACAGCGTACTGAGCATTTGGCCCCCCTGCGATCGGCACTAACCAGCGATTGAAAGTTTCGGCACCCTGTAATCTAGCCAGAACTACATCGCAAGCGGCCTGCCGAATGACGGTATCCACGGCTCCCCCAAATACTCGTCCCGGTGTGGCGGTGTTGCCTTTCCAGCCCATCAAGATCAGGTCGATATGGCGCTCCTTAATGGTTTCCAGAATTGCTTGCGACACGTCGTGGCCGACACGAATTTGGGTATGGACCGGAATCTGCCAAGCTCGGCCCAAGTTTTCTGCCTGTCGCAACAACCTCCGACTCTTTGCGGTGCTAACCGCAGTTTCTTCAGGAGAATTGCTGCGTGGAATTAGCACCACTTGCAGGCATTCAATCTCTAGGTTGCGATCGCGGGCAATAGCAGTGGCGAGGCGAATTAGAGAAGCTGCGGTCTGGGGATTGCTCAAGGGCAACAATAAGCGACCCCGACCCAAAGCGGGCGATCGCGTTTGGTACACCACATAAGACGCTGCGGGCTGTGGTCCTACTTGCTCAGTCTTGCCGCTGAGTTGATCCGATTGCGCCCGAATAATATCGGCTCGCGTAATAATGCCTACAAGCTTGCGACCTTCGGTGACGGGCAGACGGCTGATTTTGTAGCGATTGAGCAAATACAGCACATGAGATAGAGGATCTTTTGGGGTGACGGTGACAGGCTGCGGTGTCATTAAGGCTTGTAGCGGCGCGGTTTCGGAGAGTTGTAGCTGTCCTTGGTTGCCCAGATCGGTTTGGGTGACAATGCCGACCAATTTGCCTTGATCCACCACCGGAAAGCCCCGATGATGCGATCGCGAAAATGCCTGTACCACTTCTTCTAAACTCATCTGACTTGAAAGCGTTTCCACCCGCCTTTGCATGATGTCGGCTGCGGTTAAGCCAGATAAACGGCCTTCGATCGGGGCTTCCTGCTCCAAATTAATGCCATTCCAAGCCAGGAGCCGCTTGTAAATCGAGCCACTGGCGATCGCTTCTGCCACCAAGTAAGCAACCACCGAACTCATCATCAACGGCAACACTAGGTTGAAGTCGGTGGTCATCTCAAACACAATCACGATCGCGGTAATGGGGCCACGAGTCACAGCGCTGAAGAAAGCGCCCATGCCCGTCAGTGCATAGGTGGTTGGAGAACCAATGGCGATCGCCAAATCAGGCGGCACTCCCAACCCCGCTTGTAGCATTTCGGCAAAGAAACTGACTAAATACCCTAAAGCTGAACCGAGAATCAGAGACGGCGCGAATAAGCCGCCTGGTGCTCCCGAACCATAGGCCACCAAAGTCAGCAGAAATTTGCTTACAAAGGCTAGGGCCGTAATTTTCCAGCCCGTCCCCCCTGTCACCAACATTTCTTGGAGTCCAGTATTGTCGCGCAGGGTCACAGGTAGAAAGGCCACAACCAGGCCCGACAGCAGCCCAGCCAAGCCAATCCGCATTGGCAACCCCCCCACCCGTGGCAACTTGCGGTTCAAGGCCAAGCTGACGAAAATGCCTTTGCAAAATAAAGCCCCCAACAATCCCGCCAAAACTCCTAACAGCAAAAAGAGCGGGATTTCTTGTAGAGAGAACTTGGCATGGGAGGTCGTCAAGTTCATATTCAGGCCATGCCCTCCCAGTAGCCGGGAAACCACCCCACCCACGAAAGAAGCCAGAATCGCGGTGCCAAGGGTCAGGTTAGAGACATCCTGCAATAGCTCTTCAACGACAAAGATCACACCCGCGATCGGGGCATTAAACCCAGCCGCTAAGCCCGCCGCTGCCCCAGCCGCTAGTAACTGGCGCTGGTACTCCGGAGACGTGGGCACCCAACGGCTAAACTGTGCGGCTAACGCTGCCCCTACTTGCACCGTTGGCCCTTGCCGCCCTAAGGTTAATCCAGACCCTAACGACAACATAGTGCTCGCTAGCTTGACCAGTGCCACTCGCAGATTGAGGGCGATCGGCACATAGGCCAAGGCTGCTTTGACTTGGGGAATGCCACTGCCTGATGCTTCCGGTGCTAAGCGCTGAATCAACCATCCCGTCAAGCCACCGCCCACCAAGCCAATGCAGGGCAACACTATCCAAGCTGGAAACTCATGAGCGGCAGCAATGCGCCAGCCTCCTACCCAACCTGCTCCTTGCTTGAGTAAAACGGCTGCTAGGGCAGAGACTAAACCAATGGCACAAGCCTCAAAAATCGCGAGACGTTTGGGCCGCAGAAATTGACGGAGATGCTGGGGAAGAGAGAGATACCACATCAGGCCGCAGCTCAGTAGTAGGTGGCAGATTAAGCCTGGATGACTTTGCCAAGAGCCAACTCAGCAGCAAGCAGCCCCTCGCTTAGATTGGCTGCATAAACTTCTAGGACTCTGCCACAGTCGATGGAAGATTTAGCAGGTGGTGGAGGCAAGCAAAACTTACCCCCAATCACCGATCAAAACCATGTGGTGAAGTACTAGTTTTAGTATCGGACGAAAAATTGCTGCATAGAGGTTCACCTTTGAGCAATCTGCATTGGAAATTGACTCAACCTGCATTAAAGGTGCCAAGCCCTGGGAGGGAACTAATAATGAACTAACAATCAAGCTAAGCGATCGCTCCCTTCCATCGCCCCCTCCCATATCGTATGGTGTCGATCTTTACTGTCGCCCCTTACTGCCGACCTGTGACAGACAACCCTTCCACAATCAGAGAAGGGGTGTAGCAAGAGCCGTTCCAATCAGCATCTCCACCAATCTCTACGAGTTGCTTGAGGGCTGTGTAGACATTGCCTGAAATCATGGTGTCTTTGACGCGGCCTACAATCTGACCTTGCTTGACTCGGTAGCCTAAATCCACATTCACCGAGAAATCTCCCGAAATGCCTGCGCCGCCCCCCAGCATCTGATCAAGCACCAAGCCTTCATCTAAGCTGGCGATCAAGCCTAGAAGGGACTTGTCGGCAGTTGTGCTAGTCATCATTGCACTCGGCTCAATCAACAAATTAAATAAACCTGGAGTGGGATAGCTGCCTAGACCTGGACGGAAGCCGTTGCCTGTGGTGCCACTTCCTAGAAGCCGCCCACTGGTGCGATCGGTATAGAACAGTTGCAGAATCCCATCTTGGATGAAAACGAGGGGACGAGTGGGTGTGCCTTCATCATCGAAGGGGCAGCTAAAGGGGCCGCGATTGGGATGCTGAGAGATTGTTAGTGCATCGGAGACGACTTGTTCTCCTAGGCGATCGCTCCAGGGCGAGGCACGCTCGATCACCTGCTTGCCGCTGAGGGCTGCTTGTACGGTGCCCCAGAGCATATCGGCTGCTTTGGAGGTAAACAAAATGGGGACTCGACCATTCGGGGATGGCACGTTTTCTTTGGCCCAATCCAAGCGTTGCAACACTTCTTGAGCCAGAGCCACGGGGTCTAAATTGCCGCGCTGAATTTGTCCATCTGAGACGCTGAGAAAATCATCCCCCCGAATCCACTCCGCTGAGAGAAAACAGCTGAGCGTAGTATCGGTGTAGCTAAAATCTAATCCCTCTGAGTTGATCAAGCGGGTACTCTCCGCTTCGCACTCCCATTCAGCGGTACAGAGGCTTTCTGGATAAGCTTCCCGGACGAGGGCGATCGCTTCTTTGCCCCAACCGACGAGTTGCTCAATTGCGATCGCTTCTCCCACATCGGGGTAAAACACTTTGGAGCCTGCCGTCAGCTCGATTGTTTCTGGCTCATTGAGTTGACTGAGGGCTAAGGCCCGCTCTATCAATGCCTGTGGCTCTACAGGACCGTAGGCTACGGCTAAACCGGGACGGCCATTCTGCCAAAGGCGTAAGGCTGTGCCCTCGGCCTGGGTACTCTCTAGCTGCTTGAGGCGATTGGCTTCAAAGAAAACAGGACGGGAAAGCGATCGCGATTGAAACACTTCCGCTGCTTCTGCACCTGCGCGGGCGGCTAGCTCCAACAGTTGTTCTGCTGGCATCTCTGGCTGTAGTTCGTCAAGACCCATAAAATCTGTGGACGAGTGAAGCTAACTGGGAAGCAGGCAGAGTTTACGTGACTGATTAATCGCGTCACTTCTTCCACCTGGGATCACTTTACGCTAGATTGGAACCCAATTTAAGCGAGATTCAGTTCCTGTAATAACCAAAAGCCTGCAAAAGATTCTGCTTCCGGATCAGACTGCACCGCCACAAAATGCACTTGTTGTGCCGCTTGTTTGGCTTGCTCGAATCCTTGAGCTTCCGCTTGCAGTTGCGGCGTGGTGAGATTGGCTAAAATCCAGCGATCGCTCATCCCCGTTTCTAGCAACAATCTTGATTTGGCCGCGCTGGTATCCATTTTGAGAAACGCCAACTCTAACCCAGACATCCAGCCAGCTAGGGCCAAAGCTCTATACGAGAAAATGATCAGCCCTGGAATCTTGGTATCGGGAGCTAATTGGAGTATTTCTAGCGGAAAGGCTCTGGTAAAGGCAATTTCCCACTCTGCCATCTCGGCGAAGGCACTAGCTTCCAAGGTGACGAAAGCCCACTGCTGGCCTATCAGCGCATCAGGCAGGGGTTGAGGGGTTGTGGTTTCGTAACTAACGGACGGATTTGCCCCTGGTTGAAAATTGGGATGATCGGGATAAACCAATTGTTCGCGCTGTTGCAGCCAATGATTGAGTGCAAATGTCCGACGGCTCACTTCACAAGCAATGCCTAAGTCTTCGCAGGCTTTGTTGATCATGTTCGTCATCTGACGACGAAAGAAGCGAATCTCATCGGGGGGCTGGGGAGCTTGGGCGATCGCATTTTGCAAAGCTTCCTGCAACCACAAAGAGTTTACCTGAGTGCTAGGGCAGTACTGGGCATAACGAAAAAGGGTTTCGGCTTGGTGGTTGGCCTCTGAGGGGCTTTCACATACCAATATTTCCCACAGCTTCTTGCCGCTTTCGTCCAAGATCGGACGTGAATAAAAATCTAATTCCCAAACGGTACCCATACAGCAATCCGCAAATCAATGAGCCAGAGCAGAAACAACGATCTGCTCCATTACCAGTATCGGTGACACTGGTTCTCAGAGGTACGGCAACTTGCGGGCAAGGCGATCGCTCTGTTAGGCACAAGTCTGTCAAAAGCTGACACCCACAGATACCCATAGGGCTATGGATGATGCTAGAGCAAAGAAGAAAGCGGTTTCTGCTTACGAATATCCATCATGTCAGCCAGGTTAGCTTCGCCCCAATCGAGCGGGTGGCTTTCGTTCTCTGGAACCACGGTGACGACTGGTTCTATGACCACTGAAGCTGTGGCATATTCTGCTTGACGCATCCTCACAGGTTCGGCGGAAATAACCGTAGCAGTGGCACCCTGCGATCGCTGCCCTGTCACTGTCCCCACTTTTTTGCGCCGCGTTGGTGAGCTAGAACGGCGGGTCGCTTTAGCAGATGGGCGTTTCTCAGGGGCAGGTGAACGCGACAGCATCACTCGCTGTTGCGACTTAGGCTCGGATAAATTGGGTTGTGATTTGGGCCGCGATTCTCCCTGCTCAATTCGTCGAGAAATGAGGATAGAACCTGCTGCACAACCAAGAGCTACAGCTCCAAATAGCAATAGATTAAGATCCTTCTCCGCCAACTCAGGTGATTCTGGCTTCGCTGGAACGGCAGCTAGTTCTGGCTCAACGGGGCCGTCAATGGGGCCAGGATAAATCAGCTTCTTGAGCGCCATTCCTCCTAGAAGTAGTACCAGAACTAAGGAAATTCCCCAAAGGATAAAAGGATACTTTTGGATAACTTGTGTCGTGGTGTCCAAAAGCGCTGGCTGAGTCCGATGAGGCTGAGTCTGGTTAACCATAGCTACTTTACTTCTTGGCTAGGGAGTCCAAAGTGGATTGGGAATAAGGCTCTTGGCTAGAATGCCCATTTGCCTCTGATTGTACTGAATTGTACTGAAGCGATCGCTTTCTCGCCAAAAATTTTGGAGCCAAAGATTAAAACCAAAAATTTGGCAGTTGGCTTTAAGAATGTCGCTCCAAGGCGAACTGAATCAGTTGATCGACCAAGGTCGGGAAGTTAACCCCACTAGCGGCCCACAATTGAGGATACATGCTAGTCGCGGTAAAGCCAGGTAATGTATTGATTTCGTTAATCAACACTTCCCCCGTAGCTTCCACATAGAAGAAGTCAACTCGCGCTAATCCCGCTGCATCAACTGCCGCAAATGCTTGTAAGGCCATTGCTTGCACCTGAGCGGCGATCGCCTCCGTTAGGGGAGCAGGAATATGTAAATCGGCTCGCCCTTCGGTGTATTTCGTTTCATAGTCGTAGAAATCACTGGTGTAAGTGATCTCCCCTACGATAGAGGCTTGCGCTTGATCGTTACCTAAAACCGCACATTCCACTTCTCTGGCTACGACTCCAGCTTCCACAATCAAGCGGCGATCGTAACTAGCGGCACTATCTAACGCTGCTTCGAGTTGAGCCCGCGATCGCACCTTAGCAATACCCACTGAGGAGCCTAAGTTAGCAGGCTTGACAAAACAGGGATAACCTAATGCTGCTTCAATTTCGTCGCATAGTTTCGGGTAAATACAAGGATTCGACCAAACCTGTGAACGATTGACCGTCATGTACTTGACTTGCGCCAAGCCAGCCTGAGCAAAAGCGCTCTTCATGGCAATCTTGTCCATGCCCACCGAGGAAGCCAGCACCCCTGACCCAACATAGGGTACTTGCATCAACTGCAACAAACCTTGAATCGTGCCATCTTCCCCGTTAGGCCCGTGGAGGATGGGGAACCACACATCAATTTCGGCAGCTAGGGGTGGGAATTGCCAAAGATGAGTGCGAACAGCTGTTGAGGACGCTTCTTCGGAAGGCAGCGGCACACCAGAGTCTAGTACTGACTGAGCAACTTCTGGAGCTTGCCAACGGCCATCTTTTTGGATGTAGAAAGGCAGCACTTCGTACTTGCTAGGATTCGGATCTGTGTTTAAGGCATTGGCGATCGCACGGGCAGAACGAATTGAAACTTCATGCTCCCCTGAGCAACCTCCAAACAGCAACCCCACCCGCAGCTTCGTCATTCTGGCGTCCTCCAGGGAATTTTTTAGGCAATTTTTTCTAGCCTAACTACCATACTCTCAATGGCTGCTTCAGTGAATACTTACTGTGGTTTAAGCTGAGATATTCACTAGGTATTTGGCTGAATTAACTCGCAAAAGTTGCGATTCCAACCTTGAAATCAAGTGTTCAAGTACTGAGAGTGACCATGAGAAGAAATTAAAATTTAAATATATTGACTCTAAAAAGAAAACTCAGAGTTTTGATTGAGGCAAGCGTAAAAATGAGTCAAAGGCTTGGATACATGCTCAGGTTTCTATCGTGTTCCTTAAGCTTGCTAATGATGATTAATCTGCTTGAGCTGCATATTGATCTAGATATGAGTTGAAAAAACAAAGCATCCTGGTAGATCAGTTATTCGCAGTGAAAAAGGTTACTAAAGTGAAAGTATGAACTTACTGCTTTGAGGGGCGAAGCGCTGAGTGAGAAATTCTAAAGCATCACTTGGTGATAAGTTAAGAACTTGCTCCATCTCTGAGTCTTGATGCCAAGGAAATTTCTCTAATCTATCTGGTCGGTGTAGATATCCTTGGATATAAGCTTCTTCGGGAGTAAGAGATGGTTTTGGGCTGATTTCATTAGGAATCAAAAACGCATTGTTGTACTCTAGCTGGACTAGTGAATATTGATATTGTTCGCACAATGTATATAACTGGGAGATGCTTTGACCATAAAAGTTACCTTGAGGACCTCCATAATCTTGGCTGTATTGAATTGTGAACTTCAGAGGTGGCGGGATTACCTCGTTGATTTCTGTGCAAACTAAAGTAGGCCGATATTGCTGTAAAACTTTCTCAAGCACGAAGTAGTCATACCCATCAATGTCAAGACTTAAACAGCCAAATTCTTTGGGAATTTGATTTGCCTTTAGTAGATCAACAATATTGTTTGGGGTAGCAATCGTTCTACAAAGATTAACCCCTGAAAACTGCATGGAGTAGTAAACAACTGCTAGTTTGGCAAACCTTTCAGCGTCAGCTTCTACCGCTAAACCCCGCCAGCCGCTTTTGAACAAAGAAAAGGTATTAGACATCGCAATGCCATCCGCTGCACCAATATCTACGCAGTAGGGATATTTAATATCCAGTTGGCTGAGATAATGGGCAATAATATTGGTTTCATTTAAATAGGAAAACTGCTCACTATTCAGATCGGCCTCGATATCTAAAACAACCTTAGTGCCCATAATTAGCCTCTATTGAAACAAGATGGAAAACTAGTTGTAGTCAAGAGCTGAGACTACTAAACTACTAAGCTAGGTTGGTACTGCGTGTTTGAACTAATTGGTACTCCCGTTAAGCTAAAGGCTCTCACTTCTGAAATATAAACTTGAACTAGTTGGCCTTTGAGTTTATTAATGTCGCCGGGGAAGAAGGTGAGACGGTTGCCACGGGTGCGACCCATGATTTGCGTGGGATCTTTGCTATTTTGGTCTTCTACCAAGACTTCTTCGGTGCGGCCTAGGTAGCGCTGCGATCGCTCGGCGGCTTTGGTGTTGACTAGATGATTTAGGCGTTGCAGGCGATCGCTCTTGACTTCCTCGCTGAGTTGGTTGTCCCAAATGGCTGCAGGAGTGCCAGGGCGCGGGGAGTAAGCGGCTGTGTTGAGTAAGTCAAAGCCAATCTCATCGACCAGCTTCAGGGTGTTCTCAAATTGCGCTTCGCTCTCACCGGGAAAGCCTACGATCGCATCGGCACTAATGGAAGCATCTGGCATGTAGCTGCGAACGGTGTCGATGATGCGACGGTACTTTTCTTGGGTGTAGCCGCGAGACATGGCCTTGAGAACTTCGTTATCTCCAGACTGGAAGGGGATATGGAAGTGCTCACAAACTTTCGGTAGCTCGGCACAAGCCTTGATTAAGCGCTCCGTAAAGTAGCGGGGATGACTTGTGGCAAAGCGAATCCGCTCAATGCCAGGGACATCATGCACATAGTAGAGGAGATCGGTGAGGGTATGTTGATGCCGACCTTCGGGAGTGGCTCCAGGCAGATCGCGCCCATAAGCATCAATGTTCTGGCCTAAAAGCGTAATTTCCTTGTATCCTTGTCGCCCTAGTTCCTCAATTTCAGCTCGGATTGCTTCGGGGGTGCGAGACTGTTCAATGCCTCGGACTCCAGGAACCACACAGTAGGTACAGCGTTCGTTGCAGCCATAGATGACATTCACCCAAGCAGTCACTTTACTGTCGCGTCGGGGTTTAGTAATGTCCTCAGAAATATGAACCGCTTCTGTCGCTACCACCTGATTGCCACTGAAGACTTGCTCTAGGAGATCTTCTAAGCGGTTGGCATGCTGGGGTCCCATGACTAGATCCAGTTCTGGCACCCGTCGTAACAGGGATTCGCCTTCTTGCTGAGCCACACAACCCGCGACCACTAAGGTCAAGTCAGGCTGCTCATGTTTCCTTCGCGCTTGCCGACCTAAGTATGAATAAACTTTTTGTTCCGCGTTGTCCCGAATCGTACAGGTGTTGTAAAGAATGAGATTGGCGTCATTTGGGTCCTCTGACCACTGAAAGCCCATGTCTTCTAAGATGCCAGCCATGCGCTCGGAGTCAGCTTTGTTCATCTGACAACCAAAAGTAGTGATGTGATAGCGGCGAGAAGAGGTGGTCATAGGAAGCTACAGGCCAAGGATAACAAGTGTCAAACCTTCATTATAAATTTTTGTTGGCGCTCTGCCTGGAGATAGAAATTAATTTGGAGCGATCGCCGAGCCGTACCCAGCTTTATAGCGACTCAAGCCCATTTGTTAGCTAGTTGAGTTTTTTGATAATGGCTGATCGATAGAAATATGACTTTAAGTTCAATAAACTTAGGGAGTTTTCCTCCAGTTGAATGTATGAAAAATGACACGATAGAAACTTTTTGAACTTGTGTTTAGTCTTGATTTCTGTAATGAGACCTTAATTAAATTTCTATAGTTATCAGGTTTTAATTTACTATGGCGATCGCTGTAACTCGTACCTTTTTTTGTGGCTTAGCTCTGAGCGGGCTAGCCCTAGCAAGTCTCTGTGTCGGCTCGGCTAAAGCAGGCCAACCCGTGCTAAATCAAACCCCTCAAACCATTGAGCGCACTTTTGGTCGCTACCAGACTCGCCTTACCACTCCAGATGGCGTTACTTATACTTACTCCGCTACTCAGTTGCGCCAACTGTTTCCCAAATTTCCTCAAACCGAGTGGTCAATTACCTTCGTCAACGACCGCGCTAAATACATTAACCTGAACGTAGCCGCTAATTCCAACGCTGACGACTTCACCTACGACCAAGCAGAAGCCGCCAAATTTTTCCAATTTGTTTTTGGCTACCAACCCCCCACCTGGCAAGAACTATCGACCCAGTTCACAGGCAACACCACTATCTACGACTACCAATACTGCTTAGGAGACGGCATCGCCACCAGCTTCACCCGCATGGGCTACAAACAATTCGCCGACTTCATTCAGCTTTATTACGAACCGCGATGTGAGAAGAAGGATGAAAGAGGAGGGATGAGGGATGAAAGATGAGGGAGACAGTAGACAGGAGTCAGGGGCTAGAAGTTGAGAGGTAGAAGCCAAGACTCAAGAGCTAACAGCTAGAATTAGCAAACCAAAAACTCGAAATACCTACAGTTAAACTCGTTTGGAGGGAGTCTGAGGGACGGTTGCGTCCCTCAGCGGGGGTTTGGGGGCAAGCGCCCCCAACCTCTGGGTTTAACCAAGCCCAAAAACTAAACCAAGGCAGGCTCCGGTAAAGCCCCTTGCATTCTCCCCAACCAATCAATCAAATTCGCCAACTGCTGCTCCACACCCAACACTGCCAACCCTCTTATCGTCACCTTACCCGGCGTATAGACAAACCGAGATTGCAAATGATCTGGCAAGTTAGCCTTAAGTAAGTTCCAAGCAGGCTCCTCCATCGGCGTTTCCAGCACCACATGTTGATTGCCCTCTGGCTTGATGCGAGAGAAACCTAGCTTCTTAGCAGTTTGCTTCAGTTCCACAATCCGGATCAGTTGCAGAGCCGCAGGTGGAATTGCGCCATAGCGATCGCTCCATTCTGCCGCCGTTTGCATCAACTCAGCCTTGGTGTTTGCTGAAGCCACCGCTCGGTAGGCACTCATCTTCTGATCTAGATCGGGAATGTAATCAGCCGGAATAAAGGCAGTCACACTGAGATCGATCTGGGTATCGTCCACCTTAGGAATCTCTTGGCCGCGAATCTCCCGAATCGATTCCTCCAGCATCTCCATGTAGAGGTCAAACCCGATCGCATCCATTTGTCCCGATTGTTCTGCGCCCAGTAGATTACCTACTCCGCGAATCTCCATATCTCGCATGGCGAGTTGATAGCCAGAACCGAGCTGCGTAAACTCCTGAATCGCACGTAAGCGTTGACGAGCAGTATCCGAGAGTTGGCTTTGCTTGGGATAGAGCAACCAGGCATGGGCTTGAATCCCCGCTCGACCCACCCGACCCCGCAACTGATATAGCTGCGACAAGCCAAAGCGCTGAGCATCCTCAATCAGGATGGTGTTGACTCGCGGAATGTCCAAACCCGACTCAATAATTGTGGTGCAGAGGAGAATATCCGCATCGCCATTGCTGAAGGTAAGCATGGTGGATTCTAGCTCTGCTTCTGGCATTTGGCCGTGGGCAATCGCTAGCCTTGCTCCTGGCACCATCTCCCGAATTTTAGTTGAAGTTTCCTCAATCCCCTCTACCCTGGGCACTACATAAAAGATTTGCCCCCCGCGATCGAGTTCTTGGCGAATTGCCGATCGCACCGTTTCGGAGTCAAAAGGAGACAGGTGAGTTTTGATGGGACGCCGAGAAGGAGGTGGAGTTGTGATTAAGCTCATTTCTCGCACGCCAGACAGGGCCATATAGAGCGTCCGGGGAATTGGAGTAGCACTGAGCGTCAGCACATCGACTTGGGTGCGGAGGCTCTTGATTTTCTCCTTTTGGTTCACCCCAAACCGTTGTTCCTCATCCACCACCAACAAGCCCAAATCTCGGAAGGCCACCCCTTTACCTAAAAGTTGATGGGTGCCCACGACAATATCTAGCTCTCCAGTAGCTAAGCGCTGCTGAATTTGGCGGCGTTCCTCGGCGGTACGGAAGCGATTGAGCAGACCCACTTGGATGGGGTAAGGGGCAAATCGTTCCTTTAGAGTGTGATAGTGCTGCTGCGTCAAGATCGTTGTAGGAGCCAGTAACGCAACTTGCTTGCCCGCTGTGACTGCCTTGAAGATGGCTCTGATTGCCACTTCCGTTTTGCCGAAGCCCACATCTCCACAAACTAGGCGATCCATCGGGCGGGAGTTTTCCATATCCCGTTTGACATCCTGCGTCGCCTTGAGCTGATCAGGGGTAGGTTGGTAGGGGAAAGAATCCTCCATTTCCTGCTGCCAAGGCATATCGGCAGGATAGGTGAAGCCTTGTTGCTGCGATCGCTGGGCGTACAGTTGCAGCAGATCCACCGCCAATTTTTTGATCGACTTGCGGACTTTGCTCTTGGTCTTCTCCCAAGCCTTGCTGGACATCTTGTTCAGCTCTGGCACCGCATCCCCAGCCCCTCGGAACCGAGATAGGGACCCCACTTGGTCTGCCGCTACCCGCAACAAACCATCGGCATACTGCAACACCAAGTACTCACGGGTTTCATGGTTGATTGTCAAGCTCTCTAATTTCAGGAACTTGCCAACCCCATGACTTTTATGGACGACAAAATCCCCTGGTTGCAGCTTATTCGGGTCAACCTGCTTAGAGGCAGCCCGTCGCCGTTTGCGGACATAGCTAGGAGTGGTTAAGGTGTGCTGACCAAAAAATTCTCGGTCTGTAACGACTACCAAGCGGAAGGTCGGTAAAACAAACCCTTCGATCTCCGCGAGGCCCGAATACTTTACTGCTACAGGCACCCGCTGAATCTGAAGTTTCTCGATCGCCGGAAAATCTTTAGGATTCGGGACAAACTGCGCCGGACAATCGTGCTCCTGTAACAACGACACCGATCGCGACGGTTGTGCTGACACTAACCACACCGAAAACCCGCGATCGCGCTCCCCTCGAATCGTCTCCGCCAACTTACCAAACTGGTGCGGAGTCGCATTAACCGGACGGCTGGCAAGATTGAGAGATGGAGCAGCCCCTGCAACTTCTTCTACCAGTTCTGAGAGATAGAGGCGATCGAAACATTCGACTTCAGCCAGTGACTCTTGAAAGGAACGATGGATCTTAGGCAAAAGAGAGGTTGTCCCTTCCTCCCTCATCCTTCCTCCCTCATCCCTCCAGTTTTCCTCTACATGCTCAAACCAGCGATCGCCATGAGCTTGACACTGCTCTGGTTCATCTAGAGCGATCAAGGTATTTTCGGGTAAGTAATCGAGGAGAGAGGCGGGTTGGTCGAAGGCTAATCCTAGAAATCGACGCAGACCTGCTAAAGGTTGGTCTTGCTCAAATTTTTCTTGTTCGGCGGGGTTGAGATAGGTTGTTAGCGCTGTTGCTTTCTCGCCTGTGAACGCAGATCTGACAATCGGGCTGAAACTGGTAGGCGTGAGAACGAGGCGGTTGATTGAGTCGAGCGATCGCTGAGTCGCAGGATCAAATTCGCGCATCTTGTCGAGTTCGTCGCCAAACCATTCCAGACGCACTGGAAGTTCGGCGGCGACAGGAAACACATCCACAATGTCTCCCCGACGGCTCCACTGACCTTCAGTTTCTACCAGGGAAACGCGCTCGTATCCTAAGCGAGTTAGTTCATTACTAAAGGCGTTGAGGTCAACTTCTGCGCCTCTTTGGAGCGTGATGCAGTAGGGGCGGAAGGCTTCAACCGGAGGTAAATGAGGTTGTAAGGCTCGTTCTGTAGCAACGATCGCCGTTCGACTCGTCTCGCTGCCTGGGCTATCTCCATTACCATTACCGTTGCCACTGCCATTGCCATTACTAGTAGCTGTTTGACTACCCACTAGATCCGCTAGGACTTGTAGCTGGCCCCAAGCCATCTCCGACTCTAAATCAAAGGGTTCGTAGGGAGACCCTTCGGAGGTGGGGTAGAAATGCACCGTTTGCCACCCCATCGCTTCCAGTTGGGCAGTCCAGCGTCCTGCTTCTTCTAGGGTGGCAGTGATCACCAACAAGTTACGGGGGCCAGTTTGGGCCAAAGCAGAGGCTACCAAGCCCTTGGGAATGCGAGACACACCGTTGAGCCTCAGGACTTGTTGCTGTTTTAGTTTGGTTAACAGCTCGGTAGTGAGGGGCGATCGCCCCAGGGCGCGAATAATTGACGAAAAAGCCATAGATTCTGGAACCGGGGCAGCGGGCAGTCAAGAATGTTTACCTATCTTTGTATTGTAGAAGCCCCAGCGAAAGCCGTTGGTTGAATTGTCTTCTTGTTGATGCGATTAGTTGGCCCAGTTTTGCCCCTAACCTGCACACAAACCAGCCTGTTCAGTAGCAGCTCTTTCTACTTAAGGGATACCTCTATCAGATGAACCTAAAGCTTCTGGATCTCTCCCGACAGGGGAGGTCAGCCCCTTTATTAATCGATAAGCTAAGAACAAATAAGCAAAAGTTATAAACTCGCAGGAAATTTGGCTATGACTAACATCAATAACTCCCCATACATGGGCAACGAAGACAACCTAGCTCCTATCGATGTTGAAATCATAGAGACTAGTGCAGAAATCCAGCCCCAAGAGAATGCTTCTGACCAGGATAAATCTGCTAACCACATCGTTGCGGAAGCCATTGGTGCCGCTGGCGGTGGGATCGCTGGAGCCACAATCGGTAAAATGGTTGGTGGGCGCTTAGGTGCAGCCGTCGGTGCTGTAGGTGGTGCGATCGCAGGTGCAGCGATTGGCAACCAAGCTGCAGAAGGGATTGACCAGAAAGTGGATAGTGCAGTCCACACGATGAAGGATGCCGTTGAAGGAGTCACCCACCAAGTAGAGGGTGTGGTTGAAACCGTCAAAGGAAAAGTGAATGAAGTTGACCTCAAAGGTGCGGTTAGTTCTGTACAGCAGAAAATTGAGGAAGCTGACGTTCATGGCATTACCGACTCTGTGAAGCATAAGATCGATGAAGCGAATGTGCGGGGCGTAACTGACTCCGTGCAGCACAAGATTGAAGAAGCGGATGTCCAGGGCGTAAGTGCTTCTGTAAAACAGAAGATCGATGAAGCCAATGTTCGGGGTGTAAGCAACTCTGTACAGCACAAAATTGAGGAAGCGGATCTTCGCGGCGTAAGCAACTCCGTGAAACAGAAAATCGATGAAGCGAACGTGCGGGGTGTTACTGACTCTGTGCAGCACAAGATTGAGGAAGCTGACGTGCGTGGCGTGAGCAACTCTGTGAAGGGCAAAATCGATGAAGCCAACGTTCGCGGTGTGACTGATTCTGTGAAGAACAAAGTCAATGAAGCCGATGTGCGGGGTGTTACTGACTCTGTGAAAGATTCCGTTAAAGGAACCGCAGACAAGGCTAAAGGTGCGATCGCTGACAAAACTAAGCCAAGCCTAGGCAGTCAGCCCTTAACCAGCCCAACCTTGACTAGCCCAACTTTAACCTCATCTACCTCAGCTAACCGCGATTTATATAGAGATCCCCTGCTGGGTGTAGATCCACTACTTGGTACAAACCCCACTCCTGTAACCAAGCCCGTAACTAAGCCTGTGTCTGGAACAGATCCCAAGCTGACCAGTGATCGCCCCATTGATTCCATCACCACTGACGAAGAAACCAAGAAGCGCTACCAATCCTAATCACCTAATCTAGTTCCCTCAAGTTCTTGCCCTAACCTGCTAGAACACTAGAAAACAAACTGCCTCCGGTCTCTGTAAAGCGATCGGAGGCTTTAACTGTTAGTGGTAGCTGTAGAAGGCTAGGTGGGAGGTGAAGCGATCGCTACAGTATTTGCTTTGCTTGTGTTGGCTAATACTTGTTAGGTTTGGACAAAAATTGCATCTTTAGGGTCTTGGAATATTTATAACCTTTGATTCTGAATATTAAGATACTTAAAACATTAGGCGCGATTCGCCACAATCACAGGCAATTCAGGAATGTCCTCTTTTCTTTTTGATTTCCTCATCCTTCTCTTGCTGACCTTTGCCAACGGTGTCTTTGTGCTCTCGGAGATGGCGATCGTCTCGGTACGCAAGGTGCGACTCCAGCAGATGGCGAATGAGGGAAATGCCAAAGCTCGCACAGCCCTCGACCTAGCAAACGCTCCAAATCAGTTTTTGGCTACTGTTCAGATTGGCATCACACTCATTGTCATTTTGTCTGGTGCTGTGGGTGAGTCCACTCTGGCTAGAAGAATTGGCCCTGTCTTAGGCATGGTTCCTGGATTGGCTGCTTACCGAGACGCGATCGCTTCGGGCCTTGCCATTATGGTCGTCACCTACCTAACCCTGATTATTGGTGAACTAGTACCTAAGCAATTGGCGCTAAACAATCCAGAACGGGTTGCTTCCTCGGTTGCTGGCCCAATGCGGATGTTAGCGATGTTCGCTGCGCCCGTAGTACATCTCTTGAGCACTTCTACAGACATGGTGATGCGGCTCTTGGGCATTAAGCCCTCGGATGAGCCGATGGTGACTGAAGAAGAAATTAGGGTTTTACTGCAACAGGGAACAGAGGCAGGAACCTTTGAGGAAGCCGAGCAGGACATGGTGGAGCGGGTATTTCGCTTAGGCGATCGCCGCGCCAACTCTTTGATGACTCCTCGCCCCGATATTGTCTGGCTTGACCTAGAGGATTCCTTAGAGGAAAACCGTCAGAAAATTACCGAGGGGGTGCATTCCCGATTCCCTATCTGTCAGGGTGGGATCGATAATGTTTTGGGGGTTCTGCATGTGAATGATTTGTTGGTGCGGAGTCTAGTAGGAGAAGCAATAGACTTAACCACAAACTTGCGGCAACCCCTGTTTATTCCAGAGAGTACCCGCGCTTTGTCAGTCCTAGAGATGTTCAAAAAATCTAGTACTCACATCGCGCTCGTAGTAGATGAGTATGGTGTGATTCAGGGGATCGTTACCTTGAATGACATTTTGGAGGCGATCGTCGGTGATATTCCTTCAGTCGAAGACTTGGAAGAACCCTATGCAGTTCAACGCGAGGATGGCTCTTGGCTGCTAGACGGAATGCTGACAGTAGATGAGTTCAAAGATATTTTAGGAATTAATAAAATTCCTGGTGAAGAAAAGGGCAACTATCATACGCTGGGCGGTTTTGTGGTGATGCACCTAGGCCACATTCCCACCGCCGCAGATCACTTCCAATGGCAAGGGCTGCGCTTTGAAGTGATGGATATGGATGGCAACCGAGTTGACAAAGTGTTAGTCATGCCCCTTCCTTCTAGCGATCGCGCTGACTCCAGTGATGAGCCTTTTCACCCCAGAAGCTCTGCTTGATTAGATGTTTCAATTGGAGGATTAGGTTGTTTCGTGAGCCAGAAAACTCAGTAAAACCTAACTTTAGTTAAAAGCGATCGCCGTTCTTGAATATAACGAGCGATCGCTTTTGTTTTTATTCTTCGCTTTTATAAAGAGCACACAACCATTCTGCTAACTGACAAAATCCTGCGCCTTCAGCTTCGGGGGTGATATAAGTAGGCTGATGGATTAATTGGTCGGCGTAATCTCTCACATTGGCGACCCCAACTGACAGGGGAAACGGGTCGGTATCAAACAAGCTTTCATCATTAGGGCTATCCCCGACCGTCACAACTTGTTGCGGTGTGTAGTCTGGAAAGTATTGATCTAAGACTCGGCGTAACCCAGTGGCTTTGTCTTGCTCCATCGGCTTAATGTGGCATTGGACATTGCTGTAAGTGAAGCCCCAGCCTTGGTCCTGACAATAGGCATTAATCGCTTGAATCTCTGTTAAGCTGAGTCCCTCAATATCAAATGTCCAGTCTGTGAGCCGAAAACGATTGTCAGCAGACTCCTGTAACTGCGGGAAATCCGCTTGCAACCGTTGAAAAGTTTGGGCTAGCTTTTGGCGGTGTAAGGCTAAGTCAGGAATGGCAACCAGCGCAGTTGGGGTTTCAATTTGACCAGAGTAAAATAGGCCGCCGTTTTCCGCGATCGCTCCCCAAACAGGCAAATAGTTGACCAAGCCTCCGACCCAACCTGCCGATCGCCCGGTGACAATCAAAACTTGGATGCCAGCCCCCGCTAATTGCACCAATGCCTGTAGTAAAGTGGGCGTAAACTTGCCGCTTTGCGTGAGTGTGCCATCCATATCGGTAGCGACTAGGCGAACATTCTTAAAGGAATTAGCGACTAAATCCTGAGACAGCAGCGTTAAAGGCATCTTGGTTAGTAACTGTAACGATTAGGGCAATTGAGTGCTGTAGCTTATGGGAAAACTGACACCAGACCAGCGCAACTACCTTTACCTGTTGGAAGCAGAACGAGCCGGAATTCATAAACCCATCCTGGCAGCACTGTACCAGGTTCAAGGCAAGCCAGCCTTGGAGGATGGCGAAACTGGGTTAGGGATTGCGCCTGCCAACCGAATTCCCTTGGGCCAAGTCAATACCTTTACAGGGCAAGTCCAATACGCCGCTAATACAATTCGCAGCATCACGGATAGCTTAATTGCCCAAGGCTGGCAAGCAACCGATCTCTGGAGCAATGAAACAGGCCGTTACAGTAACAAGTTCATTCAAGCTGTAGCCGCAGGTTACACGCCCCCTGCTAGTAACTTGGCCGCAGCCCGTCTAGAAGCATCGAATCCTCAAGCCCTGCTGCAAGCTTATTTAGACGATCTAACCATTGACTTCAAGGCCGAAAAGTTACCGCAAAACCTGGCTTATCTGGATAGAGCGCTTCTCACCTTGGCTGATCGCCTGCCTAGCTATTACCGAGGTCTACCTTACCAACGAGACGCTTTTTTGGAAGCTTTGCGGATCTGGCGCAAATTAGATTCCCGCGAAGCCGCGATCGCCTCCTTAAATCTCAAAACTCCTGCCGATACTGACCCTGAAACAGTCGATGAATCCTATCTCGATCAAGCGCTGGGTCAGTTCATCCAAAGCCTGTCTCGTAACTATTCGGGCTACCCCCATCAACGAGAAGCCCTCGTTCGCCTGACTCAACTTTGGCGGCAATTGGATTCCCGTGAAGCCGCGATCGCCTCTTTGGAAAAAGGTACCTCTCCAGAGCCTGGATTAAAAATTGTTGATCCTGCTCTCATTGCCTTTGCTCAACGCATCCCGCAGTACTACCAGGGCAAAGGAGAGCAACGAAACGCCCTCACAGAAGCCTTTCGGTTATGGCGGGGGCTGGATTCTCGTTCTACTGCGATCGCCGCTTTGGGAATTAACCCCAACACCCTTGCCACCAGTACCACCAACAAAACAGCCCTCACCGATGCCGCCACGCAACTCGATCGTGAATTGCTTGAATTTATCCGTCGCATCCCTGCCGAGTATCGAGAAACCGAAGATCAGCGAGAAGCTCTGATTCGGCTGGTGCAGCTTTGGCGTGGCCTGAGCACTCGTGATCAAACCATCCGATCGCTGTTTGAAGATGTTAAACGGATGCAGCAAGCTCGTCGGGATGCTTTGGAATCGGCTCCCAAGCCAGAACCGCTAATTCTGCCGAAACGTCCAGCCCGCTGGACTCCTACCAACATTCAGATTTACGCCTCGATCATCCCCAACGGTACTTTTAGTTGGGCTGAGGCCACCCACGGCGGCACTCGCATGCCTCCCGACCAAAGCACCGTTGATGCCATTGTTCGCATTGCACGTCTGGCCCAACAAGCCCGCGAGCGGATTGGTCGGCCTTTTTATATCACCAGTTGGTACCGTCCTTCCGAAATCAATGCCAGAGTCGGTGGTGTTTCTAATAGCCGTCATATTGTTGGAGATGCCATCGACTTTTATTGCGATGGTCTTACAGGCGATCAGCTCTACTGGTTCTTGGACTCCTGGTGGCCAGGTGGCTTAGGCCGATACGCCAGCTTTCCTTATCTCAGCCACATTGATGCCCGGGGTTACCGAGCGCGTTGGCTGCGCTAGTACTTTTGGATACCTGTATTTTCGATACAGCAGTGATGCAACCGCCCCACTTCGGGGCATTCTGAAAATAGAAGTCACCGTTGGGCCTGGATTTATTATGTCAACCCCGCTTTTTCTCATAGAACCTTGGTTGGCTCAAGCTCCTGTCAAACCTGTCAAACCTGCCAAAACTGTCAGAACTAAAGCTGCAGTTCCGCCCCCTCAGCCTGTGCAACCCGATGATGGGGCCGCTCAGCCTTGGATGATGACGACAGGCGGTCTGTTTCTCCTTTTAGTAGGCTTAGGAGTGTATTCACACCTCCAGGCGAGCAAGTTGCAAAAGCAGGTACGGTTTGCGGACTTGAAGAACAAGGAGATGCAAAAGAAGCTGAAAATGGCTCTGGAAACCATCGGTAAGATGGAGAAGAACCCCGACCTGATTCACTCTAGAGAATTTAACTTAGACTATCTCCGAATGCGGATGGCGGAAGAAGTCTTCCACTTTGCCATTGTCAATCAAATTAAAATTAAAGTTAAAGAAAAAATTTCTCTGGCCCTCCGGCCTAGCCAAGCCAATCAAGGTTCTGTAGGCATTGCTAGCGCGGGTCGTGCGGTTGATGAAGTATTTGATGTGGAATATGAACCCGGTGATCTACCGAAGGGCACCAAGCGAGTATTGTTCCGCATTCAAATCAAGCTCACTAAGCTGCCAACTCAGCCCACCTCTGTCACCATTAGCCAAATTATTGATTGCCTAGAAACCTACCTCAGCCCTGCTCACGAGGAGAACGACACCTGGCAACCTACCATCCAGGGTCGCATTGCTCAAATTCACTGGGATCAGAAAGCGAAGCCAACGCCGATGCTGGTGCTAGAGCAGACCACTGATGGTACAAATGTTACATTCCGGACTAACCGCACTTTAGCCCACCGTTAGATAGCTGCTAGAGAGTTATAGATAGTCAGTCGGCGATCGCGCCCTGGAAATTACCAAACCTGAACCCGTAAAAATTTCCAGAAATTTAGCTACCATGAGATGCGGACACAATTCAAACACAACCTTTGAGCGATAAGCCTTTATTACAGCCGTCAGGGAAGTGGATGATTGCCCTGGCGATCGCTGTAGCATTAGGGACTGCTGGCCTGGGTCTTTTTGCCTACGTTTCATCCATGCGAAACTCAGTCGCAACCGAGCAGGCTATAGCCGACTCATCTGCCGAGGCTCCCGTCCGAGCGATCACAGGTTTGGGTCGATTAGAGCCAGAGGGTGGACTTGTTCGCATCGCTGCGCCTTCCTCGATGGGAACGGTGCGAGTTAACAAATTGTTGGTGCAAGAAGGGTCGATGGTGCAATCGGGCCAACCACTCGCGGTTCTGGATACGAGCGATCGCTTACTCGCAACAGCAATTCAAGCAGAAGCTGAGGTTCGAGAAGCTCAAAGTCGCTTAGCCCAGGTGCAAGCTGGAGCAAAGACGGGTGATATTGCTGCGGCGGAAGCCAATGTAGCGCGCGTCGCTGCACAACTACAAAATGCTCAGCGCGACTATGAGCGCTATCGGCTGCTCTATCAAAATGGGGCCATATCAGCCGCAGATCTGGATGGTCGCCGCTTAACTCTAGAAACGCTCAGCAAAGAGCTAGAGCAATCCAATCAAGTTTTACGCAGCGTCGCAGAGGTGCGCCCTACCGATATTCGTCAGGCTGAGTCTCAAGTCACTGTGGCGATGGCGAATTTGCAACGGGCTAAAGCCGAATTAGAAACTGCTGTCATTCGCTCACCCATGAGCGGTCGGGTCATTGCGATCTATGCCGATCCTGGTGAGAAGGTAGGTGAGGATGGCCTTTTAGAGCTTGGCAATACCAAGCAGATGTATGCAGTTGCCGAAATTTATGAAACCGATATTGCCAAGGTGCGAGTCGGTCAAACTGCCACTATTACCAGCAATGCTTTTCCGGGCGAAATTACTGGAACGGTAGACCATGTTGGTCTGCAAATTCGCAAAAATGACGTCCTCAACACAGATCCTGCCGCAGATACAGATGCCAGGGTCATAGAGGTAAAAATTAAGCTCGCAGACAGTCCCAAGGTGGCGGGACTCACCAATCTGCAAGTCAACGTTGCGATTACCCCCTAAACTCCCGACCTCTAAACTCCCAATTGGTCGAGAGAAATTCTAGCGGCGATCGCAGCAAACTTCTATTTTTGAATATTTTTGAACTGTTGAACCACTGATGATCTTGGCAATTCCTCTCGCTTGGCTACAACTGGTTCGAGAAAAAGTGCGGCTACTCATCGCTTTGGCTGGCATTGGTTTTGCCGTCATTCTCATGTTTATGCAACTTGGGTTTCGGGATGCCTTGTTCGACAGTGCGATTCGGTTGCATCAAAGCTTCCAGGGAGATATTTTTTTAATTAGCCCGCAGTCCACGGCCTTAATTGCCATGCGGAGCTTTTCCCAGCGTCGTCTCTATCAAACTTTGGGGTTTGAGGATGTAGCCTCGATTAGCCCAGTTTATTTAGACTTTGCGCTGTGGAAAAATCCAGAAAACCGTCGGACTCGCGGCATTTTGGTGATTGGTATTGATCCGGCAGATACTGTGTTTGATGTACCTGGATTGCAAGCTGCCTTACCTCAAATCCAATTGCCAGAGGTCGTTTTATTTGATGAAGATTCTCGCCCAGAATTTGGGCCTGTTGCGGCTGATCTCCGTCAGGGTAAAACTGTAACCACGGAAGTTGCAGGACGGCGAATTAAAGTGGGCGGTTTGTTTAAATTGGGTGCTTCTTTTGGGGCAGATGGCAACTTAATTACTAGCGACCTCAACTTTCTGCGAATTTTTGAGCGACGACGCAAAGGTTTAATTGATGTTGGCATTATTAAATTGAAACCGGGAGCTAATGCAGAGCAAACCGTCACAAATTTAAGACAAAGCCTGCCTGAAGATATCAAGATTTTCTCAAAACAAGAGTTTATTGAGTTCGAAAAAAGTTACTGGCAAAGTAGTACAGCTATTGGGTTTATTTTTACTCTGGGTACAGCAATGGGGTTTATTGTTGGCATCGTGATTGTGTATCAGATTCTCTACACGGATGTTTCTGATCACTTGCCTGAGTACGCCACGCTGAAAGCAATGGGCTATAAAAATTCTTACCTTTTATCGGTGGTCTTTCAACAAGCTTTGATTTTGTCAATCCTAGGCTACATTCCTGGTTTTGCCTTGTGTTTAGGACTCTATGATTTAACTCGAAATGCCACTTCATTACCCCTAATAATGACATTCGATCGCGCTTTGACGGTCTTGTGTTTGGCTATTATTATGTGTACTCTGTCTGGCGCGATCGCTGTTCGCAAAGTGCAAGCGGCTGATCCAGCAGATATCTTTTGATGCCTGTCTAAATCACTTACAACTCCCCATCTGGCCCCTTCCAAGCTTCGATCACCTGATCAATCGACTGACCGAGAATTCGCGCTAGAGGCCCTAGTTGCTTTTGCTCAATGTCCTTATCCAGCCAAATCTGCTTTAACTCTTTGGGTGAAAGTCGATAGGAGTCACAAAAGCGCGTAAATTCATCGTCATTTAGATCCAGTTCGGCTTGCCGATGTTTTAGGAGAACTGCAATTAAAGCGGTTCCACGTTTGGGTGGCTCAGTTTTATTCAGGTATTTCTGCACCAAATCATCAATCTGGCTGTTATGCCCCCCGGCGCGGCTCACTAGGTCGTAACAAGCTAGATACAAAGCTTGACGTACGCGCTCCTCCCGATTCATGGCTATGGCAATTTGAGCTGCATAGCCAGGTTTACAAAATCCAACTACGGCTCCGTCATGGGCGATAGACACATAGGTATCATTGGCATCAAATTGCCAAGCATGCGGTTGGTTGCCTGGTAGCACAGCAGTATCTCCTTTTAGCGATCGCACCTCCACTGCCCTTCTGTGCCTATCTATAGCAATCCTTTTTGACTCTTGAATGGGGTGCAGGGGGAAAACCCTTGCGTGGGGCGAAGCCCCCACCCCCTGTTCTCAATCCATTTAGGATTGCTATATAAGTTTGAAAATTGCAAAAACTAAGGTCTTAGGCGCAGTCAAACAAGACAGTGGTCATGTAATAGTCTGCCCAATCTACGCCAAAAGCTTTTTCGAGGACGCGGCGAGTTTTGTCGTTCTGCTGTTGCTTGGTGCAATAGTAGCGCTGAGCTTGAAGAATTTCGGTTTCTTGCTCTGAAGTAACCGGGGTAGCTGCGATCGCCTGTTGGCAGTGAACGGTTAAAAAGCCTTCAACTCGTTGCAGAAATTGCTGTTCTTCTTCGACGTTGCCCGGACGAATAAATAGACAAAAATCAGAAAAAATATCGCCCCAGTCTGGTAAGGCGCGGGCTTGGGAAAACTCAGGATTGGGTAGGGCTGACAAGGCGGTACGGTACGATTCGGAGAGAGTTCGATCAGCGTTGAGTGGTGAGAGATCTGCGATCGCGGCACTAATTTGCCCCCGACCCCCTACCAAGTCGGTGCCGAACATGGGCAGAGCGTAGTTGGTACGAGGAAACATAACGCAATGCAAAATATCGAGATTGCTGCCCACCCGCGCTAATTCTAGGTGTAACTTGCGAAACTGAGGGGTTTGGTAGCAGCGGTTTTCAATTACCAGCTTTTCTCCTTCTAGCCGCCCTTCGACATACCCCAACTCAGCCGGGAAAGGGTAGGGAGACAAGTCTAAATGTTGCTGCCAAACAGATTCGATCGCATCAGCTAGCTGACGAATTAGGGGGTGTTGCTGCTCGCGGAGGGAGGGAGTTGAAGTCGCTGACATAATGAAAACTGGAAGTTATTAAAGAATGCTGTTGTAAGTTCAGAATATCAGCTTGCTTTGGGCATGAATTCAAAGCTATAAGAAGTTCTAAGGGGCAGTAACAGCGGAAGAAAATGCCAAATCCAGTTTTAGGCGATCGCTACGAGATCCAAAAGCAACTGGGCAAGAACTCAGGGCGACGAACCCTCTTGGCGAAGGACTTGCAAACCCAGGGCTTTGTAGTGATCAAGCTGCTGTCCTTTGACAATGAGACAGAATGGGACGACCTGAAGCTATTTGAGCGCGAAGCTGACACGCTGAAGAACCTCTCCCATCCAGCAATTCCGCAATACCTCAATTCTTTTGAGCTAAACCTCCGCAATGGCAAAGGCTTTGCTTTGATCCAAACCTATGTGGGTGGCAAATCTTTAGAAGCATTGCTCCAAGGTGGCAAAACTTTTACTGAAGGGCAAGCGAAACAAATTGCCAAGGCGCTGCTAGAAATTTTGGTTTATCTGCATGGTCAGCAGCCACCCGTGATCCACAGGGACATCAAGCCGAAAAATATTCTGCTCACTGATACCTCTGGCGATCGCCCCATCCAAGTATATTTAGTGGATTTTGGCTCGGTCAGGACTGCCGCAGCAGAGGAGAATACTACGTTTACGGTGGTGGGCACTTATGGCTACATGCCACCAGAACAGTTTAGTGGCAGAGCGATCGCGGCTTCTGACCTGTACAGTTTGGGTGCAACCTTAATCACTTTGGTGTCTGGTACTCATCCTTCTAGCCTGCCCCGTCGGGGGTCTCGGATTGATTTTAGCCAAGTGGCTGATTTAAGCCCAGCCTTCGCAGATTGGCTGAGTTGGATGACCGAATCTAGTTTAGAGCGGCGGCTTGGTTCGGCTCAGGCTGCTTTACAAGCTCTGGAACAAGGCCAAACTCGAAACGCAACGGCGGCAGTGGTCACTCAACCTGCTGATAGCAAAGTAATGCTCAACAAAAATGCTGATTTGTTAGAAGTTGTCATCCCAGCTTTATTCGGCCAAATTCGCTTACGGATCGATACCCAAGAAATCACGCTGACCCAAAAGCGGTTGGGGCTAGCAAAGGGACGGCCTCAAGTGGGACGCAGGCAAGAGATCCGTAACGTGACCTACACAAAATCAGGTGATACCCCCAAGCTAGTGATTGCAGTGGGGTCTCAGCAGTATGAATTGGGCGAACCACAGTCCCTCACAGTCGCAGAACTGGATTGGTTGGCCTATGAATTGAGCACTTGGCTCAAAATTCCGCTCACTAAAGCTTGATCCGCTCAAATCGCTGACTTCTGCGAAACTGGGGTTTCCATCCCGTCTATAGTTAGGGAGTGAAGCATGGTTGATAGGAGAGGGCTATGTTTGGTTTGGGATGGCCGGAAGTAGCGATCATTGCGATCGCGGCGATTGTAATTTTTGGTCCCAAGAAAATTCCTGAGTTGGGTAGCGCGTTAGGTAAAACGCTGCGAGGGTTTAAGGAAGAAGTCCAGAAACCAGACGCGGATAGGGATGCCGCTGAACTAGACCAGGAATAAGCAGCCCGAATTGTCCAAGCCAAACTTAATATCTCAAAGCAAAAACAAAACGCATTTAGGCAGCTCATCTAAAACTGTCTAAATGCGTTTAACCTCTCTCAGGGGAAACTAGAAGCTCTAGAACGTGTAGGCAGACTGCGATTCTGTTTGAGTTGGGCCTGAGTTAGATTGACTGACCTCAACTGGAGCTGAATTGACCGTTTGCCCATTGGTGGATGTGCTTGCTCCATTCTGGGTTGCTGTTTGAGTGGCTGTCGTGTGGCCGACAGGATTACGCGCTTCAATCAATTGAATGGCACGAGTGACACTTTCCGGCAAAATCACCACTAAGCTACCCGGCGTAGCGCGATCGAGAGCCGAGTTAATGGCTTTGGTTTCGTCCAGAATGATTTCGTGGGGGCATCTTTGGTTGGCTGCTTCTAGACCCCGGCAAATCCATTCCGCAGCTTCGCCTCTCGCTCGCCCTCTGGTGTCGTCGTCTTCCTTGACAATGACGCGATCGAAGATATCCGCCGCTAGTCTGCCAAGGGTAACAAAATCCTCGTTGCGGCGATCGCCCGGTCCTCCCACGACGCCAATCCGCTCGCCTGTCCAATTTTTCACAAAGCCACCCAATGCTTCGTAGCTAGCAGGATTGTGAGCATAGTCCACTAAGGCGTGGTAGTGGCCCAAGTCGAACAAGTTCATGCGTCCAGGAGTCTGGTCGGCTGAGGCTTGGAAGCTCATCAAGGCAGCGCGAATGTCTTCAATTCTGACGCCATGCGCGAAAGCAGCCAAACTCCCAGCGAGGGCATTGGCAATCATAAAGGGAGCCCGTCCACCCATTGTCAGCGGCACATGGATGGCTTGCTCGATCCGCAGTGTCCAATCCCCCTTGAGAATCGATAGATAGCCATTTTCATAAACGGCTGCCAATCCTCCTTGTTGCGCGTGAGCCCGGACAATTTCGTTGTCAGGATTCATGGCAAAGTAAGCCACTTGGGCTCTCACATTGCGGGCCATTGCTGCCACCAACGGGTCATCTGCATTTAGCACCGCATAGCCGTTGGGCATGGCGGATTCTGCTACCACGCTTTTTACTCGCGCCATATCGTCCAGGGTGTTGATGTCTCCCAGGCCCATGTGGTCAGCCGCAACATTCAGAACCACCCCAATATCGCAGGCATCAAACCCTAAACCAGAGCGCAAGATACCACCACGCGCCGATTCTAGGACTGCTACTTCTACGGTGGGATCACGGAGAATTAGCTGGGCGCTCTGCGGTCCAGTGGTGTCTCCTTTTTCTACCATGTAGTCACCAATATAGATGCCATCGGTGGTGGTGTAACCGACAACGCGCTGAGTTTGCCTGAAGATGTGAGCAATCAGGCGTGTAGTGGTAGTTTTGCCATTGGTGCCCGTGATCGCAATGATGGGAATGCGGCTGGGGGTTCCGGAGGGGAACAGCATATTGATCACCGACTCCGACACGTTCCGGGGAATGCCTTGGCTAGGAGAAACGTGCATCCGGAAGCCAGGAGCGGCATTGACTTCAACTACAACACCCCCCGTTTCGCGGAGCGGGCGAGAAATGTCAGAGGTGACAATATCGATGCCAGCGATATCGAGGTTGATGATTTTGGCAACTCGTTGCGCCAACCAAATGTTTTCTGGGTGAATATCATCGGTGCGATCGATCGCGATCCCGCCTGTGCTGAGGTTGGCGGTGGCCCTGAGATAGCAAATTTCTCCCAGGGGTAGGATAGTTTGCAGGGTGTAGCCTTGGTGATCTAGGAGCTTCCAAGTGGTGCGATCGACCGTAATTTTAGTCAGAACGTTGTCATGACCTTCACCCCGTTGGGGATCTTGGTTCGTCCACTCAATTAATTCTTCGATGGTGGAGCGGCCATCTCCAATCACATGGGCAGGGACTCGTTCGGCCACGGCGACTAGCTTGCCATTCACTACCAACACGCGGTGATCTTGCCCTGTGTAGTAGCGCTCTATAATCAGCGATCGCGATACTTCTTTAGCTGCGTCGTAGGCTTCTTCCGCCATCTTCCAAGAGTCGATATTGAGAGTAATACCGCGCCCATGATTGCCATCTAGAGGCTTAATCACGATCGGATAGCCCCCGACTTGCTCAATAGCTTCTTCTAGCTCATCTAGATAGTTAATGACAATGCCTCGTGGCACAGGCACGCCGGATTCGTGGAGAATTTGCTTGGTACTTTCTTTATCGCAAGCCAGTTCTACCCCTAGAATGCCAGTGCGATCGCTCAAGGTCGCCTGGATACGTTTCTGATGCGCTCCATACCCTAGTTGAATCATGGAACGAGCGGCGATCGGGAGCCAAGGAATACCTCTAGCTTCTGCTTCATGCACCAAAGACTCGGTGCTGGGGCCTAACGAAGCATCAGCCCAATAAGTTCGCAAATCTTGCAGGTCTTGCTCTAGCTCAGCTTGAGGGTAGCTACCCGTTTCAACTAGGCTTTGGCACAGGCGCACCGCTGCTCTGGCGGCATACCGACCTGCTTGCTCATCTAAATACTCGATTACAACTTGGTAAGTCCCAGGAATGGCAGTTTCACGAGTACGGCCAAAGCCTACTGTCATACCCGCTAGCACTTGCAGTTCCAGAGCTACATGTTCCACGATATGTCCCATCATGGTGCCTTCCCGGACTCGGCTGAGGAATCCGCCCCGACACCCCGGTGAGCAGAAATGCTCGTCTAAGCTAGGTAACGCCGCCACTAACCCCTCATAAAACCCGGAGATTTGGTTGGAAGGCTTGTCTGCCAGCTCCTCCAAATCTAAACGCATCACGACCAGCTTATGACGACGAATGCTCCAGTAGTTAGGGCCGCGTAATGTCTGGATCTTGAGTATTTTCATAAAGCTATCCGAGGGTGTTCGGGAGTGGGAAGGACGCAGATGCAATCACGAGCTGAGGTGATTTTTGAGAAGCAACTATCCAGTTTCTCGCTTCAATAAACCTCAAATTGTTTACCAGGAACAGTTTGGTGCTCGACAAACTACAATCCCTGCTAGCATGAATGACAAAAAATTAAAGATCAGCAGGTTAGAGGCAAGTTTCAAAAACAGCGTAGCAGCGATCGCCTAAACCACCTTGATCGTTTTGGGCTTGATCTTTGGAGGTGGAAACAGAGGAACTGCTGTGTGGGCAACACTTCTGGGGTTTACTCAATAAAATCAGCATATCAACACTTACAAAAAACAATCAACACAACGAGATGAGCCAAAGATTAGTCTCTGACTTTGTGGTTGTTGTTTTGCAGTTTCGAACTTTGAGATCTTGCGAGACTGTTCAAAATAAACAGTTTCAGATAAAAGGTCTTAGCGCTGCTGGTTGGCATTAAATCAATACTAAGGGAAGTGTAGGGGAGCTGAGACTACCTTCGGGTATGACAAATCGAGGCTAAAGTTTCTCTAAAATCAGCATTAAGTCAGAGGCTCTCTAGAGCGCCTTCTATGGCTCACGGGCCATGATCCGACGCTGATGAAGATGGTAGCGATCGCCATAGCTGAGAATATGGACTCGCAAGTTGTGGATACTCAGCGGATCTGTAGCCTCGGCATCGGGTTGGTTGGTGTAGCTTAGATCGGCGGGATCGACGACAGTAACAGAGCCTTTGCCCAGGACGTGCAGTAAGCCATCTCCCTCAAACAGGGCGCAAGTGTCCTCGTCAATACCAATGCCCAGCTTAGCCGGGTAGGCCGCGATCGCACTCATCAGTCGGGCCATACGATTGCGATTGTGGAAATGCTGATCCACGATAATTTCTGGAATAATGCCCAGCCCAGTAGCCATGTCTACCAGCGATCGATTGGGATGCTCACCACTACCGCCGCCTGCAATCATGTGATGACCCATGACCGCTGCCCCAGCACTCGTACCTGCCAGCGTGATTTCGCCTTTGACCGCGCGCCGTCGCACCTCCACCATCAACTCCGTGTCTGCCAGTAGAGCACAGAGCCGCAGTTGATCGCCCCCCGTCATAAACACACCCGTACAGCTCTCTAGAAAGGTGTGCCAAAGCGGGTCCTCACACTGCTCTCTTTCTCGGATGTCTAAGACTTCGATCGCTTTAGCACCCATCTCTTCAAAAATAGTGCGGTACCGTTCGCCGATCGTGGCTGGCTCTCGTGAGGCGCAGGGAATAATGGCAATGCGAGCATCTGTGCCGCCCGCCCGATGAAAAAAGGAAGTCAAAATTTCCTTGCCGTGGACTTTGTCTTCCGCTCCCCCAATAATCATCACGGCAGTTTTGGTAGACTGAGGCATCTGTTCTTTGAGGGGTTGAGATTCTAGCTGCGGCACAACGCTACTCCTGGACATAAAATGAACCAGACGTTCCAGTAACCGATTGATTGAAATAGGAATGCCGCTTCTGTTCATCCAGTGCCATGCAGTTTTAACCCTGGAGCTTAACTAATATAGGCATAATGTCAGTTTATTTAAACATAATTTAAGAAAATCAGAAATGTCTTTTTGATTTTTTTCGGTTGCTGTTGGAGCGTCAGCCTTAGCAAAGAGCAATGCCAAGGCTTTCTAGTTTAGAAATTATGTGCCAGTTTCAAGGTATAGTCGGCAGTCTCAGTAAGATTTGCACTCTCGAAAGTTAGGGTTTTGTGAGATTTGACATTGTTACTTTGTTTCCTGACTTCTTTGCGTCACCGCTGAGTTCAGGTTTGTTGGGCAAGGCTTTAGCGAAAGAGATTGCTACGGTTTATCTCACAAATCCGCGTGATTTTGCGACTGACAAACATCGGCGCGTAGATGACGAGCCTTATGGAGGCGGGGTTGGCATGTTGATGAAGCCAGAGCCGATTTTTGCGGCGGTGGAGTCTCTGCCCGTTTTGCCGAGGCGAGAGGTGATCTTAATGACACCTCAGGGCCAAACGATGAACCAAGCCATGTTTCAGGAGTTAGGCACTCATTATGACCAACTGGTGGTGATCTGCGGTCATTACGAAGGAGTGGATGAGCGAGTCTTGAACCTTGTGACCCGTGAAGTGTCGTTAGGGGATTTTGTGCTGACCTGTGGTGAAATCCCGGCGCTCACGCTGCTGAATGGGACGGTGCGCTTGCTGCCTGGAACAGTGGGCAAAGAGGAATCTCTGAAGGCAGAAAGCTTTGAAGCGGGCCTGTTAGATTACCCACACTACACAAGACCCGCCGTTTTTCGGGAGTGGGAGGTGCCAACCGTTTTGCGCTCTGGAAATCATGCTGAAATCGATCGCTGGCGGTGGGAGCAGCAAATTCAACGCACTCGCGATCGCCGTCCTGATTTGTATGAAAAGTGGCTGAAGGCTCAAGCAGGAAACGCTGAAGTGCCTCCGTTTGATACTGCTAAGTCTGATACTGCTAAGTCTGATGGTTTCAATTCCTAAGCGTCTGTTCCCATATCGGTGCTCTAGGTAAAATCGTACTTGTCTGCTCTCGGACTGCGGTACAATCCGATTGCTCTGCCCACCCTTGTATCGGTAGTGACTTAGAGCATCTCTGGGTGAGTTTAGAGCGATCGCGCAGATCTCAGCTCGCCTACTCCGCTATTCCTGTTCACTTCCTGTTCAGTTCACTACTATTGCTGTCACTCTTGGCATGGAAGGCTACATTGTTCAGTTAATTATTTTCACTGCAACCTATGCCCTCTTTAGCTTGGGCTTGAATTTGCAGTGGGGCTTTACAGGCTTGATCAACTTTGGGCATGTTGCCTTCATGACAGTCGGGGCTTACACCACTGTGTTGCTAACCCTAGCGGGGGTGCCTCTGGTGATTGGCGTTTTGGCGGGCGCTGCTCTAGCTGCTTTGCTCGGCTTGTTAATTGGCTTTTCTACCTTGCGTTTGCGGGAAGACTACCTAGCGATCGTCACAATCGGCGTATCTGAAGTGGTGCGTCTTGTGGCCCTGAATGAAGAGTGGCTGACGCGAGGAGCGCGGGGCGTTTATGGTTATCCTCTCCCCTTAGACAAATTCAATCCCAACGCCTTCACTAGAGGCGGCATGATTGCCCTGCTAACGGTGGTGGTGGGTCTGGCTTACTGGAAGCTCTGGCAGTGGGTGCAACAACGACTCAAGCAAGTATCTCGCCCCGCTGCGATTAAAAATTCTTTGGTTTGGGGCGGCTATGCAGGCTCACTCGTCCTACTTCTGGGAGGAGTTGGAGTGGTGATGCAACAACTCAAACTGAGTCGGGTGCTTTCGCCAGAGTTTTTAGGGCTGGGCCTCTTAGTCGCCTTGGTTGGGGTAGGCTGGCTTTACATCGCGATCGCTAAAAAACTAGTGGCCCGTTTGTCAGAATGGGCAGCAGGTTTGGCTTTATTGAGCGTCTCCTTGTGCTCGATTTTAGGCTTATGGATGTACAGCATTGGCGCGAATGCCCTCTACAACTACTCCTACAAGGCAGGGCTGATGTTGCTGCTAGTGGTGGTGCTGGCGATTCTATTTAGCTTGTTGGAGTGGCTGGTGCGATCGCCTTGGGGCCGTGTATTGAAGGCAATTCGAGAGGATGAGGAAGTCGCTAAGGCTCTGGGCAAAAATGTGTTTTGGTACAAGTTGCAATCGCTGATGTTAGGGGGCGCGATCGCTGGAATTGCCGGAGCCTTTTACGCTTGGCAGCTTACCTTTATCAACCCGGACGGTTTTATTCCCCTAATCACCTTCCAAGCCTGGACGATTGTGGTTTTGGGTGGCGCTGGCAACAACGTCGGCACTTTGCTGGGTGGAACCATTTTCTGGGCTTACAACACCTTGACGCGGTTTGTCTTGAAAGACATTGTGCCGCTCGATGATGCTCGACTAGGCGCATTTCGCATCATGATTATTGGTTTAATCTTGATTGTAGTCATGATGTGGCGACCCCAAGGCATTCTAGGTAAGAAGGAGGAATTAACCCTTGGTCGATGATCCCAAGTTCCCCGATGTTTTGCCGGAAGCAGTGCCGCAGCAGGGCTTAGAAGAAATTTTGACCGAGGTGGAAGACCGTAGACCCCAATCTATCCAGATTCCCCTTTTGGCGGCGAGTGGACTCTCCAAAAGCTTTGGTGGCATTAAAGCCGTCGATAATGCCGCGATCGAGGTGGCTCAGGGCAGTATCACTGGGCTAATTGGCCCTAATGGAGCGGGCAAAACCACTTTATTCAATTTGCTGTCTAACTTCATTCGACCCGATCAAGGACGAGTGATTTTTGATGGCGAACCGATTCAACAACTGCAACCCCACCAGATTGCTCAGCAGGGCATGGTTCGTACCTTCCAGGTGGCGCGGGTGCTGTCGCGGTTGTCGGTGCTGGAAAACATGCTGCTCGCGGCTCAACATCAAACTGGGGAAAATTTCTGGAGCGCCTGCCTACAGTTTCGTCAAGTGGCGAAAGAAGAGAAGCAGTTGAAAGAGCGGGCCTACGCCATTTTAGAGTCGGTCGGCCTAACTCACATGACTCACGAATATGCGGGTGCTTTGTCTGGCGGTCAACGTAAGTTGCTAGAGATGGCGCGTGCCCTGATGGTGCAGCCCAAGCTAATTTTGCTAGATGAACCTGCGGCTGGCGTAAACCCCACCCTGATTAACCAAATCTGCGAACACATTACCACCTGGAATCGGGAAGGGATGACGTTCCTAATTATTGAGCACAACATGGACGTGATTATGTCGCTGTGCGATCGCGTTTGGGTTTTGGCAGAGGGCCGCAATTTGGCAGTGGGCAATCCTAGCGAAATCCAAACGAACGCCGAAGTTTTAGAAGCTTATTTGGGGCAGTGAGGTTAACAGGTAATTGTCCTAGAGTTGGCTTAAAACACTTGGCTCAAAAACACAAAGAGGTGAGTTTTGACACCCACCTCCAACGCTCAAATTCTCTGCAAACGAATCTTGATGCACCCTTTGATAGAAGCCTTGTAGCAATCTCTAACCCTAGTTGCCTGAGCCTAATCTTGCTTTTTCTTTTTGCCTCTTTTACCTTCTACAGGCTCTACTTGTAGTTGAGTGACGCTCCCCGTCTGCATCTGTACTGTCTGCCCAGGTACCACTTGACCTGGAGCCACAGCAGGAGCAGCTAGGGGGGATGCTTGAGTTGTAGCAGGTGCAGGAGATACTTGAGCTGCTGGAGCGGGGCTTTCTGCGGGAGTTGGAGGCGCTAGATACCGATTGACTAGTAGGGGAATGGCAGTTGTACCAGCCAGCGAGACAGCACCGATAATGCCCTGAGCTAAGGTTACTTTGAATCCTTGTCCTTTAGGGGGTTCTGAGGGTGATCCAGAATTTGCAGTCATAGAAAGGCAGGTGTATAGCTGTACAGTCAACTTCACTCATTTATCGGAAGAATTGCCCTGAGCTACAACCGTATTTCTACCGAGCAAATAAAATCTTCCATGAAGCTTCAACCGCCCATGAGTTGTAGATAAATGTGGCTTTACCAAGGAACTGCTATTGGCTCTGAGCGTCACACCAGCGATACCACATTTGGCGATACACACTTTCCAAGGTCTGGGTAAAGCCGCGTCCATTCGTCAAGGGCGATCGCGACATTAAATAGCGCAAATTGCTCCGGAGATAGCGCAGGCGATCGCGGTCTTGAGCTAAGTGTTGGGCTAGATTTACGTACTCTGCCAAAGAAACAGCAATCAAATCTGTGAGACCGAGATTGGCGAGTAAACTCATCCCCACCCTGGCTGCATGACTCTGACCTGCAACCGTAACCACCGGAATTCCCATCCACAAAGCTTCGCAGGTGGTGGTGGTGCCGTTGTAGGGGAAGCTGTCGAGACCAATGTCGATTTGGTGATAAAGAGCTAAGTGCTCGGCAAAAGAGGAGACGTGCCCTAGTAGCTGGACGCGATCGCTAGTCACGCCATGTTGGGCGAACAAATCATGGAAGTGCTGACGAGTCGCAGCATCAGTCAACGCTTTGTATTTCAAAATCATCTGAGATTGAGGGACTGCCTTGAGAATCTTGGCCCAAGTAGCAATCACTTCTGGTGTCACCTTTGCCAAGTTATTAAAGGAGCCAAAGGTAACGTATCCCTTCGTCAGAGCAGGTAGGGGGCTGACTGCTGGAGCGTTTTGGGCCGCTTGGTAACAGACAAAGCCACGGGGTAGACGGACTAATGTTTCGGTGTGGCGGGTATCGGCGACTCCGACCGGATCGGCCCAGGTATCGGTGAATCGGTAATCGATCGCTGACATGCCTGTTGTATTGGGATAGCCCAAGTAAGTCACCTGGATCGGTGCAGGCTTACGGGCCAACACCAAAATCCGGTTGCCTGCGGTGTGTCCAGCCAGATCCACCAAAATATCAATTTTGTCTTGGCGTACCAACTCGGCGACTTGCGCATCACTGAGGCTAATAATGTCGCGCCACCTATCGGCAAAGCGGCGGAGTTGCTCAGTTAAGCCATCAGCCGCAGTCAAATTGGCATAGCAAAACACCTCATGGTTGGCATGGTCGTGAGCAGCGAGAATAGAACCAATGAAAAATCCTACGGGATGGGCATTGAAGTCTGGGGAGACATAACCAATCCGCAGGCGGCGATCGCGATTGCGGTCATTTAAGTGTGAGGCTGCGGCTTGAGTAAGTGGCTCAGCATATTGCTCGGCCCAGCGTTTATGCTCAGCAAAAATCGTCTCTGGGTTGTGGGTGCGGTCGTAATGCAGCGAAAACAGCAGATTACTTTTGGCTTCCATCAAAGTAGGCTTCATCGCGATCGCCTGTCGATAAGCCGCGATCGCCTCAGTCATTCGCCCTTGATCTTTGAGCACATTGCCCAAGTTGTTGTAGGTTTCTGCCAAATCAGGTCGCAGAGTCACCGCTTGTTGATAATGGCTGCTGGCCTCTGCCAATTGGCCTTGGCGCTTGTACATATTGCCGAGATTGTTGTGCGCTTCAGCAGAATCGGGCTTGAGGGCTAAAGCCTGTTGATAAGAAGCGATCGCGGCCTCTGCCTGACCCAAATCCTGATAGACATTACCCAAATTGGTGTAGATGTCCGGGGCAGTCGGTCGCAGTGCTAGCGCCTTTTGGTAGTAGGCCACAGCTTCGCTCAGTTGGCGGCAGTTAGAGCAAGCCAGCGCCAATTGACAATATTGGGTTGCGGCTTGTTGAAAGTACCTAGTCGCAACCTGTATCTGCCCCTGCTGTTTAGCAATCAGGCCTAACTGGTACAATACCTCAACCTGATCGGGTTGTTGCTGCAAAATTTGTTGATAGACTTGCTCCGCTTCCGACCACCGCTGAGCTTGAGTGTGCTGAAGTGCGATCGCCAGAGCTTCAGAAATATTCACCATACCGCCCTATGCCTTGCTCTACTGCATCTTGCCTGCAAAACTGTCTATGCTCAAGTCTGCAACTTTAACGCTACACCGACTCTAGAAAACTTTGGTTGGGTTTTCAGATAAGGATTAAGGTGGGAATGATCAACTGGGATCTGATTCTGGTGGGATCTGAATCTGGCCTGATATTGACCCCAACCAATTGATTGAGCCTTTTCGCTTGCTGAAGTGAATTGCCCCCACTTCTTAAACCCATAAAATTTTGTCCGACCGAGGATATTGAACATGTCAAAGCCACTTAAAACGATCTCCTTGCTTTGCCCCACGCGAGGAAGACCCGATAAAGCACTGCGCCTAGTTTTAAGTGTGCTAAAAACCGCGCACCATCCGAAAAGGGTCGAAGTTTTATTTTATGTGGATACCGACGACCCCGCCAAGCAAGACTACGTGAGCCAACTAGAAGCCCACAAAGCCGAACTGAACCGCCTCAAGCAGTGCTCCTTAATGGTCAGTGAACCGATTGGCGTTTCTAAGGCGTGGAATGCTTTGGCGACTGCTTCCCAAGGAGATCTTTTGGTGATGGCGGCGGATGACCAAACCTACAACGATGCAGGGTGGGATACGCGGCTCGACCAGGAAACCGCCAAATTTCCCGATGAGATTTTCTGCATGTGGTTCAACGAAGGCCACTGGGGCGAAAAACTTTGCACCTTCCCCATCGTTAGCCGCAAGTGGTGTTTGACCTTGGGCTATTTCATCACAGGCATTTTCGAGTGCTTATATGACGATCTCTGGATTATGGACATTGCCAAGCGAGTTGGGCGCTTACACTACATTCCCGATGTTTTGACCGAGCATTTGCATTGGGGGTACGGCAAAGCTGAAATTGATTCCACGTACGAATTCAAGCAGGTAGACTCTCAGGGCAATCTTAAGCCCGCGGTACGCCGAGACATGGATTTGTTTGGCCGCACCGCTCCTTACCGCGAGGCCGATGCTCGCAGAATTGCCGCAATCATGCATGGGCCTGTGACTCTGCAACCTGGCTTGCCACCCATCGGTCGGCCCACAATTTTTAATGATGCCAATGGCGCGATCGCTTCTACTCCACAGCCCACTGTTTCACCCACTAAAACCCAAGTGGTGAACCTAGCGATTACCAGTAACCAAGAAACCAAACAGTTGAAACTGTACTTGGATGCAGAGAAATATACCCAACAATTGATGCTGTCGCGTTTTAGTGCTGGCAAGTTGTATGAACCAGAAGTTTCTGATTTTTTAATTCAAACACTGCGTCCCGGCGATCGCTTTGTTGATATTGGAGCGCATGTTGGTTATTTTTCACTCCTCGCTGCCACCTTAGTCGGTGCCTCTGGCAGTGTGTTGGCTTTTGAAATGGAGTCAGCTAATTACAAAAAAGTTCTAGAAAATATCGAACTAAACCATCTTTCAAATCTCAAGGTTCTCAATGTAGCGTTAGGGGCTGAAACTAAAGAGGCCCAATTTTTTGTCAATTTAGATAATGACGGCGGACATGCTCTGTGGAATGTGGGAGCGCATCAATTTAATCAAAAAAGCCGTACCAGTCAAACAACTGAAAAAGTGCGAGTGACTACTTTAGATGAGGTTTTGCATTACCAAAATCTTCATCCTCCTAAGATGATTAAAATCGATACAGAAGGGGCAGAATTACAGGTTTTGCAAGGCAGTATGAATACCCTGAAAATTCATCGAGTTCCTTACATTATTTGTGAAGTGAATCGATTCGGTTTACAACAAATGGGTACAAACGAAACTGAATTACGCGAATGGATGCGATCGCTCGATTATGACGCTTATTTAATGCAAGCCAGTGCACCTAATTTAATTAAGCTAGAACCTCAGCAGTATTGTGAAACGACTAAGGTATTTAACCTATTATTTCGTTGTACTTGACTTGAGGTTGCGAGAAAGCAATGAACGACTGCCCATTAATCTGGATCATGATGGGAGTGGCAGGATCAGGCAAGACACTGGTGGGTCGGCTGTTATCCGAGCGCTTAGAAAGTGATTTTTTAGAAGGCGATCGCCGACATCCCCAGGCCAATATCCTCAAAATGTTGTCTCATCAACCTTTAGAAGACGCAGACCGTCGCCAGTGGTTGTTAGAAATTGAGGATGATATCCGCAGAGCTAGCGATCGCCACCGAGAAACAGTCATCACTTGCTCTGCCCTCAAACTCTCCTATCGCAAACGACTAGCCGCTTTAGGGCGAGTCCAATTGGTTTACCTGAAGGTGCCGCCATTAGAACTGGAACGTCGCCTTACCCAAAGATCAAATCACTACATGCAGTCGGCGATGCTGCACAGCCAAGTCGCTGCCTTTGAACCCATCAGCCCTGAAGAAAATGTCATCACAGTAGATGGACTTTTGCCTCCCATTGAGGTGGTTAACTCATTGCTCAGTCAGGGGATACAACGATTTCCAAATCTGAAAC
Source organism: Trichocoleus desertorum NBK24 (assembly GCF_030409055.1). Lineage (GTDB taxonomy): Bacteria > Cyanobacteriota > Cyanobacteriia > FACHB-46 > FACHB-46 > Trichocoleus > Trichocoleus desertorum_B. The sequence continues at coordinate 1,084,119 of NZ_CP116619.1, read as the reverse complement.
AACCTTGGTGGCAGAGATATGCGAAGTGATGTTTTTTAATCTCTCCATGCCAAGGATAGGTGATGGATAAAGGTAGATGGTGATCACCAAAGATAGGTGACAGATGAGGTTGGAGAGCGGTCGTCCAGAGTATATGCTGAGTGAGGTTGGAGAGCGATTGCATTACGAATACTTGTGACCTAGAAATTGCGAGCGTGAATCGTTTTTTGATTGATGTATTTAGCCCGAATTTATATAGGAAGACTCTGCCTATCTATTGGATGCCGATTATTATGCGACCATGCTAAGTGCAAATTCCCAGCCTGAAATTCAGAATATAAATTAATAATGAATAGATTCTTGGTTTTTTGGGGCTTAGCCAGCCCTGCGTGTTTGGGTCTAGTAGCAAGTGTACTTCGGTTTTATCAATTGGACTGGCATCCAGCCTATTTTGATATTTGGCGATCGTTTGCAGTTTATCTGGCTTATTGGCTTTTACTGGGAGCTCTACAAGGGGCAATCTTATTCTGGAAGTTCCAAGAGCGAAGATTTGCGTATAGATGGTTCTTTATAACTGGTGTAGTTGGCTGCTCCATAATGCTATTGCACGATCTATTCCTGCTCCTGCTTGGTGTTGACACGCGCAGCCAGGGAGCACTTATCCTAATATTTAGCCTGCCATTGTTGGCATTTCTAGGTGGGCTACTATTGGGGTTAGCTCAATTCTTTTTAATCCGAAATCACTATAGAGCCAGTCTCAACTCCAAGCACTTGAACCTCAGATGGTTTGTCATCAGTTTCCTATCATGGATAGTTGGCTTTACTGGCATCTTATTTACCTTTTCCGGCACTCGTCTCTTGCCTATCTTGCTGATTCTGGTTGCTGCTGGAACTGCAATAAAGGGTTGGTTTATTCAGAAGTATTTAAGAGCATAAATGTAGAGCGATCGCTCAGAGTATTGTTGACAGGGGTTAGGTAGCGATCGCCAAGAGTATGTGTTGAGTGGGGTTGGATTGCGATTGTAGAGAATAAGTAATAGGTGAAGTTGAATTATAGTTTTACTTTATAGTAGTAGATTATTGAGATTTACGTTTGGTCTTACCAATTAAATTCAAACTGACTTTTGCTTGAGCCTAAAGCTGTATGAATATGCTAGTTGGGAGCATCCCACTTTTGCAAAAACATGAGAGAGGGAGCAAGATTGAGGAGTAGAGCATGAGGTTGGTGCAATGACTCCCGAAGAACAGGAACGCTTACAAGCTTGCACTCAAGAAATTGCAGGGATTTTACATCGCAATAGTGACAAAGCAGCACTCAAAACTCTAGAGGGCATTGAGCAAACTGTCCGGCAGCACATGCTAGAGAACGTCAGTCCCGAAGTTGCCCTTTTTTTATCAACCGTGAAGCCCGTCCTCAGCGCGGACGAGTGCGGCAACTGAACAGCTTGGTAGGCAAGTTGCGAGTACTCCAGCATCAGGCTGAGCAATTAGGGGTCAAGCGTTACACTCGCATGAGTGGGGGTTAGGCATGCTTACGACTGAGTGCTAACGAGTCTTTTCAAGCTGCTGCGGCAGACATGGCTGCACTGACTGGAATTGTGGTGGGGCATTCAACACAACAACGCTTAGTGGGACGCCAGTCGTTTGAGTTGCCAGCAGCAAAACAAGGGGTTAGTGAGATTAGTATTGATGGTGGGAAAGTGCGTCTGCGCGATCTCAAGGACAGCGACAGTCCTTGGCGGGACTACAAAGCAGTGCGCTTGCAAGGGCTTTACTATGCTGCCTTCTATCAAGATAATGACAGCCTTGTGGATTACGTTCACACCCAACGCTTACTCTCCCCCTTGGTCTGTTTGGGTGATGGTCATGATGGGGTATGGAATCTCTTTAGCCAAGTTGCAACCTCCCAGTCCCGCTATGAAATTCTTGACTGGTATCACCTCAAGGAGAATCTCTACAAAGTCGGCGGGTCACTCAAGCGTTTAGCCCAAGCCGAGTCGCTTCTGTGGCACGGACAAGTGGACGCAGCAAAGGCATTATTTGCCGATTGTCGACGCAAACAGGCCCGTAATTTTGAGGCTTATCTCATCAAACATCGCACTCGCATTGTTGATTATGCTGGTCATCAAGCTGAACAAGTGTGTTCAATTGGTTCAGGAGGCGTTGAGTCCGCTGTCAAACAGATTGGACGACGACTGCAAATCTCGGGTGCCCGTTGGAAAATTGCCTCTGTCAATCCCATGTTGAGTTTGCGATGTGCCTACCTCAATGGTCAGCTTACCATCTGACTATTTCTGCAAAAGTGGGATGCTCCCATGCTAGTTTTTACCCACTTAGAGAAGTTTTTTGATAATTTCATTGAGCCTTTTGAATATTTTGTTTAACTAGAAATCGAAGCTGATTGTGTAATATTTTTTCTATGCGGAACATTCCTAAGGAATATGCCCACAATCTAGATACATCGACAAGATCAAAAGCTAAATCCTGAAGACATTCGGGTGTTAAAACTGTATATTCTTTGCCAGAGCTTGTATCTATATACTCTACAAGATTTCCATGACATATATTATTTCTTATTCTAACAATTTCTACATCAATACGGTTGGGTTTATTTGTAGCAAGCTTGCTCTTAAAGTCAGTCTCGTTTGGCAGGGCAAGTGCATGGACAGGAAGTCCAAGATCTTTTGCCTTTAATATTAGTGGATTGCTCAGAACTTGATAAGGCGAAAGCTTAGAGATATCATTAGACTTTTCAACTTGATGTATTGTTATCCTGAGAGAAGCTTCAATCCCATTTAAAATGGCTGAACATGCAGGAATATACAAGTTATGTTCCAGGGCATCAATGGCTTGTACGAAGAACCAATGTATGACAGGATCTCCACAGTAGAAAATAAAAAATTGAGTTGCTTTCGCTCGTTGAAATACTGTTAAACTGTTCGATCCCGCGAGAGTTTTATCTCTTTTTATCCTGAGATAAAAGTTCCAGTAATCCTCAGGGGTATTGATTTCTCCCATTTGCTGATGGAAGTCCTGAAAGTTTGGATCTTCACATATTAAATCCTCAACCTTGGATGATTTCTTGAAATCAACAAGCCAGTTCTCTTCTAGTTGTTTTTTAAAGGCATCAAGAAATTCTTTCACTATCAATTCCTATCATTAGTAATTGAACTGGAGATAATTAAAAATAGCATACAAGAGGGTCGCAAGATATAAATAGCGATCGCTTACTCAATTCCTGATAAAAAAGCCCTCTCCCTAGCTTTGAGAAAGACCGAGGGAGAGGACTGTAAGAGTTAAATAGCGATCGCCTTACCTATCGCTTGCTCTAGAACATTAGCTAGAAGACTGAGCAGCTAGTAACTCGGCGGGTAAGCGCTTGAAGGCTAGGCGCTCGTTTTCGACATCGACAAAGATCGTGTCGCCAGTTGTGAACTCGCTGCGGAGAATTGCCTTGGCAATTTGGGTTTCCAGTTCGCGTTGGATCGCCCGCTTGAGTGGACGAGCACCGTAGACTGGGTCGTAACCCACTTCTGCCAAGAAGTCGAGAGCCGCATCGGATAGCTTGAGAGCCATCTTGCGATCGCTCAACCGTTGCTCTAAGCGCTGAACTTGGAGCTTGACGATCTCTCGGAGTTCGCTGCGGTCTAGGGGATGGAAGATGATGATCTCATCAATCCGGTTGAGGAACTCTGGACGGAAGTTGCTTCGCATCGCATCCAGCACACGGCTCCGCATCTCTTCGTATTGAGAGTTATCTCCTGCCACATCTAGGATGAACTGGGAGCCAATGTTGCTGGTCATAATAATGATGGTGTTCTTGAAGTCTACCTTGCGGCCTTGAGAGTCGGTGACACGGCCATCATCTAGGATTTGCAACATCACGTTGAACACATCCGGATGCGCTTTCTCGATCTCATCAAACAAAATCACCGAGTAAGGCCGACGGCGAATGGCTTCTGTTAGTTGACCACCTTCTTCGTAGCCCACATATCCCGGAGGCGCACCGATCAGGCGAGATACAGAGTGCTTCTCCATATACTCCGACATATCGATCCGCACCATTGCGTCTTCGGTGTCAAACAGGTAAGAAGCTAGTGCTTTGCCGAGTTCAGTCTTACCGACACCTGTGGGGCCGAGGAAGATAAAGCTAGCGGTGGGGCGGTTGGGGTCTGCCAAGCCTGCGCGAGAACGCTGAATCGCATCGGCTACGGCAGTTACCGCTTCCTGCTGACCTACAACTCGCTTGTGCAGTTCTTCTTCTAACTGGAGAAGCTTCTGCATCTCGGACTCAACCAGCTTATTCAGAGGGATACCCGTCCATTTAGAAATGATCTCCGCGATATCCGCTTCAGTCACTTCTTCGCGCAACAGCGATCGCCCGCTGGTTTGAGTATCCGCCAGTTTCGCCTCGATCTCATCCAGTTGTCGTTGCAACTCAGTTAGTTTGCCGTACTTCAGCTCCGCAGCTCGGTTGAGGTCGTACTCACGCTCGGCTTGCTGAACCTCCACATTCACCTGTTCGATCTCCTCTTTTAGCGCTTTACGGCGATCGAGGATCTCCTTTTCTCCTTGCCATTGAGCATTGAGGCGGCTTTGGTTTTCCTTAAGATCACCCAGTTCTCTCTCTAGTCGGTCTAGGCGATCGCGAGAAGCGACATCACTCTCTTTTTGCAGAGATAACCGTTCCATCTCCAATTGCAGAATCTTGCGATCGATTTCGTCGAGTTCTTCAGGCTTGGAGGTGCTTTCCATCTTCAGCTTGGCGGCAGCTTCGTCTACCAGGTCGATCGCCTTGTCGGGTAAGAAGCGATCGCTGATGTAGCGAGTCGAGAGTGTTGCCGCAGCCACAAGAGAGCTATCCGAGATTTTGACGTTGTGGTGGGTTTCGTAGCGGTCTTTCAAGCCGCGCAAAATCGAGATGGTATCTTCGACGGTGGGCTGGTCAATGTAAACCTGTTGGAAACGCCGCTCTAGCGCCGCATCTTTTTCGATGTACTTGCGGTACTCATCCAGGGTGGTGGCACCAATACAACGCAGCTCCCCACGAGCCAACATCGGCTTCAGCAAGTTCCCTGCATCCATCGCGCCTTGGGTTGCCCCTGCGCCTACAACGGTGTGGATTTCGTCAATAAACAGGATGATGGTGCCGTTGGAGTCAGTGACTTCCTTCAAAACGGCTTTGAGGCGTTCTTCAAATTCACCCCGGTACTTGGCACCCGCAATCAGAGCACCCATATCCAGAGCAATCAGCTTGCGATCGCGCAATGATTCGGGCACATCCCCTTTCACAATCCGCTGGGCAAGACCTTCAGCGATCGCGGTTTTACCGACACCGGGTTCCCCAATCAGGACGGGGTTGTTCTTGGTGCGGCGAGACAAAATCTGAATCGTCCGGCGAATTTCGTCGTCCCGACCGATCACAGGGTCAAGCTTGCCTTGACGAGCAAATTCTGTCAGGTCACGGCCATATTTAGTTAACGAGTCGTATTTCCCTTCTGGGTTTTGGTCGGTCACTTTCTGACTTCCTCGAATTTGCTCAATCGTGCTACGTAGCTTGGCTGTGTCTAGTTTAAATTCCTGAAATAGCGCTTTACCAAAGCGATCGTCTTGGGTGTAGGCCAATAGCAAGTGTTCGATCGAAATGAAGTCGTCTTCAAATTCTTTGCGATAGCCTTCAGCGCGATCGAGCAAGGTATCGGCACTACGGCCCCAGTACACCGAGCCACTATTGGAAACTTTGGGTTGGCGCTTAATAAATTCTTCGGTGCGATCGCGCAACTTCTGCACACTAATGCCCAGCTTACTGAAGACGCTGCTGGCAAGTCCTTCTTGCTCTACCAAGGACTTGAACAAGTGCTCCGTCTCAATCTGCTGCTGCTGGGCTTGCTTGACCACCTCAGGGGTCTGAGCGATCGCTTCCCACGCTTTTTCGGTAAATTGATTGGGATTGGTTGGTTGCATACTTCACGCTCCCCCTCTAAACAGTAAACATATACGCTCAGTTAGTTACAGTTATTGTAAGAAACTCAGCATATTTCTCAGGATCGGTGTTTACGTCTTCATATGGGGGTATTACCGTTCCAAGCCTGTGGCGGAAGCTCAGGTAAGTAACGGCAACCAGAAACTAGTGGTGCGCCACTTCGCTCAGCTTGATGTAGCACTTCATCACTCACGCCCACAAATGCAAGTAGCCGAAAAATATGCATTAGCTATATAATCTTAAACCTGGATTAGTACGCATAAACTACAAATAGACTGTGATAACACGTCAATAGACTTAAATGCAGAGGATGCTAGATTGACTATATCGACAATGTTCAGCGATTTCCTGAATAACTTAGCAATAGGTAACGCTGAAGAAATAAGCAATCGGTATGGAGAAGTTACAGCTTCTTTAAACAAAAATTTCAGAGATACGGAGTCCAAAGCAGCAAATTCATTTCAGGTCGGCTCGATTGGACGTAAAACAGCCATCAAAGGCATCTCAGATTTAGACATGCTCTACATCATGCCCAAAGTGATGTGGTTTGACTATAAGGACGGAAAGCAGTATCAGCTTCTATCTGATACAAAAGATGCGATTAAGGCTAGATACCCTAATACCAAAGTGTTCGTGGATCGCCTTGTGGTGTGCGTTCAATACACGAACTTCCATATTGAAGTACAGCCAGTTTTTGAACAGGATGATGGCAGCTTTGAGTATCCCGATACTTATGGTGACGGTAGCTGGAAAATAACTAAGCCACGAGAAGAGATTGAGGCAATATCAGAATTTAACATTCAGAAAAATAGCAATCTTCGACGGCTCTGCAAAATGGCTAGGGCATGGAAGAACAAGCATGGCGTAGGTATGGGAGGGCTGCTGATCGACACACTGGCTTACAATTTTCTAAAATCGATAACTGATTATGATGATAAGAGCTATGGCTGCTATGACTTGATGAGTCGAGACTTCTTTGCATACCTCATAGCTCAGCCAGATCAAAACTATTATGCTGCTCTTGGAAGTAACCAAAGGGCTGCTTGACTGACAAAAGTCTGAGTGATTGAAAAGAAGGCTAGGAGGGAAGAGGAGCTTGGTTTAAGCTGATCAGTTACCACACCCATTAGCAAAACCAATGGCTCCTACTTCCCGTCTCTATGATGCGTTGCACGATTATCTGAGTCAATGCCAAGACCTCTGGCGCGCTGTTCGACATCTGCAAACGTTGTGCTGGATGATGGTTGGCATCATCCAAAGTCAGCAGATTCATCTCAATGGTTTTGGAGTTTATGTTCTGAGCCGCGCCACCTATGCTCAGTCCCATCAACGACGATTTCGGCGGTGGTTGTCGAATCGTCGCATTGACGTGGCAAGCATGCATCAGGTGCTGATGGCTCAAGCCTTATCTCAATGGAGTCACGAGCGGATCTATTTGAGCTTGGACACCACAGTGCTGTGGAATTGCTTCTGCCTGGTGTGGGTCGGGGTTGTGTATCGAGGACGAACCCTTCCCATCGCTTGGAGAGTCGTTGCCCAATCCAGCAGCAGTGTGCGATTGTGGACGATTCAACGGGTGCTGCGCCAATCGGCACGGTTGCTGCCAGAAGGAGTCGCAGTCGTCTTGCTCGCAGACCGAGGTTTTGCAGATGGCAAGTTGATGAAGTATCTCACCCAGACCTTGGGTTGGCATTTCCGTATCCGCATCAAAAGCTCGTTCCAGTTTCAACTCGCCGGTCGTTGGCACCGGGTTTCATCGGTGCGACTGCAACCAGGCCAAGCCTACTTCACCCCAGCCGTGTTCCTGGGTAAAAAGAAACCCTATGGCAATGTTTACCTGGCCTTTGCTCATGACCGAGATGCGGATGAAGATTGGGTGGTCGTCAGCGATGAACCCACCACTTTACAAACCTTTGCCCAATACCGATTGCGGTTCCAAGTGGAAGAATCCTTTTTGGATCTCAAGTCGAATGGCTTCAACTTGGAAGCATCACGCTTACGGGACAAGTTTGCGCTAACTCAACTGTGTGGGGTGATGGCGCTGACCATGCTGTTTCTAGTGTTGCAAGGGGTTCAGGTGGTGACATCATGCCAGCGCCGTTTGGTCGATACTCACTGGAATCGGGGCATGAGTTATCTCAAGTTGGGCTGGAACTGGATTCGTTTAGCGATTACTCAACAGCGGAAACTCTCTCTGTTTCAGTTTCTATCGAGTGCACCGGACCCGCACCCTGCGATCGCTTCTCAACGACAACAGGATCAGTCCTTGAATCGTGAGTTTATTGTTCTGAAACGCTTTCCAGCTTTTTAGTTTTGTCAGTCAAGCAGAACCAAAGGGTTAGAGTCAAGAAAAAGTTTCAGCGAAAAGCGAAAAAAGCTCACAAACTATGTGTAGAAGCAATAGAAGCTGGTGAGCAAGATATCGCTTATGACAAGTGGAAAAAGGTTTACGGCAGGCCCTTTCCGAATAGACCAGCTACCAATAATGATATTGCGGCTTCTTCTCAATCAGCTTGGAGAAATACGGAGCAATTTATAGAGGATAAGTTTGCGATTGATATTCGATACAATATGACAATTGATTGTGATGTCTCTCAAAATGGTTTTAGAGAGAATTCTTTATCTGAATTCCTTCGTAAACAGTTCCGCCTTGCACCGAAGAAAGATCTCAAATTCTATATAAAAGAACATGATATAGAAGGAAGTTACTCTATTTATTGGAAAGTTCTTAATTGTGGTGAGGTGGCAAGGAAAAGGGATATGATTCGAGGACAGATCTTGCCTGACTCAGGCTCTAGAAAAAAACTCGAAAGTACAGATTTTAGAGGCGAGCACATAGTTGAGTGTTATGCCGTCAAGAATGGAGTTGTGGTTGCCAAGGATAGAATCGACGTCCCAATTGAGTGATTTTATGAATAGGGATGACTTGTTAAAGTTGATCGCAGAGACAGCCTACAATGTTGGATTTGGAGCCAAGAAACATTTGGCGACATTTGATATCGTTATCAAAGTTCCGGGGTTGATAAGACTCTTTTCCATAACTGTTGGTATCTATTCTCTTGCTTTTGATGGTCTTTCAAGCCGATTTTTGTCTGCATCACTCATAATTCTTGGCATCATTAGCTTGTATATATCGTTCTACGATTCACAAAAGGACAAATACGAATAGGCGTATCACTCATTCAGCTTTTTAACGAACTTAAGAAGCTATATTTTCATGCCAAAGAAGCAGGCGATGACGCTTTACCTGAGAGCATAGAAAAACTCACGCAAATCGAGAATAAATATTACCACCTAAGCATTAGCAAACAAATTTTATTTAGTGACTGGTATACACACTATAAATTCTTTTGGCAGTATCAAATTGATTGGGTAGATGAGCAAAAGCATTTCAAATTATTTAGAGACAAAATTCCTCTTAGTTTCTTGATCACGATTCTATTTTTGTCGATTGCTTTAGCGTGGTGGATATTTACTTCTGGAGTTATATCTTTCGAGCAGGTCATTCTTCAATCCGCAAAGTGAGTTTTCTGCCTAACAGCGGTTTGCAACAGAACAGTGCAGTTCGCTAGTGTGCTTCAAAGTGCATCGCCGTTCGTTGAAGCCTCAATCGTTATGTCAGATATTTCTTACCCATAGAAGTCTGGACTATTACACCTTCATTACATGTCCACTTTGGTAGACTGAAGGCATTAACTGGGGAAGTTTGACCTATGACCATTGCGGTAAACCCTAGGGGCACGCAAGCGAACGACCCACCAATCCAACAGAGGCCACTCAGCTTTGACGAGTTTCTTGCCTCCTATGGTGGCGATAATCGCTATGAGTTGATCGATGGAGAGGTGTTCGACTTGGAGCCAACAGGTTTGCATGAAGAGGTTGCCGCCTTTATTACGGCAAAGCTCTGTGTTCAAATCGATGGTACAAGCTTACCTTGCTTTGTGCTTCAGCGAGGATTACTGCGCCCTGCCAACACAGGTATCACAGCATTTCGACCTGACGTTGCAGTTGTTGACCGAGATGAACTTATCCAAGAACCACTTTGGGCTGACCAATCTACCTTGACGCTAGGTACTTCAATTAAATTTATTGCCGAAGTGGTTAGTAGCAACTGGCAAAATGATTACGCCCGCAAGGTCGAAGATTACGCAGTTTTAGGCATTCCCGAATATTGGATTGCAGACTACGCAGGATTAGGTGGTACTCGGCACATTGGTAAACCCAAACAGCCCACGCTTTCTATCTGTACGCTAGTAGATGGAGAGTATGAAATTCAGCAGTTTCGTGGTGATCAGGCTATTGTCTCTCCAACTTTTCCAGACTTAAAACTGATGGCTGATCAGGTGTTGAGAGGCGGTCGATAAAACTGTAAGGAGGCATGCTGAAGATGAGTGCTGAAGGAGTTTTGGCAGCTAATAACGGGCTAGTTGTAACGCTTTTTATTCTGGTTATAACTATCCTAGCGATCGCCTATGATTTTGGAGTTAAAGCTCAACGTCTTCCCTTTTCAGCAGAGATTGGCTTTGGTGAGCAGCAATGGTCATTTCTGAAGGCGTGGGTCAAGATAGCCTTAGTGATTGGGGTTTTATTGCCGATCGCCTTATGCGTTCAGTCCTGGGGACAGCCTGAGTCCTTGGCATTCTGGGGAAGTTATCTACTGGTTGTTGCGGTGCAGCTAATCTCCGAGCGTGTGTTCAGTCAATGGCTAGTTCCTAGTGTTGTGGTGCCCATTGGCTTTTTCTACACAGCTTTTCGGTTATGGCAATTAATGGATGGGGTTACCCAGCTATCCTTATCTCGTTTGGCATGGATTGGCTTTAGCGGTGTGGTTCTGTTTTGGGCTGCTAACTTAGTGATGTTGATAGCGATCGCAATTCCAACAATTTACAAAAGACAGAGTTTGCAAGAATAGACCTTTAGGCTGGGGTAGAGAGCATCTTGACCAGGGAAAAAGCTCCAAAATAAAGTAGCAGTGCGATCGCGGTATGACCATTAGGTACAGCGCCATCCCTTCCACTATTTAGGCTTTGGAAAGAAAGCATCGAATCTCCATAGCAAGTAGCCAGTCCAGCCTTTGGAGTAACTCCACCAACCACTCAGCGCAAAAATATATTCTTTAGGCAAGCTACCCAGAGGAGCCTGAAAACTGTAATTGAAGGAATCCCAGGGAGATAGCCAAGTGCCATTGATCCGCCAGTGCACACATTGACCAAACTTGTTTTCACTCAAGGTCTGTGTAGATACATCTGAAGAAGAAATACAGCCTAGCTTCTCCCAAACTCTACTTTGAATACTCAGCCCAAAGCGACCATTACTAGCTTCAGCCCAAAGCTTATCAATGGCAGCGAGAGACTGCCCAGATATACCCCTAATGTCTTCGGGGCGCATCCAACCTTCTTTGGTTCTGCCTGTTAACTCCAACAAAAGTCTTTTAGTTTCTAGGTCAGCCTCTTTCAATTTCCTTGCTTGAAGAAACTCTCGCAGCTTCTTGCAACTTTGAGGAATTTCAATCAATGGCTCCTGCTTAACTTCTGCTTTCTTTTCCTGTTTAACTTTTACGTTTTGTTCTGCTTTAGTTTGTACTTTTTCTTGGGAAGCTTGGGGTGGTGCGGATTTGAGAATTTCGTAGGCAGCATTAATTTGTTTGAGCTTTTCTTCTGCCTTCTCACGGAGTCTAGGGTTATCCGTAAAGCGATCGGGATGCCAAACTACGGCTAAATCTCTATAAGCTTGTTTGATTTCAGCTTGGGATGCCCCTGGCTCAATTTCGAGGGCTTGATAATATACAACGCTTGGATTCATATTTGAGTAGAGATTTGAGGCTTTGCTCCTGCTTAAGATACCCAAGCGCAGTCCCAGCACTAACTTAACCTGTAATTTTTCGCTGACTGCTCCAAAACGGCGTCTTGTAGAGAAAATTACAATAACTTGATGGGTACTTTGCTGCTATCCTGCTTGCGATCGCTCAGCTCAATCGTAAATATTAATCTAATTTTCAAGAGCAGTTTTGAAGAGAAAGAAGCTCCAAGATAAAGCAGCAGAATTAAAGAAGTAACCAAAGAGTAGACCGAGTTTTGAGAGCTTTCGAGTGTGTATGATTAGGAGAATATCAGGAATTAGGAGCAGTAGGGAAGGTAGAGAGACAACAAAAAAGACTAGTGCTCCAATACCGTAAGCGCCTCCCTTAGTAATCAGGATGATTCTGATAAATGCGAAGACAAAGACTGCAATAAAAACTGCGGTTTGGAAATATGAGGCCATCCGCAAAATGGCTTTATTTCGTCGAAGCTGAGTTGTGGTTTGATTTTGGTCTTCATTCACTTTTGGGACCTGCATTAATTCATTTTGTTAGAGTGGCGATCGCAACCTCTTTTCTTGTAGTCTCAATAACCAGAGAGGGCTTGTAGGATTTAATACACAACTACTGAGCGCCATTACGCTTTTTGGACAATGCTCGTCTCATAAAACATAATGACTGGTTAGCTCAAATGATCAGTATTTATGTTTTGGATTAGTCGAGTCTGGGTTGCGATCGCGCGATCACAATTAAGTTGTCGTCGAATTTGAGTGGTTCAGTTTTGGGAGGATTGACTAAAGTCTTGCGCCGTCCCTCTACGTTCTGCTCCACTGCGACCAAAATCGCATCAAAGTCATCTTTCAATCGTTCTGATGCTGCCCCAAAGGTAAACCCTCGCCAAGATTCTGGCGCTGGAATTTTATAAATCTGGTTGCCAATCTGTACGGTCAACAACTCAGCCATCATATCGACTGATCCCTTGTTTCGTGCCGACGTAGCGATCAGGTGACTCGCCAACTCATCGGCTACAATCACATCTTCCACACCTGCGACTCGCAATTGCACATTGTTTTTGCGATCGAGCAGTTGAGCACAGGTGTAGATCCCTGGCTGCAATTTCTCAATCGTCAACGCCGCCAGTACCGTCCGGGCATCTCGGTCTTGATCACTACGAGGGTGTGTGGCATCGGCTAGTAAAATCGCCCGCGAGGCATGATAAATCCCCACATTTTCTAGGACATCAATCGTAGTGTAGTCACCCACATAGAAATGAATGAGGGAGCGATCGATGCGTTTGAGTTCTCGCTCTGGCGTTTCCCCAAACTCTGCTACGACGACAATGGGCCGCTGTCGCATGGCTGGGTCAGCCTGCAACTCTTCAACCAGCAAGGGGCCGCTACGATTCCAGCCACAAATTACAATATGGTGCCGCAGTTCGTCGAGTTCCAAGTATTTTGCCTCCATCACATTCCTTAAGCGTTGCACCATGACCGCTGAGATGACCCCAGTGAGCACCGCAAACAAAGTCAAGCCGCCAATCATGACGATCAGCGTCACCAAACGTCCAGCATTGGTGGTTGGTTCTCCGCCAATCGGTTCTCCCGAAACTAAGGTGAAGAAACTCCACCAGAGTGCATCTTCCAAAGAGCTAAAGTCTGGATTTTGGCTGCCCTCTAGTAGATAAATTGCTAATGCCCCGACTAGCACAATTAGCCCCACGATACTCAGCAGGCCTAGCTGTGCTCCTAAGCTCACATTTGATCTGGCTGAAAGACGGTGCAAGTTGCGGTTTACAAGAATGCCAACTCGCAATAAACGTAGCAGCCGTAGGAGGCGTAAAATCTGCAGGGCAGGCGGAAAAGGAATTACCGCAATGATGTCGGGCCAGTAGTTACGCCAGAAGCGCTGTTTATTGCGAGCGATGTAGTAGCGAATCATCAGCTCAACAATAAAAACCAGCGTTAATAACTCTTCTAAATAACGTACTAGGTGGTATTTAGATCCTGGTTTCTCTACGACAATCTCAGCTACTACCAACATTACGGAGAGCAAGATCAGCAACGCCAAGCCGATTTCCGTTTGGGGAGTGTGGATAAAGCGATCGAGACGCGACTTAAAACTCCGGGACGGCATGTTGGCGGTTTTGCTAGCGTTGGTTTGGTTGAAATATCAAGCTGAGACGACGCTGAGCTTCGTTTAAGGCTGTGGTTGGTGTGCTTTTGCCCAATAACACAGCTTCGATCGCCCGTCCCAAATGCTCAGAGACGCGATTGTATCCAAAGGAAATTGGTCGCGATCGCCCGTAGGGAGCTTGCTCTAAGAATACGCTGACCGCAGGTTGTTGGGCGACAAATTGTTGATAGGTGGGATTTTGACGGGCCTTAAGATTAGTGGGTAGATAGCCTGTTTCTAAAGCCCATTGCGTTTGGAATTGCTCGCTCAACACATATTCTGCAAACGTAAAAGCCGCACGTTCTCGCTCTGGTGTGGTCTTAAAGATAAATAGGTTTTCTCCCCCACTCGCCGTTGCCCGCCTAGCGCCAGCAGGAATGGGAATGACGCCAAAATCAACTCCAGTTGCTTGCAGTTGGCCCAGCGTCCAGGGGCCAGAGAGTTGCATCGCGACTTTGCCCGCGAGAAAACCATCTAATTCATAGCCGCGTTCTGGGAGAGATAAAACCGCAGAACCATCGTCTAGTAAGCCTCTCCACAATTGCAAAGCCGCGATCGCGCCTGAGTTTGCTAAGTTGACCGTAGATGGATCAGCTTGACCTGTCGTTGTGAGTTCTCCGCCGCCACTCCACATAAACGGCAACCAGTTAAACACCGTCCACTCACCTTTCCCCAAGGGTAGGAGAATGCCATGTTGGTCAATGCGGCGATCGCCATCGGTATCACGAGTTAAAGTTTGTGCGACTTGCCGCAACTCCTCCCAGGTTTGAGGTAGTTGGGTAATACCTGCGGCTTGAAACAAGCTCGGTCGATAGAAAATACCGACATTGTTGGTGCCAAAGGGAATTGACCAGATATGGTCTTCCAATTCCATTGTTTCAAACAAAGTAGGCGCAATTTGCTCACGTAGCAGGGACTGATCCAACCATTGCTCCAGAGGTCGAATCGCCCCCAACTCCACCAACTGCCCAGTAATCATCGGGGCAAACCAAAGCATATCAGGAGCAGAATTCCCCACCACAGCCGCGAGAATCTTGGGCATCTGCTCATCCGGTTGCCCGACATAAATTGAGTCAACCTGAATATCTGTATGCGTTTGGTTAAAGCAATCGACCAGTTTTTGCAATACATCACGATTCGGCGGTGGATTCACTCCTTGCCACAGCGTCAGATGTGTCACTTGAGCAGATGAAGGAGCGGCGATCGCGGCTGTAGGTTTCCAGTCAAACCACCCCAATAGACTCATTAGAAAGAGCGCAATCACGATGAGATTTCTCACCCCTGTTGATTGCCAGCTTCCCCTTAAGCACTGCCTCCACGCTCTACTCATAGCTTTTGATGTTGCGATCGCTCAACCTAACTAATGTAGTGGATGCAAAGCCTCTGCTAACATCGATGCTAGTCAATTCAATTGCAGTTTTAACGGTTTCAGTCTGACCTCACCTTTATGGCAGGACATAGTAAGTGGGCCAATATCAAGCGCCAAAAAGCCAGAGTCGATGCAGTGAAAGGCAAAGTCTTCACTAAAATCTCGCGAGAAATTATTGTGGCAGCCCGGAGCGGCGTGCCTGACCCCAACGGCAACTTCCAACTTCGTACCGCGATCGAGAAGGCCAAAGCTGCCGGAATCCCCAACGACAACATTGACCGGGCGATCGCCAAAGGAGCAGGCAAACTCGGCCCCGACAACGCTGCCCTAGAAGCCATCCGTTATGAAGGCTATGGCCCTGGAGGTGTGGCAGTGCTGATCGAAGCCCTGACCGATAACCGCAACCGCACCGCTGCCGACATGCGCGAAGCCTTCAGCAAAAACGGCGGCAACCTGGGTGAAACCGGATGCGTCAGTTGGATGTTTGACCAAAAAGGTGTGGTCACTATCACTGCTGCCCCATCTGAGGAAGGACGGAAACGCAATCGCAACGCTACCAGCAGCCAAATTGACGAAGATGCCCTGTTAGAAGCCTCTTTAGAAGGTGGAGCCGAATTCTACGAGCTGACCCAAATTGATGAAGCCGAAGGCGCAGAAGTATTTACCGAAGTCGCTAACCTAGAAAACCTCAGCCAAGCCCTCAAAGACAAGGGCTACCACGTCCACCAAGCCGAACTGCGCTGGATTCCCAACAACACGATGGAAGTCACCGACCCCGACCAAGCGCGATCGCTCCTCAAACTAATGGATGCTTTAGAAGACTCCGACGATGTCCAAAACGTCACCGCCAACTTTGAGATGGCAGAGGAGCTAATGTCTCTGACGATGGCGTAGAGACCTCTCCCCCGGCCCCTCTCCTACGAAGCGAGGGGAGATAAGACAATCTCGAAACACCCACAGCTCAATTCGTCTGGAGGGGGTCTGGGGACGCAGCCGTCCCTCAGCGGGAGTTTGAGGGCACCTGCCCTCAAGGCTCGGATTCCCATAAATTTAAAACTTAGAACTCCAAGCTGCCGCTGCCACACATCCCCAGCCAATCAAAAACGCCACCCCACCAAGGGGAGTAATCGCCCCCAGCCACTTCACCCCCGACAAACTCAACGCATACAAACTGCCAGAAAACAGCACAATCCCTGCCAAAAACGCATATCCCGCTGTATTTAACAAAGTAGAGGGTATTGCCACCTGAGCTAGCAACACCGCCACCAGCAACAAAGCCAACGCATGATACATCTGGTAGCGCGAAGCCGTCTCAAAAATCTCTAAAGCGCGATCGCTCAATTTATCTCGCAAAGCGTGAGACGCAAATGCCCCCGCCGCCACTGCTAAACCTGCCAAAATTGCCGCAATCGCCAAAAAGATCCGAACCATGCCCATCCTCTCAAAGACATCTACGCTTCATGCTAGCGAGCCTAGCTCACGGAAGCGATCGCCAGTGGTCTGAGTTGAGTGAAGCCGAAGCAGACTCCAACAAATTCACAGCTTTCAAGTCAAACTCATAGGCAATACTGCCGCGATCGGTGACATCAAACGTAGCGCCAAATTCCCTCGCCTTGGCATCTAAATACTGTTTCGCATCCGCTCCCGAAAGTTTGGCTTCCATTGCCAACTCCAAAACAGTGACAGAGCCCTGGCCTTGCTTGAGTAAGTGATAAAAGATTGCTTGCAGGCGATCGCGTTCTTCCTTCTGGTGTTGGCGGTAAAGTCCCCAAGCTAACCAAGCTCCCCAGGCAGTAATAGGGATGCCGCCTACCAGACAACCGATTGCCGAATCTCTATCCTCCTGAGAAGCGTCTTTGTCAGGTAGTACGACCACAGGAACGATCAGAAATAACAATCCCCAGGTGAGCAAGAATCCAGCTGCTAATTTTCGAAGCAGTTTCATGACGATATTTCATGACGATAGGAGAGTCTGCAATGCCGAGATTGTATCGCAAGCGTTGGTCACTTCGGCTTACAGCGTAAAGCGATAGGAAATATCCCCTTGCTCACTTACTTCATAATTCGCGTTAAATTCTTTGGCCTTTTCTTCTAGATATTGCTTGGCTTCGGCACCGGATAAATCTGCTTCTTTGGCAAACCGTAAAACTGTGATTTTGCCACTGTTGGCTTCTATAAGCTGATAAAAAGTGTCTTGTAAGCGATCGCGTTTTTCTTCACGCCCCTTTTGCACCACATCCCAGGCAAACCAACCACCCAAAGCGACGCTAGGTAGACCGAAGAGTAAGAGGGCTGCGACTGCACCTTCTTTATCTTTGGCTTGGGGATTAGAAAGTTCTGCTGCCATGCCAATGGTGAGGGCAAGACCAAAGGGCAGAAGAATCCAGGCAGAAATAATCTTAACGAGCTTCATAACTGTGCCATAGGCGATCGCGCTAGCCGAGATTCTAGCCTGTCGCGATCGCCCTTGCCTGTGACTTTATCGAATTTTGAAGCTTATTTTTTGACGGCTTCTAGAAGGCGGGAGAAGTAGAAGCGGGTTTTGGTCATGGCGTTGCGCTCAATTTTCCAGCCGTTGGCTTCTAGGATTTTCACTACGTCTGCTTCTCGGTGTAAATAGGCGCGGGTGGCTTTGCTAGGGCCAGGGAAGAAGTCGCCGATCTTCTTCAGCAAGCTGTAGGCGAGGGTCTTGGGAGCAAAGCTGAGAATCAAGCGAGAGTCTGCCAGAGAGCTGAGATGGGCAATCATATCAGCGGCTTTGTCTTGGGGGTAGTGGATCAGCACGTCCAGGCAGATGACAGTGTGATACTGACCGCTCAGACTTTCTAGGTCTTGAACGCTGAAGGTGGGGTTGGTGGTTTGGCCTAGCTCGGAGGCAGCTCTGTCTTTGGCTTCTTCAACCATTTTTTCGGAGATGTCGCTGCTGAAGACTTTTGCGCCTGCTTCGGCAAGAGGGATGCTGAGGCTACCGACGCCACAGCCTGCATCGCATACGGTGATTTGGGAAAGGTTGTCGTCGGCTTTGAGCCAGCCCAAGACGTGATCAATGGTCTGTTGATGCCCAATGCGAATGTCGAGTTGGACTTTGTTAACTTCTCCATCGCCGTAAATGCGTCGCCAACGGTCAAATCCGGTTGCGTTGAAGTACTCCCGGACTACAGTTTTATCATCCACCACGTTCATAAATTTGGTTCTATTTGCTGGGTTTCAACAGACTACAGTTCTCAATCCTATGATGATTTGTTCTTAGCGCGATAGTTTTGGTGAGGCGATCGCATCTCTAGTGTTGGGTTTGAGGATCTTTGACAATCCGAGCCTTGAGGGCACCTGCCCTCAAACTCCCGCTGAGGGACGGCTGCGTCCCCCAGACCCCCTCCAGACGAGTTGAATTGTGGGAGTTTCGAGATTAGTTTTTTCTCTTTTTCTCCCCTTCCCTCGCAGGGAAGGGTCGGGGGTTAGGTCATCTATAGTCTCTGCCATGACAGAGTCTGAGTTTCAGGATCGATCGCC
Source organism: Trichocoleus desertorum NBK24 (assembly GCF_030409055.1). Lineage (GTDB taxonomy): Bacteria > Cyanobacteriota > Cyanobacteriia > FACHB-46 > FACHB-46 > Trichocoleus > Trichocoleus desertorum_B. The sequence goes on along the minus strand of NZ_CP116619.1, from coordinate 1,065,309 downwards.
CAGCGCAGTAAGTTACTAACAGGTTGGCCTTTGTAGGGACAATGATCTCCGGTTGGTTCATGCCACAAACCGATCGCGTGTCTGGGTGCAGTGGTGGCTAGGGCGATCGCTTGTTCTACGTCACAAATTCCCCATTTCACCAAATTCTGCACCCCCACCAACAACGGCAAGGTTGTTCCAGATAAGGTGCCGTCAGGAAGTCTTGCTGTATTTTGCTTTACCTCGATTTGGCGGGTGTCCCAGGGGTAAATGCCGTCGGGGAGGCCGAGGGGGGCGAGGGCGTCGCTGACGAGGAATAAGCCTTGGTCGTAGTGGCTGGCTCTCAGCAAGAGATCGAGCATGATTGGGGAGACGTGTTGACCGTCGGCGATGAAGCCACATTGTACATTCGGGGCAACGATCGCGGCTCCCAGCAGTCCTGGTTCGCGGTGGTGCAGGCTGGGCATGGCGTTGAAGGCATGAGTAACCATTGTGGCTCCCTGGACGAAGGCTTGCTGGGCTTGGGCGGCGGTGGCTTGGGAATGGCCTAGGCTGATGGTGATGCCGAGGGATTGCAAGTAGGCGATCGCGGCTTCGGTGGGGTCGAGTTCAGGGGCAAGGGTGATGACTTTGACGAGATGGGCGTAATTGCCAAGTACTCGCTTGACTTGCTCGACGCTGAGGGGCAAGAGGTACTCGGCTGGGTGGGCACCGCGTTTTTCGGGGTTGAGGAATGGGCCTTCTAGATGCACGCCGAGAATTTGGGCTGCTTTGGTTTGGGTAGGCTGGATTTGCTCGATGAATTGGGCGATGGTGGCGAGCGATCGCTGAATATTTTCGACGGAGGTGGTGACAAGGGTGGGGAGAAAACCATCTACGCCTTGCTGCCACAGAAATTGACAGATTTCAGCCAGTTTTCCTAAATGCTCTGGAGCGAGGTCTGGAAAGGCTAACCCCAAAGCCCCATTAATTTGTAAATCGATCCCACCGAGAGAAATCCAGTCTTCGTTTACATCTAGCAGGGGTTCGTGAATGGGGATGACGCCAGCGACGGATTGGCCCATTGGCTCGACCCGCTGAATGATGCTGCCTTCGATGTGAATATGCTGAATTCCTGAGTAACCAGGCACTCGCGCCTTGATAATATCCATGTGCTGGATTGAGAGCTGCAACGCTTAAACCGCAAGTTCTAACTTAATCCAAAATCTTACCTCTCACCTCTCAAACTCCAATGACTCAACCTTTAGTTGGCATCATCATGGGCAGTGATTCCGATTTGCCCACCATGCAAGCCGCGATCGCCGTTTGCAAAGAATTCGGTGTGCCCTGCGAAGTTGGCATTGTCTCCGCCCACCGCACCCCAGAACGCATGGTGGAATATGCCCAGCAAGCCCACACACGCGGCATCAAAGTCATCATCGCTGGAGCAGGGGGAGCCGCTCACCTACCAGGAATGGTCGCCTCCCTGACTCCACTTCCTGTAGTTGGCGTACCTGTCGCTACCCGAAATCTCCAAGGCGTAGACTCGCTCTACTCTATTGTGCAAATGCCCGCCGGAATTCCTGTGGCGACCGTTGCGATCGGCAATGCCAAAAATGCTGGACTGTTAGCAGTACAAATCCTCGCTACCTCCAACCCCACTTTGCAAGAGCAAGTTCAGCAATATCGCCAATCCCTCAAGGATATGGTGATGGAGAAACAAACCAAGTTAGACCAAGTCGGCTATCAACAATATCTCAAAGAAATGTAATCTTCATCTTCTTCCTCTTTCCCTCTCATCCCTCATTCCTCTTTCCCTCTCATCCCTCATTCCTCTTTCCCTCTCATCCCTCATTCCTCTTTCCCTCTCATCTCTCATCTTTTTTCTTGTGAAAAAATGTATCCGAATAGATCAGTTTGCTTACATTTTTTAATAACTAGCAGCGAGGCTTGTGATGTAATGGATTGAATGCGGATAGATTTTGGCTCACTGAGGCTTTTGATAGTTCTGACGTAACAGAGCTTCAGAATATTTAACACAAACTCTCATCAAATCGGTCTACTGTAACGATTTAGGTGGTTTTTAGGTTTCCGTAAGGATCGCCATTCCAGCAAACAACTTTAGTGTTGGGAAATTTAGCAGGATATTTAGTATGACCAGTACTGTCGCTACCAATTTAGAGGGCAACGGTAATTTAGCAACCAAACTTCGTGAGGGCACTAAAAAAGCCCACACTATGGCTGAGAACGTCGGCTTCGTAAAGTGCTTTTTGAAGGGAGTTGTTGAGAAAAACTCTTACCGGAAGCTGGTCGCCAATCTCTACTTCGTTTACTCGGCGATCGAAGAGGAAATGGCTCGGCTCCAGAACCATCCGATTGTTTCGAAGTTCTACTTTCCCCAGCTAAATCGGCAGGAAAGCTTAGAGAAGGATCTCTACTACTACTACGGCCCCAATTGGCGTGAAGAAGTAGCTCCTTCACCTGCTGCTCAAGCTTATGTGCAGCGGATTCATGAGATTGCAGCTTCAGAGCCTGAGTTATTGGCGGCGCACTCTTACACTCGTTATTTGGGTGACCTGTCTGGTGGTCAAATCCTGAAGGGAATTGCTCAGCGGGCAATGAATCTAGAAAGCGAAGGTACCGCGTTCTACGAATTTGAGGATATTGCTGACGAGAAGGCATTCAAAAATACTTACCGTCAAGCAATGAATGAGTTGCCTGTAGATGAGGCGACTGCGGATCGGATTGTTGAGGAAGCGAACGCGGCTTTCGGCATGAACATGAAGCTGTTCAATGAACTAGAAGGTAACCTGATCAAGGCGATCGGGGTGATGCTGTTCAACACGCTGACTCGTCGTCGCGGTCGTGGCAGCACCGAAATGGCGACTGCTGAATAAGCTAGCTAGGTTCATTGAGAGAAACTATCCTCTATCTAAAATTTAGTCTCCGTTGCGAGCAAGACTTGTAATCCTGGAGGCTTGGTGGTTGTAAAGCAGTCACTGAGCTTTCAGGATTATTAGCTTGAAGGCATCCTGCTGAGAGTGATAACCTGGGCAAGCAATATTTGGGCAAGCGATCGCCCCTTCTACACCCTCTTTAAAACCCTTTCAAATCCTTTCTGAGTTTAGGCATGGCTGCAAAAATTCCTGTTACCGTCATTACTGGCTTCCTCGGCAGTGGTAAAACGACCCTAATTCGACATGTGTTGCAAAACAATCAAGGTCGGCGGATTGCGGTCTTAGTGAATGAGTTTGGCGAGTTAGGGATTGATGGTGACTTGCTGCGCTCTTGCCAAGTGTGTCCAGATGAGTCCGGTGAGGAGCAAGTAGTGAGTGCGGCCAACGCTTCCAACATTGTGGAGCTGACTAACGGCTGTCTCTGCTGCACGGTACAGGAAGAGTTTTTGCCGACGATGCTAGAGCTGATCAAACGTCGAGACGAGATCGACTGTATTTTGATTGAAACATCTGGTTTGGCTTTGCCCAAGCCGCTGATTAAAGCCTTTCGCTGGCCCGAAATCCGCAATGCCGCCACAGTGGATGGGGTGGTGACGGTGGTGGATTGTGAGGCAGTGACTCAAGGAACGCTAGCGAGTGACCTGCAAGCGGTAGAAGCCCAACGGCAAGCCGACCCAAATCTAGACCACGAAACGCCTTTGCAAGAGTTGTTTGAAGATCAACTTGCCTGTGCCGATTTGGTGGTGCTGAATAAAACTGATTTAGTGGATGCCGACGCTCAAACCCAAGCCTTGGAACTGATTCAGCGAGAACTGCCAAGAGCAGTCAAGATTGTAGCGAGCGATCGCGGTCAACTCAGCCCAGATCTACTCTTGGGTTTCCAGGCAGCCGTGGAAGACAACCTGGAGCAGCGCCCCAGCCATCATGACACTGAGGAGGAGCATGATCACGATGACGATATCACCTCGACTCATGTTGTCCTGAACCAAAGCTTTGACCCAGACCAGCTACAACGCCAGTTAGAAACTCTGGTGCAAGAGCAAGAAATCTATCGGATTAAGGGGTTTGTGGCAGTGCCCAACAAATCAATGCGATTGGTATTGCAAGGTGTGGGAAAACGCTTCGAGCGTTTTTACGATCGCCCGTGGCAACTGAACGAACTTCAGGAAACTCGCTTAGTGTTTATTGGGCGAGATATTGACGCAGCCAAAATTGAATCCCAACTGGTGGCTATGGCTAGCTGATTCAGCAGAAAATCTACCTGAGAGCTGAGCGATTCGCTAGAAATAGTTGTTATGTAGTTTTTGTTGGTTGCATTGTGAGACTTGTTTCTGTGTATCAACGCCTCAAAAACCTACCACAGCGGTTTCTGAGGGTTGGCATCATTTTGGGCATTTTGCTGGGCGCGACTGTCACCTTGGCTGCGACTCCAAGCTCCTTAACCAGCTTATTTCGACCCATCCCAGCCGTAGTCAACTCCAGCTTTATTAGCCCTTTAGTGGAGCTATTTGGCAATGTAGCGGTAGGTAAGCGGGTGTTTGTGGCTAGCAACACGGTTTTACGTGCTGATCCTGACACTCACATCTGCATTGGCAATGAAACAAATCTTCAAGACAATATTCTTTTGATTGCCCGCCGCCTTACTCCTGCCCCCACTAGCGCCTGTGGTCGCAGATCGAGCAGCACCGGAAACCAAGTCAGCATTGCTCACCAAGCCAGTATTGAGAATTCCAAAATTGGCAACTTCACCTTCATTGGCTTTCGCGCGCAATTGCAGAACACCATCCTAGAAGATGGAGCCTTTGTGCTTCATGGAGCCAAACTGGCTAACGTACGAATTGGCAAAAATCGTCTCGTTCCCATTGGCGCAGTCATTACCACGCAAGCCCAGGCAGATGCCTTGCCTTTAAAGACAACGGACAATGCCGAGTTTCAAAGAGAAGTCTTAGAAGTGAACGAAGAGTTTGCAGAGCACTACGGTGAACTCTATCGATCGCAGGGATTCGATGCCGTCACTGGCATTAGCCCTGCCCCACGAACCTCCTGGAATCCAAAACCCGTACGGCCTACCTTAGGCCAGAACGTCCAAGTTGACCAGTTTGTGCGGATTGTGGGTGACGTGCGCCTGGGCAGCAATAGTGTGGTGGGTCAGCGTACCTCAATTCGAGCGGATGAAGGTTCACCCATCATCATTGGCGAAAATGCTGCGATCGCGGATCGAGTTACCTTTCATGCCCTCAAAGGCACCAGCATCCGAATTGGCAGAAACTTAAATACAGACGACAACGTTGTCTTTCACGGCCCCTTAGAAGTCGGCGACAACCTGGCGATCGCGGACGATGCAGTTTTGTTTCGCTCTCAGGTAGGTAACAACGTCACGATTGGCACAGGGGCCATTGTAGTGGGAGTGACGCTGCGGGATGGGACTCAGGTGCCGCCGCAAGCTGTGATCACAGAGCAAAAACAAGCAGATGCGTTGAAATCAGTTAAAACTCCCTAGAAGAAAGCTGATCAAAGCCCTATTTAGGAATAGATGCTAGTAATAAGCTTGAATGTCCTCACCACACTGATCTACTAAATAGCAAAGGGCGCGAAACCGGAGGCCCACCAATTCCTCGTACACAGGATTGAGTTTGCACAGGGGTGGAATGTGAGCGATTTTGCGGCCAAAGAGAGTAATGTCTCTTTCAAAAGGGCACTGAGCTGGAATGGTTTTGGCGAGAAAATGAGCCAACTGAGGGGTTTGGACTTCAATTCCGTCCAGCCACTTCCGTAAAGGCTTGAGGAAAGCAAATTGCACCTTAAGCGGAGCTTGGCCTTTAGGGGGAGCCACTGTTTCATCGAACAGGGCAAAACCAACTTGATTTGTTGACGCCATAACATGCGTTCCACGTAAGAGAGAGTTAGGAATGACGGCGATGCTCTCAGCAATGCTCTGGGCGATCGCGGGTAGCAGACGCTCTTAACATTCCCATACATAACGATACAAATGCTAGCGAATTGTTCCGTGAAGTGGCAAATAAAAATCAGCAAATTTTGATAAAACTCTGATGAAATCAGCAAATTTGTAGCAAAAACTACCAGATTTCTACCCTCAGCAACCTCTTCAATTCAGGCTCAGCTTTTTAATAGGAAAACCTTTCATATTTTTGCTGAAGTTTTCACATCCAGTTGTGGCAATACTGAAACTGTTTTAGCAGCCTGCTACAAAAAGCATTTGCGTTTCAATTTCTTCCCAGGTTTTGGCTGAAACTCTAACGGCTGATTGCTTACAACGGACTAGCAGACAATTGGCGTAAAGGTAATTTTCCAGCGCTTGTAGCTCTGCGGCGGATAAATCTACCAGAGCGGCATCCAGTTTGAGGGCGTGGAGCCAGACTTGAGAAACGCGATCGCGAAAGGCTTGCTGCACTTCGTAGGGTTGGCTGGTATCAGGGGCTTTGGTTTTTAGAGCATCTAGACGGGCAATCAAGGGGTGGAAGTTGACGCTGTTAAATAGTTGGCTCTTGCTGAACTCTTGGGCCAGAGAGTTAGTGACGGCGCGAGCTAGAGTCCGAGCAGGAATCCGGTTGAGGCTGCGAGTTCGGGCACGGGCGCGAGCGGGAGCACAGTCAAAATCGAGGCTGCGGGCCAGTTCCATTGCGCGAGCTAAATCGATCGCTTGCACCGGAGCGGGGGCACAAACTAGGTCTAGCGTCCGTACGAGATCCAAAACGCGCGCGGTATTGGGATGAAGCACCCGGACTAGTTCTAAGGCGCGATCGCGAGCTAAAGCGAGAAACAACGCCGAGGCTCTTTTCACTACAGGCTTCACAGTGGTTCCTGGGCCTTCAGTAATTTGGTGCGCCCACTGCAACAAAGCTTGCAGCTTAGGAGTGGTGATGTAACGACGAGTTTTGCGGGCCATGCGGATCAGTAGTTCATCAGCACCATGCCGCATTAGCCCCGCCACGAGTAGAAATACTTCTTGCCAACGCGGGTCTGTGAGGTGATCGGCGACTAAGCGAACCACTTGATGATTGTCGGCAATGTACTGGGCGGTGAGATATTCTTGCAGCGTCAAATGGGAGAACGAAAACACATCTTCGGCCCGTTCGACTAAAATGCCTTGCTGAATGGCGATCGCATTTAATACCGCTTCTCCATTCAAGTGTTTGGGCGCATTTAAGTTGTCAGTTAAAAATGTTTTAATTTGGCTAACAATCTCAGCTTGAGAGAAGAAAAGCCGATCTGACTTGAACGCACTATAGGCAATTTCAGATAATAAAATTTCTTCTAATTCGGTGCTTAGACCTTGGTAGATTTCATCCCGTAAAATGCGTTTCTCCGAAGCCCATTCTTCTAGCAAAACTCGGAGGGCTTTGCGATAAAGGACGCTACGATTGTTAGGGAAATTTTGGGAGCGATCGTAGACTAAACAAAGGAGTGTTAGTAATAAAGGCGAGTGGGCTAATTCTTTGGCCGCTGCATTTTCTGGCTTTAAGAGTAACTCCCAACACTTCTGCCCGGTGCCAGCTTGCTGATCCTCGTTGGAGCGAAACCAGTTGTGAATGAACTGCTTGATTTGGGCAGGGTCGAAGTCAGCCATTGCCACATCGGTAAATCGTCTGAAGTTATGGCGATAGGCGGCGAGGCGACAAGAGGCAATAAAACGGTTTTGGTCGTACTGATCGACAAAGTTTTGAATTTGACAAATCGCTTCATTTAGATTTTTGCCAGGAACTTCATCTAGGCCATCCAGTAAAATAAGCAGCTTGCCTTGTTCTAATAGTTGAGTCGTTGCTTCTTCCGGATGAGGAAAACCACAAATTTTGAACTCTTGGGCGATCGCTTTCTCCAAATTAATTTTGCTGCTAGTAAAGCTCTTTAGCTCAATCAGAACCGGGATACATTCATGTTCATAGCCGCCTTGGGTTCCTTTGAGTACTTCTAAACCCAGCTTGCGGAGAAAGGTCGATTTCCCTGCTCCAGGGCCACCCAGCACCATCAAATATTGCTTTTCATTAGCGACTCTCAGACCATCCTGACGGCTCGACTCTTTGGGTTGAAAGCTGCGAGTTCGAGTCTGGCGATAGGCTTTTTCTAAGGTTTCAATCGACTCAAACCGCCGCAGATCCCACTTGTCGAGCAATTGAACGGTTGTGTAAATCGACTCTAAAGGTGCAGGCTCACGCATCCCCAGGACTTTCAGAATGCCGTGGCGCTCCCCATAGTTTTGGACGTACTGGGTTGAAGCTGCCGCGATCGCCTGTTTTGTTTTTTCGTCTAAGCTTTTTTTGCCCATCCAGCCGAGCAGCTTGCCGCCCCCCTCCCAAACTACACGGCTGAAAATGCTAGCCAAACCCATGCTGGCGGCTTGGAGGGCGATTTTTTCCAGTCCAATCATAGGAGTATGAGAGAAAGAGTTGGCACGATGTCAACAGATTAAGTGAAAATGCTGGCAGATTTCCACTCTCAACTTTCAGGTCTCAACTTTCAGGTCTCAACTCTTAGGCACTCTCAAATCTCAGGCGTGCTCAAGAGAAACTTAGGGATTGGCTCAGATGACGACAAAGAATGCTCTCTATTTCCTCAAGGGTATAGGGCTTAGTCACGTAATCATCGCAGCCTGCGAGTAAGGCTTGTTCACGGCTGCACAGTGCTGAAGCGTTAAAAATTGTACTGCCCTGCACTATCATCGCTGTGACAGCAATGACAGGAATCGTTGCCGTTTGTGGATTTTGTTTAAGACAACGAACCACCTCTAGACCGTTCATTCCTGGCAAACAGAGGTCTAGTAAAATTAAGTTCGGTTGGTAGCGTTGGGTTAGGGCTAAAGCCGTTTCGCCATCAGGAGCCGTAATGCTTTGGTAACCAAGGCTTTCTAGAAAAAAGGCGCTTAGCAGGCGATCGTCTTCATAATCGTCTACAGATAAAATCAAAGGCACCATCAAGTTTGCAGCACTCTGATTAAACGTTATGACTCCAACTCAGTCGTCATAGCCTTGAGGCTCATGCTGCTCCTGCCAATTATATTGATGGCTTTGCTAAAGAGTTGTCTGTCCGTTGCCGTACCCAAGCTGATGCGTAATGCTTGTGAGTGCGATCGCTCTGATGGCGCTAAGTGGCTGGCCCACTCATTCAGAGTTGATCATTGCAGCCAAAATTTTCTGTCTCTGCTCTGTCTTTGCATAGTTGTGCAGGAATGGCTGAGAGTGGGATGGTGCTAACGAAGAAACATGAGTAAGCTTGCTTATGACTGCGCTGGTTCAAGAAGTTCGCTCTAGTTTGTTGAATCTAATTGGTCAGGCTGTGGAGGCATTTCCAGGGTTTGTCCTGGCTCTGATTGTGCTGCTATTGACTCGTTATGTAGCCAATGTGGTGCAAAATATTACGTCTGCCACAGCAGGCCGCATGGTGCGGAGCCAATCTCTGCGATCGCTGCTGATTCAGATGAGTTATGTCGCCACTTGGGTTACTGGAGTAGTGATCGCTAGTGTGATGGCATTTCCCGATTTAGGTGTGGGTGACATCATTGGCTTGTTGGGGCTAGGCTCGGTGGCGATCGGTTTTGCCTTTCAAGACATCTTCAAAAATTTCTTGGCGGGTGTTTTGTTGCTATTAAATGAGCCGTTTCGCCTCCACGACCAGATCATTGTGAGTGACTTTGAAGGCACGGTGGAAGAGATCACGATTCGCTCCACTCAAATTCGCACCTATCAAGGCGAACGAGTGGTCATTCCCAACTCCATTGTGTTCACGAGTCCCGTGCAAGTCTTAACGGCAATGCCCCATCGCCGCACTGATTTAGCCATTGGTGTTGATTACAACACGCCTCTACCCCAAGTCATCCAATCTTTTCTGGAGACGGTGAACCAGGTTGATGGAGTTTTGACTAAACCAGCGGCAGAAGTCGATATTGTGGGTTTTGGTGAAAGCTCTATTGATCTCATGGTGCGCTATTGGACAGCTCCGACTATGGCTGTCGTTCGGCGCACCCGTACCAATGTGATGATTGCCTTAAAGGAAGCTTGCGATCGCGCTGGCGTTTCCATTCCTTATCCGATTCGTACCGTTTATTTTTACGATCAGCAGCAGTTTAAGGAAGCAGTAGTCGATGGGTCATCTGGGGCAGTGCTCGATGGGAGACGGACTGATGCTAGACGTAGCTAAACCGATAGGAGTTAATCAGAGTTAGGTTGGCGCGATCGTCGGGAGGGGTTCATCCGAGTTTCTAGGAAGCTAAAGGCTTGAGAAGAAAGTAGATTTAGCACTAAGTAGACTAGGGCTACAGCAGCGTAAATTTCAAAGGCGCGGTAATTGTCAGCCACAATCAACTGCCCTCGGCGGAGGAGTTCCTCAAACCCAATTACAGAAACCAAACTCGTATCTTTCAGCAGGGTGATGAACTCATTGCCCAAAGGTGGCAACATGCGCCGAAACGCCTGCGGGAAAACCACATAGCGCAGCGCTTGTCCTGGCCCTAAACCCAGAGATTGCGCTGCTTCTACTTGGCCCATCTCGACTGACTGAATCCCCGCTCGCACAATTTCAGCCAGATAAGCTGTGCTGTTGAGACTGAGAGCCAACACGGCTGCACCCAGGCGATCGAATGTAAAGGTGAAACCTAGCCCTTGCACTAAGGCTGGGATGCCAAAGTAGATCATCAAGATCTGCACCAGTAGCGGTGTGCCTCGAAAAAAGTCAATGTAGATTCTGGCGAACCAACGCAAAGGCCGAGAAGCAGAGAGCCGAGCTAACCCCATCAACGTGCCACCGATTAATCCCAACAAGACGGAAAGCGCAGTTAATTGCAGCGTAATCAAAGCACCTTGTAGCAGGATGGGTAAGGCTCGCGTAATGACCGCACCGGAAGTAGCTGAGGGAGCGGTTTCAGCTTGAGAAGTTGAACCAGGAACCGTAGCCGTACCGAGTGAAGGAGCCTGCGCGTTAAACCATTTACGGTAGATCTGGTCATAGGTGCCATTGCTGAGGATGCGGGTCAAGCCAGCATTAATCTTGGCTAAGTTTGGTGAATTCTTGGGCGTGGCAATGCCATAAAACTCCTCCGTCAGCAGTTGGCTTGTGACCTTAATCCCGGTGAGGTTGTTGGCTTTGATTGCATACAACGTTACAGGTGCATCATTGATCACCGCACTGACATTGCCGTTGAGTAGGGCTTGCAATGCTAAGGGAGCCGAATCAAACGTGCGAATAGTGGCACCAAGAATTTTGCGGGCGGTTTCTGCGCCTGTAGTGCCAATCTGGACCCCGATGGTCTGATTCTGCAAACTGGCTAAATCAGTTGTGCTGGTATTGTTGGCCCGAACCGCGATCGCCAATCCAGCCTTGAAATAAGGTCGCGAGAAATCCACCGTTTGCTGCCGCTCTGCCGTAATCGTCATCGAACTAATTGCCGCATCAACGGTTCTGGCTTGCAAAGCCGGAATTAAGCCATCAAACGGCAAACTTTGGAACTCCACCTGCAACCCTTCCGCTTGGGCGATCGCCTGCATCAAATCAATATCAAACCCTTGCAGCCCACCCCCCGGTGCTTGAAACTCAAACGGCGGAAAAGCAGGTTCAGTTCCAACTTTGAGAACTTGCTGAGCCTGAGCTACGGAAACCAAGTGGCCCAGCAGAATCAGCAGCAAACAACTGCAACCCAACACAAAGCGTTGCAGCCAACGTGACCTTAAAAAATTCGGCATATGTTTAGAACTTCCGCTACCCTTCGCCGCAGGTGAAACACAGGATGATGGCGATCGCTAAGGCTGAGCCAATCCAGAGATTGCGTCAATCTTACAAGCTGAACCGCAGAGTGTCGCTAGAATCAGCATTATTAAATGATCCGTTCCTTCTTCTGGCCCTATGGATAGCAGCACTCCCGCAATCTTGTTTGAGCAGGTAGAAAAAAGCTTTGGTGACTTGAGAGTTCTACAGGGAGTCAGCGGTGCCGTCCATCCGGGAGAAGTCGTCGCTGTCATTGGCCCCTCCGGATGTGGCAAAAGCACTATGCTCCGCTGCTTCAACCGCCTCGAAACCATCAACAGCGGACGCTTACTTGTCAACGGCATGGATCTATCAGCACCCCGACTGAAAATGAACCAATTACGCCACCTGCGATCGCAAGTTGGCATGGTCTTTCAACAATTCAACCTGTTTCCCCACCTCAGCGTCCTCGAAAACCTCACCCTCGCCCCCCAAAAAGCCCTCGGCAAATCCCGCGCCGAAAGCATAGAACTCGCCCAGACCTACTTAGCAAAAGTCGGCTTAGCTCACAAAGCCACCGCCTACCCCGACCAACTCTCCGGCGGCCAAAAACAGCGAGTCGCGATCGCCCGCAGCCTCTGCATGAACCCCAGAATCATCCTCTTCGATGAACCCACCAGTGCCCTCGACCCCGAACTCGTCGGCGAAGTCCTGCAAGTCATGCAACAACTCGCTGAAGACGGGATGACCATGATCATCGTCACCCACGAAATGCAATTTGCCCGCGAAGTCGCCCACCGTGTTCTCTTCCTCCACCAAGGCCAAATCGAAGAAACTGGCCCTGCCCGCGAAGTCCTCACTCAGCCACAGAGCGATCGCCTGCGAGCCTTCTTGAGTCGAATGGGAAGAGAGGGGTGAGGAGTGAGGAGTAAAGAAAAAAGGATCAGGGATGAAGGGTGAGGGATGAAAAGGGAGGAGTTAGAAGTCAGGAGTTAGAAATTAGAAAACAAAAGTAGGCAAAAATCTTTCATGAAAGACCCCAAAGTTACCTCTGGAGGGGGTCTGGGGGACGCAGCCGTCCCTCAGCGGGAGTTTGAGGGCAGGTGCCCTCAAGTCTTGGTTTTGTAATAATTAACCAACCGCAACAGATGCCTTCAAATCAAAAATCCGCTCAATTACATCCTCCACCACCTTATCCGGCGTAGAAGCCCCCGAAGTCACCCCAATCACCAAAGGCCCATCCGGTAACCAGTTCTCAGCCACCTCAATCTCACAATTTAACGGCTTGTGCTCAATGCGATCGCGCGACAGAATCCGCTCTACACAATCAATGTGATAAGAGGGAATGCCCCGCTCTACCGCAATTTCTTGTAAGTGAGTGGTATTCGATGAGTTATAACCACCGATGACCATCATCAGGTCTACCTGCTCATCCACCAGCTTAAACATGGCATCTTGGCGCTCTTGCGTGGCATCGCAGATGGTATTGAAGCTGAGGAAATGTTGATTCAATTCCGCAGGGCCATACTTCTTCAGCATTGTACGCTCAAACATTTTGCCAATCTGCTCAGTTTCGCCCTTGAGCATCGTGGTTTGGTTAGCAATCCCAATCCGCTCCAAATCCTTATCTGGATCAAAGCCTTCTGAACAAGCTTTGCGGAACTTGGCTAAAAACTCCTCGCGATCGCCCCCGTTCAAAATGTAATTGCAAACATACTCAGCCTCAGCCAGATTCAGCACGACCAAGTAAATTCCGGCAAACGAACTCGTCGCGATCGTTTCCTCATGGTTGTATTTGCCATGAATAATCGAGGTGTAAGTGCCTTTCTTGTGCTTCTCCACCGTGTTCCACACCTTTGACACCCAAGGACAAGTCGTGTCTACAATGGTGCAGCTTCGCTCATTCAGCAATTGCATTTCCTGCACACTGGCCCCAAACGCAGGCAGAATCACCACATCGCCTTGCGCTACCCCAGAAAAGTCTTTTTGCCCCTGGTTGACCTCAATAAACTCCACCTGCATTTCCCGCAGACGTTGGTTGACCGAAGGGTTATGGATAATTTCATTCGTAATCCAAATCCGCTCGGTGGGGAAGTGCTGGCGGGTTTCGTAAGCCATTGCCACCGCTCGCTCCACTCCCCAACAAAAGCCAAATGCCTCTGCCAGCCGAATCTTTACGTCACCCCGCTGTAGCGTATAGTCGTTGTCTCGGATTTGCTGAATCAAACCGCTCTGATATTCTGACTCTAAGAGGGTGGCAACTTCGGCCTCATGCCCAAACCCCTTGCGATGATAGTTCTCAGAACTGTTGAGTGACCGTTTGAAGGCTTTAGTATCCATTCAGCTGTGTCCCAGAAGTGATGGCGCTACACCGTTTTTAATTCCCCTTGATCATAGAACGCAGTGGCATGGATTCAGGCTGATGGACGTAATTTCTTAGAACTGAGGGGTGAGTTCGCCTACTGCTGCAGTCTGGGTTAACGACGACGGGCTTTGCTTACCATCTTGCGGGACAAGCGCAGATTCAATTCTTCTCGCTCTGCCCAGTCTTGGAAAATGCGGTAGAACGTCTGGCGATCGTCTGCTTGGAGGACAGCGGTTTGGTCAGCCGTTTCAATTACATAAGGGTAGCCATTACCAATGACGACTTCACCCCGCACCCAATCTAAGACGCGATCGACTATACCTGCTTGGTGCATCCAGACAGGCATTTCTAAGCGGGCGGGATAGCCGTCATGGGTGGTTTTGAGGTAGGTGAAGGCGATTTTGTTGGCTTGCTCTTGATATTGGGCCAAAATCCCCGATCGCTGGCAGAGAAATAGGGGAGTGCGATCGCCCCAACTCATGAACTTGCCGAGCAACTGGGCATCATGAATCGAGTTGGCTTCTGGTAAGTGAAAGCCTTGCTGCAACATCACCGTCAAGTCGCGAGCGTAGGAGGTGTCGATGTAGGCTACCAGCGGCACTCGATAATCTTCGCTAGTTTGTAGCAGTTCCAGGAGGCAATCGACATAGAAGGCGCGTGTGTCTGGATCGAACGCTTCGGCGAACGTCGCAATTAAAGAACCATCAAAAAAGACTAAGCAGTCATTGCAGTTTTTGTGTTCCTGCATGTACTGGATTAACCGCTGCGTCTCCATCTCAAACCGTCGCATATTGACACGGCGATCGACAGGTTCTCCACTATGGCGCACTTTTAAGTCAGCCGGAGTCATCACATCCACCGCTACATCCTTTTCGTACGTGCCGCTAGGGAGATGCAAGTTCTCGAACCAACCAATCTGCACCAGAGCCACCGGAATCGAAAAATCTTTAGTGGGGAAAATTTGGGAACCATCCACGGCAAAGGTGGCAATGCCAATTAAGCGATCGCGCACCCAACTCAAGCTCTGCTCTCGGTTCTGCCAAGCCAAATTTGAGGCGATCACCCAATTAGGAGAATTGCCCACAGTCTCTAGCGGGCTGGCTCCTGAGTGCCGAGCGGTGGCTAACATTTTCTCTAGGGTTGCTGCCGTCTTTTGAGAGGCTTCAGCTAAGGCAGCGCGATACTTCTGGAGTGCATTCAGTGCAGTCTGGTCAAAGGTTTTGAAGTCAGCTTGCTTGGCTTGGAGTAGGGCTAGTACTTGAGCAGATTTGAGAGCCATGATTGTCAGTCAATTGTCAGTCAGTAGGATCTAGAGACAGTCCACAAAAAGGATTAGGGGTTGAGCCACCCAGTGCTCACTTCGCTCAGGTCACGAATGGATCGGGGTTTGTGATCAGGCATGAGTATGGCGGATGAAGTTGAGGAGTAACTACGAATCGGCACTGACTTTTCAGTACGGTTTAACCAAATTCCAGTTAGCCCTACAGCTTGCGCAGCTTCATAGTCTTCTTGATAGCTGTCGCCAATGTGCCAAGCAGCGATCGCCGCACAGTCATGCTTCTTTAAACCCGCCGCAAAAATGTTGGGGTTAGGTTTGGCAGCACCCACCTCCGTAGAGATCGTAATCGAGGTAAAAAATTTTGCTAGATCGAGCGCATCTAGTACAGAATACAGCCGCGAGTCAAAATTAGACAGTATCCCCAACTCAATCCCCTGCGATCGCCATTGCTCTAAAACCGCTGGTACTTCTGGATACACAAACCAAGGCGTTGCCGTTGCAAAGTAAGCATAAAGCTGCTTAAAAAAGGTAGCAAAATCTGAGAATTGTTGCAGAACTCCCGCTTGGGCAAACGTTTCTTGCGCGATCGCCTGCCACCACTCAAACTCTAGAACAGGAATTTCACTCGGCTCAGCGTCAGGAAAAGCGGCTGGGCTACTGCGTCGAAAACTCTGACCAAAAGCCAAATTCAACTCAGCTTCAGACACTTCCACACCAAATTGCTGAGCGAGTTGGCTGTAAAGAGTCCCCACGCTGCCCTGGATGCCAAACAAAGTCCCCACGGCATCCAAAAAAATTACTCTAGGTTGCTCCATCACAGGCAAATTAGGGTGTTAGTGACCAATACGCTGCTGAAAACCCTAACGCATTGGTTTTAGATTGATCAACTATGAATGGTGTTGTTGGGCATAATCGCGCCCCGCAAATCCGTACCCATCAAGTTGGCAGTACTCAAGTCTGTTTCGCTGAGATTTGTGCCGCGTAGGTTAGCGCCGCTAAGGATTGCACCTGTCAGATTAGTCTTGATCAGCTTAGCCATTGCCAAGTCCGCTTTGCTGAGATTGACTTCAGTTAAATCTGCATGACCTAAATCGGCTCTGCCTAGATCTGCGCCCCGCAGCTTGGCCCCTCGAAGGTTGGCTCCCCACAGATTAGCACTGCTCAAAATGGCTTCACTTAAAATTGCATCCTCTAAGTTAGCCCCTGACAGCACCGCTCCATTCAAGTTAGCCCCGCTCAAATTCGCGCAACTCAAATCACCGCTGATGGTGGCACCACAAAGGTAAGCCCCTCGCAGGTTGGCCCCGCTGAGGTCAATTTCCTGTAAGAGTGCTTCACACAAATTGGCTCCCCAGAGATTAGCGTTGTTGAGGTTCGCCCCATTCAAGTTGACTCCATTCAAGTTGGCTTTACTCAAAATCGCCTTACTTAGGTTAGTGCCGCTTAGGTTGGCGCGGTTGAGTAAGGCCCAGCGCAGATTAGCACTACTGAGGTTGGCTCGGCTCAAATTGATGCCTTGAAGGTTGGCCCCGCTCAAGTCCACCTCGTCTAAATTAGCTCCACTCAGATCCGATTGGCTCAGGTTAAGTCCTTGCAGATTGGCCCCACTCAAATCTGATTTGCTGAAGTTAATGCCGCTAAGGCTGGCCTTGCTTAAATTAATCCCCCACAGGTCGGTTTTGCTAAAATCCCGTTCTCCTGCCGCATAACGCCTCAGAAGCTCAGCAGCATTCATATTCGTCTACCTCTCGATACCGTTAGCCATTAAATTCAGCTGGGGCGTCTCAGCAAAAGACCCTGAGTGGGTCAGGGAAACAATTCCTGATTCTGATTTTGGCCAGGGAGCACGCCTGATACTAGTCCTAATGTTCCCAACCTATAGGGCAATTTGCTATCCGTGCGATCTCGCAATAGCAAGCACTCTGGGGTGAACTACCTATAAAGATGGGGTTAACCACTCCAAGACAGGGCTGGCAATCCAGTTTAGGCCCACTTTTAATTGGTGCTCCAGGGTGGGTAAACGGTAGAGGTAAGCTAAGCGACGGGCTAGATGAGCTAACGTTCCTTCCAGTTTGAGGCCCATTCCGGTGAAGGTGGCGTTGTCAGTACCCAGGGTCATGACTTCGCCTAAATTCTGATAGCGGAAGGGTAGAAGTGGTCGTCCTGTGATCGAGGCCCATAGGTTCCAACTGGTATAATCAGCTTGCTGGAAGGCGGCTTGGGCGGTGGGAGGAATTTGTTTGCCTTCGGCATCTCGACAGTCTGCTAGATCACCAAGGGCAAAAATTTTGGTGTGATCCATCACCTGCAATGTCGGGGTGGTGACGAGTTGCCCCCGCTGATTTTGCTTTAGCGGTAGAGAGCTGACGATGGGGTTGATGCGAGTGCCCACCGTCCACAACACCAACTCGGCTGGAATGGTGTCAACCTGCCCTTTGTACTCTAGTGAAATTGTTTCTGGCCCCAAGGACTCGACTTTGGTCTCTAAATCTAACCAGATGCCACGTTCTTCGAGGGCTTTCTGAGCTGCTTCTCGGTTGAACTCTGGCGAAGCTCTCAAGATTTGATCGGCTTGCTCTACGAGGCGTAACCGACCGCGATCGCCCAAGCGATCAGCCAGTTTGCAAGCTAATTCCACACCGCTATAGCCTGCCCCGACGATCGCAATCCGGATCTTGTCGGCTTCTGAGGCTTCTAGGAGGCGTAATCTTTCTTCGAGGGCGTAAGCATCTGCCAGTGTCCGGAATGGCAGGGCATATTCCGCCGCCCCAGGCACCAAGTCTAAGGGAGTTTCACCGCCCATCGCTAGCACCAGGTAGTCGTAGCTAAGGGTGGGGCCGTCTTGTAGTTGTACTTGCTGGGCTTGCGTGTCGATCCCAGCGACTTCGTTTTGGCAGAAGCGAATGTCTGTGTTGGCGAGTAGTTCGGTATAGGGAGGGGCAATTTCCCAGGTTTGTAGCTCTCCCGTGACGAGTTCGTAAAGGAGGGGGGAGAACAAAAAGCGATCGCGCTGGTCTACCAGAATAATTTCAGGCTTTTCCAGCTTATTCCAAGGTAGCTGACTGAGCTTGAGGGCGGTGTAAAGTCCCCCAAAGCCGCCACCGAGAATACAAATACGGGTTGTTTGTTGAGTCATAGCTGGGAGCGCAGGCGATTCTAGCAGAGCAACTGTTTACAGGATAGCAAGCCCAGACTCTCAAGTAAGTCTGACGCGAGAGAGAGTGATTTGCGTGTAGGAGTTTCTACAGTGTGATTGGTTTTCCCCTCTTCACCTCAGGAGAATAACGCTGTGCCTTATCCATCTGCGCCTTGGACACTGCGAGGACACGCCTTGCAGACATTGCATCTAGTCGATAGCGCCTCTGTGCGATCGCTACTGCCATCGGGTTTAGAGGTGCTGGAGCCGTGGCCTGGAAAAGCCTTGACTACTGTGTATGTCAGTGCTTACCAATCGGGATCAGTGTTGGAGTACAACGAGCTAATTGTAGCGGCGCTGATCCGTCAGAGTGGCAATATTGGCGGCTGGGTGACGCACATCTATGTCGATAATCCTGACTCGGTGGCGGGAGGTCGAGAAATTTGGGGATTGCCTAAAGAATTGGCAGACTTCACCTGGGAGTCAGGGGAAACTCAGCAAGTTACGGTACGGCAGGGCGATCGCTTGCTTTGCTCGTTGCGATACGAACCACCCTTTTCACTTTGGCGACAACCTTTCTCGGCTACTAGCTTTAGTCTATTAGATTCAGCTTTGCTCTCTTTTGGAGCCCATCTAGACTCACGGTTGGGCTTGGTTAAAGGCCATTTGGAAGTGCCTGCGAATAGTCCGTTAGCTCAGGTTGATTTTGGGCAACCTTGGCTAACCGTGAGCCATGCAGAGATGGAATTGCGAGTGGATGCGCCCCAAAAACGGGTCGTTAACTTTACCAAGTGATGTAAGGCTCTAAACGATCGAGGAGTTTTGGCCCTACACCGGACACGCGATCGAGATCAGCTAGAGAAGTAAATGGTTTTTGCTGACGCGCTTGGATAATTCGCTGGGCTAGCGTGGGGCCGACACCTGGCAAACTTTCTATTTCTTTTAGGCTAGCCGTGTTTAGGTTCACCACTGGGTCAGTTGGGGGCTGGAGCTGAACCGATGGGCACTGTTTAGCCTGGGCGGCAATTTTGCGTTGAACCGCTGGGGGCACGCCTAAAATGGCATTGGTATAGAGCCGCTCAAATTCTCGCTCGTAGTGAGCGGCAACTGTTGGGCTTTCGATTACGAGCAGAGTTTCGTCATTCCCTGTATTAGCAGCGTCAGTCCAGTTGTGGGAACCCGTAATCACAGTTGCTTGATCAACAACGCCGAACTTGTTGTGCAATAAATCTCCAGGTGGTAATCGCGGTGCTCCAACTGTACTAATGGGGTTTTGCCAAGGATGGTTGTTGGGTTCAGTGCGGCACTTGTCTTTAAGTTCAACCCCTAGCATGTCCAAGGCTTCACTGTAAGAACGATAGGCAAAACCCGGATCGATCACCGCTTGCACTTGTACGCCTCGTTCATGATTTTTTTCCAGAACGTTCGCTAAGCGCTGTTCGGAAAAGACAAACAAGGCCAAGTTGATCGATCGCTGAGCAGTACTTAGAGTTTTGCCAATTAGACCGTTGCCGCTTTGGCTCCAAGGACGAGAAGGGCTGGTGGGCGAGAACTGCACCGTCACCGAAGTACTCCCCAGTACAACGGTTTGGGGTGAACGATAGGGCTTTTGTAGACCAAACTTGCTGTCGGGTTTGCCGCCAGGGCCATCTCCCCACATGGTATTGAATTCTTGAGTGAACAAGCTGGCTAATTCCGCACTAGCGATCCGCAGCATGTTATTGGCGTTACCTTGGCTGGCAGGGCGGGAAAAATCCCCATGAATGTCACTAGTCGTGAAATTCGCCGAAGTGATGATTAAGCGCCGTCCATCTACCACCACGAATTTATGGTGCATCAAGTCGCTGCCAGCCGAGCCATTGGCGGTATCGTCAATCCAAGGCACTTGGGCTTGCTTTAACATCACCAGGGTGTCGCCTTGGTTGATTTCCTCAGGTGTGAGTTTGCCATCCTGGTCTTGATCTGCGAGTTTTTGGTATTCCTCATAGCGATCGCGCTCTCGTTCGGGCAGCTTCGCCAGTTCAGCTTCAGTAATTGCGCTCCAGGGTTGGCTATAGGTGTTTTCTAAAATCACCCGTACCTTTACCCCTGCTTTTTGCTGCTCGATCAAAGCCTGAGCAATTCTGGGCAACCGCAGTTCCTGCACCGCAACATCTACTGTGGATTGAGCCGAAACGATCGCGTCAATAATTTGCTGCTCTAGGTTATCGCCAGGGCGAGTTTGTTGGCGGTAAGGCTCGGTGTATTCAGCAGCAGGTTCGTGATTGAAGTAAGCCTGAACTAACGGATCTTGGGGTAGTGGGGCAGGTGCAGATTGCTGGGACTGAGACTGGACTTGTTGGCAAGCAGTCAGGCTCAAAATCAGCAGCAGACTCAAGCAAAAACGCGATCGCAAGGAAACCCGGAAAAGCAAAATAGCGCTCCTGACAGCAATAAAGAAGGCATGTCTAGAGGTTGCCCCTAGCCTATGACATCCTCACCATCCAGTCCAAGCTCAAACTTGCCTAATGCGGTTTCTTCGCGGCTTCCTGTAACGTCATAATGGCGTCTTCCAGCTCACTGGCTACTCGTTCATGATTGCCTGCATTCAACCAGCGCACTGCTTCATAAAGCTGAAAAATTGCTTTGACGGTAGAGTCTTGTCTCCGCTCCATGTCTTCTAGTTTTAGTAGCAAGTTCTGTACACGGATTTCTAGGATCGCATTGGTTTCCATTAGCTTGGCCCTACCTGCAACTTGAGTGGCAATGTCTCGAAATCACTTGGCTTAGTCTCAGACAGCAATTAGACAAGAACCAAAAATAACCCCTAGCACGTTCTGTGAGGGGTTAAAGCGTAAGCTGGGATTCTGGAATGAACTTAGTTGTGCTTCTCGTCGCCACTCCAGAGTCACACTTTTTAGTTTTAGTTGCCGCTGACGACCGTTGACTTATATCTGTGTTGGTCTTCGGGCTTGCGTTGCCACTTACCGTCATCGCCTTGAACGTAATCATGCTTGACTGTGGTCCAAGCGACATTCATCGCTCCCTCTTGAGACAGACCATCAGACTGAGCACTTCGCATTGCCGCTTGGAAAATTTTCTGGGCTGATTCGGGAAGTTGTTGAGCTTCTTGAGGTAGGTTTTGTTCTTGTTGTTGTTCTTGTGCCATTTTAATAAGCTCCGTTTTCATTCTGAGACTTGCGATCATCCTATGCAGCAACAGTTAGAAGTTCCTCAGCCTAGAAGTGAATAAGCTGGGCTGGTTAGTTCTACCCCAAGGTGCAGCTAGCTTTAATTCTTTCTGTCGCTAGGGATACAATCTATTGCTTCAAAAAACTCTCACTCCTAAACCAAAGGCGGGATATCTCGACTGAATCGGTACGCTTGGGATTGAAAGGTATGCTGGAAGAAAGCAACGCTTTTCCCTAGAGCCTTAGAACGCGACTACTCATGCAAATCTACTTGGATTACAGTGCCACAACTCCCCCTCGTACCGAAGCGATCGCTGTGATGCAGCAAGCTTTGACAGCGCAGTGGGGCAATCCTTCTAGCCTGCATGAGTGGGGCAGTCGAGCCGCGACCTTGGTAGAACGCGCCCGGATTCAGGTTGCTAGCTTGGTGAATGCTCCGCCTGAGGCGATCGTATTTACGTCGGGCGGCACCGAATCGGATAACTTGGCAATTCTGGGAGTGGCGCGGCAATATACCAAACCTCAACATCTGATTATTTCTAGTGTGGAACATTCGGCGATCGCGGAACCTGTGCGCTTGCTAGAGCAGTGGGGGTGGGAAGTCACTCGCTTACTTGTAGATACCCAAGGGCGCGTGAATCCTCAGGACTTACGCAATGCCTTGAAAAGTAATACCATCCTGGTTTCAATTATTTATGGGCAGAGTGAGATCGGTACCTTACAGCCGATTCAGTTGTTAGGCGAAATTGCTCGCAATCATGGCGCGTTGTTTCATACCGATGCAGTACAGGTTGCAGGTCGCTTGCAGTTAGATGTGCAGCAGCTTCCGGTAGATTTGCTTTCGTTGTCTAGCCACAAACTCTATGGCCCTCAAGGAGCTGGAGCTTTGTATGTTCGTCCTGGGGTGGAGCTAGTGCCGCTGATGGGAGGCGGGGGCCAGGAATTTAAGCTACGTTCAGGGACTCAAGCCGTGCCAGCGATCGCGGGGTTTGGCATTGCGGCAGAACTGGCGATCACGGAACTCGCTACCGAAACGCCCCGCTTAATCCGACTGCGCGATCGCTTATTTGATCAACTACTTGCCATTCCAGGCGTGACTGTCACGGGCGATCGTTGGAATCGTTTGCCGCACCATGTGAGCGTTTGTCTGCAAGGCAGCGATGGCGAAACCTTGAACGGCAAGACCCTAGTGCGTCAAATGAATTTAGCGGGTATTGCCATTAGTGCTGGCTCTGCCTGTCATAGCGGCAAAACTGCTCCTAGTCCGATTTTGCTGGCAATGGGGTATAGCGATCGCTTGGCAAAAGGGGGTATCCGTTTCACTTTAGGCCGAGACACCACCGCAGCAGATATTGATTGGACTGCAACCGTGTTTCAGCAGGTTTTAGAGCGACTCATGCCCGTACAATTAGTGGGGAGCCGCGCATAACTGGCTAGTTACCTTTGCCTCCCATCCCATAGGCCCTCAGAAATTTGATTAGCAATGGCTGAACTTCCCAAAACCCTTGAAGACGCGATCGAGCAAGCCAAAGTCGCAACTCAGGCAGCTCTAGAAGCTGGAGTTTGTCGCATCCAGGTGGAACTCAATTTTCCTGAACTCAAACCCATGCCGATCGCCGAGCAGTTTTTGAGTATTTTTGAAGATTTGGGTGCCAATTTCAAAGTCTTCTTTCCTGATGCTGGAGCTGCTGCTTTGGCTCGACGAGACTGGGGAGAAAAACCCTTTGAGATTCGAGGCATTGGTGAGCTTAAGGGCAAGATGCTGCCAGAAGACCGCGCCTTTCTGGTGGTTGCCCCCACTTCTGTAGAAGTCGGCGATGTGCAAAAAATGGCCGACGAAGCAGGAGAGCGTCCCTTTATTCTCTTAAATCCGGTTCTAGAAGATATCGCTACAGTGGGCTTAGGCTACGCAGGGCGGCAGTTACGCACGCGGTTCCTCAGCACGTTCGAGACTTGTTATTATCTGCGTCCTTTAGAAAACGGCGCTTTGCTGCGCTGCTACCCCGGCCCTTGGCAGGTCTGGCAAGAACTTGAAGATGACTACAAACTAGTAGCTGAAGTTACGACTAAGCCCGCTGGCGACGAAATCGATCGCCTTTTGGGACAATCCGCTGGAAATTCTGAATCTCCTGCAACTGCTCCTAAAACCAGCTTTATGACTGAGCTTCAGCGATTTCTGAAGGCTTTAACCCAGTAGCATGGGCATGAGAAAGGGTACTTTTGAGCACCATCACGGTGCGATCGCCAAGAGGAGTCAGGGCATACTATATGAAGAGTTCAGTGCTTCCCATAGCTCCTCTTTACTGGCAAGTAGAAGCTATCTAGGCTAGCTCTGAAGCCTTGCTGAATTGTTTGCATTGAGAGGACTGGATGAGCGAATCTACCCGCCGCCGCATTTTCATCGGGGATGTGCATGGTCATTATGATGGCTTGATGACTTTGCTGGAGGCGATCGCTCCTGATGAAGATGACCAAGTTTATTTTTTGGGCGACCTAATCGATCGAGGTCCACGCAGCGCCCAAGTGGTTGACTTTGTGCAGAAAAGCGACTACTACTGCCTGCTGGGAAATCATGAGCAACTGATGATTGATGCTTTCCCGAAGGGACGAGCGTTTGGTCCAGGCTTACAGGCTTGGCTCTATAGCGGCGGCCAAGCGACGGTGGCTAGCTACAAGAACATGGATTTACTAGCAGAGCACTTGGAGTGGATCAAGACTCTGCCCATGTACATGGATTTAGGAGATATTTGGTTGGTGCATGCGGGTGTACATCCGGAGTTGCCCCTCGCAGACCAAACCTCTCATGAATTTTGCTGGATTCGAGAAGAATTTCACAGCATTCATAAGCCTTATTTCTCAGATAAATTAATTGTGACGGGGCACACAATTACCTTCACATTGCCAGGGGTGTCTCCTGGAGCACTAGCTCAAGGGAGAGGATGGTTAGATATTGACACGGGAGCCTATCACCAAAAGAGCGGCTGGCTTACTGGGGTCGATATTACCAATCGTCGGGTTTATCAAGTCAATGTCTGGCAACCAGAAGTGAGAACAATGCCCTTGGATGAAGCCATTACCCAAGTGGAGCCTTCCCAAATTATTGCCCGCCACCAAATGCTGCGTTCTTAAAAATGTAGATTCTAGAAACTTAACCCCCCTTCAAAAGGAACCAGCCCCCCTAGCCCCCCAAACTTGGGGGGGAACCTGTTCAAAGTCCCCCAGTATTGGGGGATTTAGGGGGCAGGGCAGGGAGCCAAATCCTATTCAAGATTTTTCTCTGTCCACTTTGAAACCACCCTACCTTCTTTTGAAGGGAAGGGGTGCCAGATTCAAGAGCGACTGAGCAGAGGCTGGATCTTGGCTTTGTATGCCGCATTATCTAAGCCATTGCTAGAGCTGATAGTGCTGCCAGTGTTACTGGTATTGCTGGTGGTAGTGCTTGTGGTGGTATTGGTCGTGTTAATGCTGCGCTTGAGTGCCTCAATCCGGTCTTTCGTGTTGGGGTGAGTGCTCAAAAAGGTAGGAAGCGATCCGCCTCGGAGGAGTTTCTCCATAAAGGCGACCATCGCAGATGGGGCGTAGCCTGCTCTACTTAAAATCCGTAGACCTCTTTCGTCAGCCTCAAACTCATCTTGGCGGCTGTTGGGACGCTTGAGAGCGAGTTCGACACCGATCGCGGCTAAGGTACTACGATCGAGTCCCGCTGCTGTCGCTACACCACGAGCGATCGCCGTTTGCCGCATTTGTTGTAAGAGGTGACGACCTTCGATATGTCCCGCTTCATGACCCAAGACGCTGGCTAGCTGGGCTTCATTATCTGCGGTTCTCATCAAACCTGTGGTGACATAAACGTATCCGCCTGCCGTGGCAAAGGCATTGACCCGGTCATCCTCCACCACTTGAAAGATGTAACGGATCTGAGGACGCTCGCTCTTAGCTACTAATCGCTGACCAATTTGATCGACATATTCGTTAATAGCTCGATTGCGATAGAGCCGAAACTCGCTATTCACTAACTGCTGATTGATTTGGCGACCAATAGCCACCTCTTCGCGATCAGAGATCTTGGAGAGCTGAATAATTTGCACGCCTCGGAAAATTAAGTCCGCCCAAGGTAGAGCAGGACTCGGACTGGGAGAACCCACAACTAGCCCTAGGGCGATCGCAAAGGAAATGAAAGGATAAAGCCAGCGGCGAACAGAGCGTCGAGCGGGAAGAGAAAAGCGGTTGAGCATGGTCAGATCAATAGATATGTGAGGAGGATAGAAAAAAGCTGAATTTTAAGGGAACTCGAAATATCAGACCTAGTCTGAGAGCCTTATAATGGCTGGGATTTAGTTCAACATTCTGTCGGTTAAGACGCTGAGATGTTGCCGCAATCCACAAATGCTAAACAATAAGAGACTGAGGCGAGTTCGCCCCTTCCCAGGGATTCTAGACGTAGATTTAAGGCTCAAAGTTGCAGTGGACAAGACAACAAATTTCATTGCTTGAGCTACAGCCGGGAATCTAGCTAAACCGCTGTGCTCCCAACTCAAAATCACGGCTTGTTCAGCCAACTCAACCGTTTCAGGTGCATAAATTCTTGGCCTGCAAGTTATGGTAATCTGACACAGAGTTGCGGCAGCTTCCCGTGGAATTGTTAGAGCCAATTCCCAGTCATTTCTTTCATTTGTTTCTCCGATATCAGCAAGGTAAGCATGGCTATTTTGGACTCTCAAGGTCGTTTATTCGGCAAAGTTAGCATTCTCGATGTGGGTGCCGCTCTCGTGATCTTGCTGGTGGTCATTGGCATCTTTTTGGTTCCCGGTACCGGAAGCGTGGCTCAGATCAATAACGCAACGAAGCCGATTGAGGTTGACCTTATTGCCAAAGGCTTGAGTGTCAGCAATCCCCAAAGATTTATTCAAGACTTTCAAAGTGCCAAGAAGACCAGCCTTGTAATCCGCAATCAGCCTTATGGTGAAGTGGATCTCAAGTCGGTTCAGGTGTTACCTCGCAATGTTCTCATTACCCAACCAGACGGCTCGGTTAAAGTGATCCCCGATCCTCGCTCAGAGATGTCTTACAGCACCGATTTGCTGATTACGGTGGGTGGTAGAGCCCAAATTAACGAGGATGGTCCTGTTTTAGGGAACAGCAAGATCAAGATTGGCAGTGTTGTCCAGCTACAAGGTACTTTGTACGACTTCAATGCCAGCGTGGTTGACATCAGACTGAACAATAACTAGCTATTTAAGCCTGGGGTCTTGGAGAAACTGCCGAATCAACCCAACCGTAACGCCAGGTAGCTCTAGTTGTGGTGTTAAGCCCACCTCATCTAGCTGCTTGAAGACTCGAATGGCTTGAGGATTCAGGTCTGCTAAGCGGCGACCAATTTCTGGCCCAGTAAACTGAGACTGCCGACCCCAAATAATTGCGGTGGGAACGGTCAGTTGAGTGATGTACTGGGATAGATCAAAACACAAGTCGCCCCGGACAAAAGCCAGTGCTGCATATTCAGCATTCGGTTGGGTCGCAGATTCTAGGTAAGCAGTAACAATTTCTGAGTACACACGCTCCGGACGGGCAAATTGGCGTTGCTCCAGAAAGCTACGAATGCCACCAGTTGTAGCAACTCCAGCACTGTAAAGGAGACGATCGACGATGGGAGTGCTAACCAGTTGGGCAAAAAAGCTGCGGGTGTAGTCTTCACCAAAGTCGGAGAGACCCGCAGGGGTCGTCAAAATCAGAGACTTGAACAGTTCTGGACGAGCGATCGCCACTCGAATTGTGAAAGCTGCGGTGAGTGACGAAGCAATCACAGTCGTCGGTCCAGAACAGGTTTGCTCCAAAAACTCCGTAATGGTCGTGAGGTAGTCGTCAATTTGATAGTTGCGTTCAGGGTGCTCAGAGCGACCCCAGCCAATTAAGTCGGGAGCCAGAATCCGGTAGTCGCTAGCAAAGGCTGGGTAGACTTTGGACCATTCATAGGCGGAAGAACCACCCCCGAACCCATGTAGAAACACTAAGGTTTCGCGATCGCTAGAGGGTTCTGTCTTGCCAGTAACCCAAGGCTCGGCGGTGGCAGTGTAGTAAACCATTCTGCCTAACCTGGTCAGGATGGAATGTTGGCGAAAGCCAGGTGGTAGAAACATAACTCGGTCAACCTCGTCCTAGAGCTGGTGTAGATATGAAGATTTTGTCAAGTGTTGACAAAGTTTGTTTATATTTGAGCAAATCTCAGCCTAAATAGCCATAACCTATCGGCGCAGTGGAACTGTACTGTAGGAAACATCTAACCATTGAAAAACCAGGGAAATTAAAAGATGTAAAAATCTTGATCCAGTTGAATCTCTCGCCTTTCTGAGAATATTGCGTTACCTTTCTTAATAAGGGTGCTTTCAGGTTTGAATCAGGGTGTGTTACGGAGTGAAAAGACCTAGGTATAGTTGATTGACCCCAATGAGGCATAAGCAGGGGGTCTTGAAATCACTGACCTAAGACTCATCTCTGAGAAACGGTTGCGATCGAAGCAGCCTTGGCCTCACTAAAACTTAAAGAATGCTAGAAACCTGTAGGTTTACCCATTCGAGTGAAGTCAGATAAAAAATTTTTTGAGAAGTTGGGGCAGGGTGTCTACTACCGTCCCAGGATCTTTATTCTCGCCCCCTTATATAGAGAGGCGGCTTGAAGCAGGTCTTGCTTCGACCTTGCACAGCATGCATTACCCAGCCACGATACATCAGGCACGCCAAGAGGTGTTATGGCAGAATCATTTGGTTTCCAAACTCATAACAGTAGCCCCTGTAAAAAGTATCAATCATCTCCGGTTGACCTAACAGCAACGGGTTCGGTGCCAGAGCGGTCGGCACCAGAAATCTTGGTGCCAGAACTATTAGAGCGATCGCCCGTGACAGTCGCTCTGCCGATTCAGCCTTGGTCTGAGTCGAGTTTGGCAGTAGCTCAGCCATCCCAGGTACAGCTTGATTTAGAAGATTTAGCTTGCTTTGAAGTAGTCAACCGTCAATTTCAGAGATATGGGGTGGTTTTTGAGAATGCGATCGCGCTACATCCCTCGAATCCTGCCTTTCCACCCCGCTCTGGCAGAAATGTTTTAATGGGAGCCCCCAAGCCCGGTGTGATAGAAGCTAGATTTCTGCATCCTATGTCTGCGGTGGGTGGGTTCGTTACGAGTTCTCGCCGCACGGTCTTGTCAGCCTACGACTACAACAATCAATTAATTGCCGAAGTTGAACTAGCAACAGCCAACCTGGCTAATTCTCACGCGAGGATTCCTCCCAATGCTGAGCTGTTCGTAAGCGCTAACAATATTCACCGAGTTGTCTTTTATGCCTTTGGGGGTCATCTTACAGTGGATGACATCAGTTTTAGCCGCTGAAGTTTAGTCGCTAAAAGTGCAAAACGAAGCTTAGCTAACGGCGATCGCTAGGATAAAACTCAGTATTGTTTTAAGTTTTGTAAAGCGGTTTGTATATTTCTAGTTAAGTGAAAACTTCTTTAATTCTTGTCTTTAAGTTATTTGTGATCTGAATAGGTTTTAAATGTGATTTAGATCGTTGACTTGAGATAACTGTTCTTTCGACCCATTATTATTCTTGAAATCGTTGCGATCGCTAAAATTGCTGCTTTTCAGCATTTGTACGGCAGTATTTTTGGTAAAGGTTTTTCTTGGTCAGAGTTATTACTGAGTCTCCGTAATTTCACTTGATAGCTAAAAAGTGCATATCTTTTTTAGACCTGATTAAGGTTATAGAACACGATTAATTTCGGAGTTTAGCTCTCCATAATCCTTGCCTACACGTACTTGTGAGGTAGGCTTCTTGTTAAATTCAATCAACCTGAAGTAGGGGTTATCACCCCCTTTTACAAGAACTCTACATTCCGATATTTTGACAATATTGAAAGTTGATAAGTGTCTCAACCTGGCTTTGATAAATGAGATGGATTGAAAACCTAAAAGATCTAACTTGCATAGCCTTAAGCCTTAGATCCAACTTTAGATAGTTGATATTGTTGTTTTCTTTAGCTGTAAACCCTAATTAAAGAAATAACAATTGCTTCCATAGCTGTTGGGAAAAGTGCTAAAAAGTCGAGAAAAAACTTCAAGTAAGTCGTGTTTTCTTCTATTGCTTTGGTGATTGAGAGCTTGAGATTGAAGTTACGAATCTTTTATAGATTTATGTTTTAGGTCGGTTTGAAACTGTCCATTGAGCGGGGGAGTTAAGCCAGTTTCTTACCTCTCTCTGTCAGGGTGTTGCCAGGAATAATGGATCATGTCGCGGGATGCTTTAGTTGTCGGAATCAATGCCTATCAATACTTGCCTAGCCTTAATGCTCCAGCGCGAGATGCCGAGGCGATCGCTCAACAATTGCAAACTTATGGTGAATTCCGAGTTACACGTTTACCAGAAATTGTGGCGACTGACAATGTTTCTGGAACGGTGCAGACGAAAGTAGGTCTCAAAACTCAAGTGACTCTGCGAGAGTTAGAGGCAGCTCTGATTCGACTTTTTAAGCCCAAGGGTAACAACATTCCTCACACAGCCTTGTTCTACTTTTCGGGGCATGGTTTACAGAAAGATGCGGGGATTCAGGAAGGATACTTAGCCCTGGGCGACTCTAATCCAGAGGTAGGGTTTTACGGTTTATCTCTGTTTTGGCTGCGACGACTCCTGCAAGAAAGTCCCGTACGACAGCGCATCATTTGGCTCGATTGCTGCCATAGTGGTGAACTATTCAATATGTTGGAGGCTGATCCCGGTGCTTATGCGGGTACCGATCGCCTATTTATGGCAGCTTCGAGAGAATACGAGACAGCCTATGAGTCACTCGATAGTGCCTACAGTGTTTTTACCCAAGCAGTCTTAAAGGGACTTGATCCTAAAAGGAATGAGGCTGGGGTCGTCACTAATTATTCGCTGACCCATGCGGTGAGCAATGCACTCAAAGCAGAAGTGCAACAACCGCTATTTGAAAACTCTGGTAGCGAGATTATTCTCACACGTTGTACCAATCCACCCAAAACTATACTCAGCGTTAAATCTCAAACGATCTGCCCCTACCGAGGTCTAGAGTTTTTTGATGAATCTCATGCCGAGTATTTTTTTGGTCGCGAAGATCTAACCGACCAACTGATTGACAAGCTACGGCATGGCAAGTTTGTGGCCGTGGTGGGGGCATCGGGTAGCGGTAAATCGTCGCTGCTGCGGGCAGGCTTAATCCATGAGTTACGCAAGGGTAATAAGTTTTCGGGGAGCGATCGCTGGCAGATTAAGCTGATTACCCCTGGTGAACATCCGCTGAGAAGTTTGGCTCATGCGTTCATTGATCCGCAAGCTACAGGTCTGGAACGGGCCGAGCAGTTGCGCCGAGCTGAAGCTTTTCTCAAAGAGGGTGGCTCTGGTCTAGCCCAATTGGCTCAAGCCAGCGCGATCGCTAGCCAAAAGGATACAGAAACCCACAGCTCTGCTAAATCTCGCTTAGTTTTGATCATTGATCAGTTCGAGGAAGTCTTTACCCTGGGGCAGGGGCCACAGTCCGAGCAGGAGCGTTACCGTTTCTTCAACTGCTTGGTCGGGGCATTGCAAGACGCAGGACACTATCTCAGTATTGTGATTGGCTTGCGGGCTGACTTTTTTGGCAAATGCTCCCTCTACAATCAGCTGGCGCAGAAAATTGAGCAAAATCTAGTTACCGTCACTCCGCTGACCTATGAGCAAATCAAGGCGACGATTGTGCGTCCTGCCCAAAAAGTTGGGCTGGTCTGTGAGCCGAATTTGATTTACACCATGTTGTTAGATGTGGTAGGTGCGCCAGGAGAGTTGCCCCTGCTCCAGTACACGCTGCTAGAGCTATGGGAGCGGCGACAAGAAGGTGAGCATGGGGAGCCATCTCGCCTGACTCTCAATGCCTATACCGAATTAGGTGGGGTTCGGGGCACCTTGCAAAAACGAGCCACTGAAATTTTCTGTAGTCTTGCTCCAGAAGAACAGCGAGTGGCCCAGCGGATTTTTCTGGCGCTGACTCAATTGGGCGAAGGCACAGAAGACACCCGTCGTCGCATTCTGAAAGCAGAACTGATCAGCCCTCGCTTTCCTGCCGAGCTGGTAGAACAAGTCCTGGAAAAGCTGATAGTTGCCAAGTTGGTCGTGACGAATCAAGTCCCAGCTAGCACCTCCCAGGTGGATGAGACGGGAGATCCATTGACCCTTCTGCACCCGAATCCACCTCTCTCAACTGCTTTACGGTTTGCCCAAACCAACCAAGACACATCTAGACCTTGGACTCGGAACTCCAACGCTGCAATGGGCTCACTCCGGTCAGCCTACTCAAGCATCACCGGAGCGAATTTGCCAGTAGAACGAAACTTGACTAGTGCTAACTCTGCTTGGCCGCCCTCTGGCAGCTTAGCTTCAGCCCTGTATTACGAAACGGTTGATGTCGCCCATGAAGCGCTGATTCGTAACTGGTCTTTGTTGCGAATGTGGTTAGATGAAAACCGCGAAATGTTACGGCGACAGCGGCGCATCGAACAAGCAACCCGTGAATGGCAACGAGCTGAACAACCCCTAGAGGCGGAGTATTTGCTCCGAGGTGGCCGCCTCATTGATGCAGAAGACTTCTTGCATAGCTACCCAGATGAACTGTCTGCTTTAGCGCAACAATATGTGGCAGTGAGCCAGGAGGAAAGCCATAAGGCTCAAAAGGAGTCCAGGGTTCTGCAAATTGCCGTGCCTTGTGCGCTATTGATGGCACTGACAGTTTCGTTTAATCAATACCGTACGGCTGTGAGTAATCAAGCCGAGAAGGACTACCAAATTCAAGTAGCCACATCGCGGCAAAGAGCGGCGATCGCCCAAACCATTTTGCAAGAATCAGATGGAGATCCCACCGCTGCCTTGCTGATTAGTCGCTTAGCTGCAGAGGGCGGAAAACCTACCTATGAGGCAGAAGCCAGCTTGAGAGCCGCTTTGCAAAAATTGCAGCTACAAGTTGAACTCCGAGGCCATCAAGGGGCGGTGCATCAGGTCGCCTTTAGCCCCAGCCAAAACCGAATTGCCACCGCCGGAGCAGATGGCACAATTCGCATTTGGTCGCTGCAATCTCAAACGACCGAACGCATTCTGCAATGGGATGCTCCTAGCCCTGCTGCCCGTCCCAGCAAAGCAAATCCAGCAGCCTCAGCCACCTCTGCTCCATCCGCGATTACAGCCTTAGCTTTTAGCCCCGACGGTAAGCAGTTGGCAGCGATCGCCAAAGGGACGCGGCAAGTCAGAATTTGGGCGGTTGACTCTGGAGCGCCTGTGTTGCAATTCACAGGATTTACTGGAGAAGTAGGACGAATTGCCTTTAGTCCTCAAGGGCAATGGTTTGCCGCTGCAAGTGCCGATCAGATGGTGCGAGTGTGGCAACTCGAAACTGGAAAATTGCAAACCCAAATCAGACATCAAAGCCCGATTAACAGTATTCAATTTAGTTCCGATGGGCGATCGCTCCTGACGGCCAGCGCGGATGGTAAAGCGCAAATTTGGCAAGTCGCGACTGGGCGAGTGCAGAAAGCGTTACAGCATCCGGGATCAGTGAACCAAGCTGCTTTTAGCCAGGGTGGACAGTGGATTGCTACTGCCTGCGATGATGGTCAGGCCCGCCTGTGGAGTGCCAAAACGGGTCAACTGCAACGAACTTTCTCTCATGCAGAGGATGCGGTCAGCGGATTGGAGCGAAGCTCAGCGGCGGCATTGCCTCTCGCAAACGCGGTTCCCGGATCAACAGACAAATCAATCGATAAATCGGGTAAATCAACCGCTAAACCAGTAGGTAAAGTAGGTAAAAGCGATCGCCCTTGGTCTCACCAACTTAAGCTGTCGCAGGCAACGCCTCATCCAGTACCGCATCAAACGCAGGCGGCTCCCATCATTCAAGTGATTTTCAGCCCCGATGAGAAATTGCTGGCGACGGCTGATCCTAGCCAGCAAGTGCGACTCTGGAACCTCCGCTCTGGACAGGCAGCAACCAAGTTAGTGCCTGC
Source organism: Trichocoleus desertorum NBK24 (assembly GCF_030409055.1). Taxonomy (GTDB): domain Bacteria; phylum Cyanobacteriota; class Cyanobacteriia; order FACHB-46; family FACHB-46; genus Trichocoleus; species Trichocoleus desertorum_B. The sequence goes on along the minus strand of NZ_CP116619.1, from coordinate 1,031,722 downwards.
TCAAGACCAACCCACCATGATTCGCTATGCAGGGCCAGAGCCGATTACCTTTAGTCCGGATGGCGACTATATTCTGACGACGACCCGGAATCAGGTTGGCGATCGCACTACGGCTTATACCGCACATTTGTGGGATGTCTATACCGGACGAGAAGTGAGTGTATTGCGAGGGCATCAAGGCGCAATCGGTGCGGCACAGTTTAGTCCGGATGGCGCTTATATTGCCACAGCAAGTGAAGATAGTGTCGTGCGCCTGTGGGCTACCCAACCCGGTGGCGAACTGCCGACTCTAGCCATGCCGGAAGCACCAATTCAGTGGGCCACGTTTCTACAGCCCTCAACATCCGACACGAAAAATGGGATACTGACCGCTCAAGCTGAGCCACGCGGGACATTAGAACTATTGTGGTCCTTGCCTTCGCGGTTAAACTCTCGCCTGACAAATGCAGCTTTTTCTCCCGGTGTTCAGTCTGGTTTCAATCGTAATCTTGCCAGCTCGACCTCAATCGTTCCTAACTTGCTCAGTCGGATGGTGACCGCTAGTGCCGAAGGCAGCTTACAAGCTTGGCATCTGTCTGGCAACCCCATCGCGGGACATGCTTTGAAAACAACGACTGCGGAGCGATTCGGGGTGTCAATCACCAACCAGGCAACTCAATCTCAGATGCAATTGACCCAGGCTTTGTTGAGCCGCTTTGCCTCTGGGGCAACTTTCAGTGCTCTGGCTCTGAGCCCTGATGGTCAAACTCTGGCGGTGGCTAAGAGTGATGGTTGGATTGAAATTTTGCAGATGCTAAGTGACCAGAAGCCGCGATTGTTAAGACGGTTTCAAAGTTTAGAAGCGTTAAAACCACAGGTGGATGCCAATGCAACAGCTAGTAGACCTGTGGCGATCCGACAAATGAGTTTTAGCCCAGACAGCCAGAAACTTTTGGGGCTGGGGGACGATTTAACGGTGCGGTTGTGGGATGTCGTTTCAGGGCAACAGTTGCAGAATTTGCAGGGACATCATGCCACCATTGAGCAGGCGCACTTTAGTTCCGACAATCAACAAGTAATTACCGCAAGTTGGGATCGCACCGCCCGCATTTGGGATGTGGCATCGGGGAAATTAGTGCGCTTGCTGCCGCACCAAGATGTAGTTAGCAGTGCCTTTTTTAGCCCAGACAATCAACTGGTCGCGACTGCAAGCTGGGATGGTACAGCCAGGGTGTTTGACGCTGCTACGGGAGTACTGCGGGTCATCCTCACAGGGCATCGGGGGCCTGTGTTAGACGCTGAGTTTAGTCCAGATGGGCGATCGCTCGTGACGGCCAGTGCAGATGGTACGGCTCGCCTGTGGGAGACCCAAACGGGCACTGAACAAGCTCAACTGCGGCCCTCTGGCACGAGCAACGAACCTATCCGGGTGCGTCGAGCCTTCTTTAGCCCTGATGGTCAGTACGTTGCGACCTTAGGCGATGATGGCAAAGTGAGGCTGTGGGCTGCAACTTGGGACGTTTTACTCAAGTTGGCTCGCGATCGCACCTTGCGCCAACTAACCCCTGAAGAGTGCATTCGCTACTTACGCCTTGGCTCTACCGATTGCTCAGCCCTCTCAATTCCAGAAGCGGATGTTCAAGAAGTTAAAGGAGCAGCACCGAAGGGGGCGATCGCCGTTCAAAGTCCTAACTAAATCAGGAATCTTCGCGGGAGAACCCAGTATTCCCTTGGCAAATTGAGTATGCTGGTAGTAAAAATTAAGGGTCAAACTGATCGGATTTGAAGTTTGAATGCTTCAATGATTCGTGGATCAAACTTCATGCTTCAATTTGCGTAGGGCAGGTAAAGGGTAAGCAACGTGGCACAGGCTTCATCTCGATGGCAGCAACTCTTCAACGAAATGCAGGCGTCTCTGCCAGAGTTTCCAGTTGCAGCGTTGAAGCAGCTATTCTGGCTCGGCTCTGGCGACCAAGGGTCTAGAAGTTGGCTGTGGGGTATGGCAGTAATGACCGTGCTGCTGATTTGGCATTGGAAATTACTGTTTGCTCTGGGGATCGGCCTCTTGATCATGATTCTTACTTACTCTCTGCAAGCGGGAAATTGGCAAATTCCTTGGGCAGAACTGCGTCGCAGGTTGGGGGGGGCAAAGCAGCGTTTTGCTTTGGCAGTAGCGAGCGGAAGCATTGCTACTCTGAGCACTTATGTCTCGCTAGCAATTTGGAGTGAGGCGCAGAGCTTTTGGAGCGCCACAGGAGCTATCTGCCAGGGCTTAGGTACATTAACGGTTTTGGTGTTGTTGGTTGGGCACTTGCTAGATCATCAAAAGGAGCCAGCAACCACTCGGTTTGACCAACTGGTGAGTGATTTGACGGATTCAGATGCGCTAAAGCGTTTGATTGCGGTGCGTCAGCTAGCCCAAATGCTAACCACTCCAGGGGCCGATCGTACCCAGCGGCGAGCCGTGGTTGATTATCTCCGGTTGTTGCTGAGCCGAGAGTCAGAGCCTGTCGTGCGTAATGCTGTGCTCGTTAGTTTACAAGCCTTAGACAAAGCTCACCGCATGACCCAAGCTCAACTTCCTGCTGCCTCTGCCCCCACTATCTCTGCCTCCGCTATGAAGTATGCTACAGCGCAAGTCCGACGACCGAGGGTTAAAGTAAAGTTGTAGTGAGTTTGTGTTAGCTTGAATTTGGCTTATAATAGATTCAGAAGATTACAAGCCAATCTCAGTGCTAATTATTCATCCACCGAATCCACCGTTGGTCATTTGCCTCCGGGTTCAAAGATCTCAGGATTGCGATCGCCATTTTGGCTGGTGGGTGTTAGATTCGGATAGAATTACTCCGCCTCTCTGCCGCGATTGCACATTCAGTGCTTGAGGTCGTGAGTAAGATCAATGAGGGTACCTGAGTGAGCATCAGATAGGCTAAGGGCACGAAGTATGCAAAATGAAGTGGCAGTCTCAAAACCCATTCGCTCGCTAGACGATGCCTTAAACCGTTGCCAGGTTTTAGGAATGCGTCTGAGTCGTCAACGTCGCTTCATTTTAGAGTTGCTATGGCAGGCTCAGGAGCACTTGTCGGCTAGGGAAATCTATGACCGTCTCAATCGTCAGGGTAAGGCGATCGGGCACACATCGGTTTATCAAAACTTAGAGGCACTTTCGGCTCAGGGCATTATTGAATGTATTGAGCGCTCGGATGGCCGTCTTTATGGCAATATCAGCGATTCTCACAGTCATGTGAATTGCTTGGATACAAATCAGATTTTAGACATTCATATCGAGCTACCTGAAGACATCATTCGGCAGATTGAAGCGCAAGTTGGGGTCAAAATCACCGATTATCGGATTGATTTCTTTGGTTATCGTGGAGCTGAAGCGGTTGCTCCTCAAGCCTCTTGATTCTCGCTTGATTTTCCATAGAGCTTTGCAGATTAATTTAGGGATGCTCCTAATTGCTCGTCTAGTCTAGTAAGGCTGTCTCATCATCACTTTTACTACCGAGAAAGGATCTAGAAAAAAGGATTCTCTCTCGGTGCTTTTTATGACCAGATTTGCTCTCGCTAATTGAACTCCACTGAGGCGATCGCTCGCTCCTAGCTTGATAGTATGGGTGCCAAATTGGGCTAATTGAAGGAGTCAAGCTTCGCGATCGCGAGGAGCAGCTTCTACAATTCAAGGATTGCAACAAGGATGCGATCACAATAGATGAACTAATGCTTCGGTTTTAGTTGCAGGGAGGTCAAAATGCTTAAAGTTAGAGTTAATGAAGCCTGTCGGGTGACACTCCTACAGCTCGCTCACCTTTTAGTCGGGCAGGGGCAAAAGTTTATGTACCGTAATATTTCTATGGCTTATCTCACTTTTGACGACTTTTGACTTCAATGATCCGGATACCTGCTTTATAACTAGGGTATTGGATTAGATTGCCTGTACGCAGGCCAGTTTGACTGCTATTCTTCGCTCCTCACCACATCTTGACCGTTCTCCTGTACCGATTTCACCTCTGGCAAAAGTTGTAGGTGTTACAGGAGATTTTTTAGGTAATCGTAAAATAGCCGCAATCATGGCGAGAAGACAATTCTACCGATTCCGTATTCAAGCTGGGCCTCAGTTCCGACCTTGGCACCGGGGGCGTCAAGCTAGTTCGCCGCCAAAAACTGAATTGGCAGAAATGTTGGGTGAGGAGAGAGGAGTCAGGAGTGAGAAGGTGAAACCAGAATCTAAGCCTCCAGAGGATGCCGCGATCGCCAGTCATAAGAGCGCCAGTCATGAGGTTGAACCACCTCTGCCCCCTGACTCTCCTCGGCCTGAAAGGACTCGTCTCGCCGAGGTCATCGCGTCTGTGGGCTTTGCTGCTAGACGGGATGTAGAGACTTCTGAAGCTAAAGGAGAAGCAGCCCCCCCAGAAACTAGTTCCCCAACTAGTTCCCCATTGTCCGAAGCTCCGTCTCCGGAGGCTCCCCCAGAACCTCCTCGGAAGCGGGGGTGGGGCTGGTCTCTGCTGTGGTTAAGTGTGGTTTTGGTTTGTAGTGGCACGGGGGCAATGGCACTGGTATGGATGACCATGCTGCCTCCTCCCCCCAACTGCGAACAAATTTCTCCCTTAGCTGCTGATGCGGAACGGTTGTACTGTGCCCAACAAGCAGCTCAATCTGGCGAAGTAAAGCAGTTGGTTGCCAGCATCGACTTGGTGAAGCAATGGTCTCCTGAGCATCCACTTTATAGCAGCGCGCAAAGCTCCTTAGCGGACTGGTCCCGTAGTCTACTCGCGATCGCCAACCAGAAGATCGCTCAGAATCAGTTGGAAGCAGCTGTACAGATTGCCCAAAAAATTCCCTCTAGTAGCCCGCTCTATGCCGATGCTCAGGCAGAAATCTCAGCTTGGAAACAAGACTGGAACCGAGGGGAAGGAATTTATCGCCAAGCTCAAGCGGCGCTTAAAGCTCAGAAATGGCAAGACGCTTGGAAGCACTCTCAGACTCTATCCAGTCTAGCGAACGACCATTGGCGGCAACGAGCCACGGGCCTGAGGCAACAAATTGCGGTCGAGAGATTGGCTCGGCAACAGTTGCAGCGAGCGCAGAACTTGGCGCAGACGAATACTCCAGAAGATTTGGAACAGGCGATCGCGTTGTTGCAGAAGGTGACGCCCAAAACCTACGCCCAGGCAGAAGCGGAAACCGAGAAAACCAATTGGAGCCGAGCCTTACTCAAGTTAGCGACGGCACAGCTTCAACAACAGCAGTGGGATGCTGCGATCGCTATTGCAGATAAAGTGCCGAAAGGTGGGCCAGCCATTGCAGAAGCTCAAGACGTGATTCGTCTCAGTCGAGCTTACCAAGCGGCGGCATTGGGTAAAATCCCAGGCAAACCGCTACACGAACAACTGTGGAGCTTGGTGACGGCGCTGGAAGTGTTACGGCAGATTGACCCAGAGCGTCCCCTCTACAAGACCGCGCAAGCCCAGAGGCAGCGTTGGGAAATGCAACGACAAGACTTGATCAATTTGCAATTTGCCCATACCTTAGCCAACTTGGGGCAAGTGCCAGCGTTGAAACTGGCGATTGATCAAGCCAAGTTAGTAGCGCCCGGTCGCCCTCAGCGATTGCAGGCCCAAACCTGGATCGCCCATTGGCAAAAAGAAATTCAGCGCGTAGAAGATCGGCCTTATCTGGCTCAAGCGCAGGAGTTGGCTAAAGCGGGAACCGTGAGTAGTTTGCGGCAAGCGATCGCAGCGGCTAGCCAAATTGCCCAAGGTCGAGCCTTACGGATTGAGGCTCAAACCGCGATCGCCAGTTGGCAACGCCAAATTCAGGTGGTTGAAGACCAACCCATCTTGGATGAAGCCCGCACCTTAGCGACCCAAGGAAATCTGAATAAAGCCATTGAAGTGGCAGGGAAAATTCGTTCGGGGCGAGCTTTGCGTGAGGAAGCTCAGGGTGCAATCAGTGATTGGGTGGCCCAAATTCAGATTGCCGAAGACAGACCGATTCTGAATGATGCTTATGCCTTAGCAAGCCAAGGGAATTTGAGCCAAGCGATTAATCTAGCGTCGCAAATTGGTTATGGTCGCGCCCTTTCTGGAGAAGCTCAAGGCGCGATCGCTAACTGGACTGCTGAGCGAGACGCGATTATAGCTGCCCGTGAAGCTGAAGCCCGACGAGCCGCCGCTCAAAGTGAGCCTCCCGTAGAACCAGAAGATTCTGCCCCAACGGATGAAGCTTCAGAGCCTACGGTTGCCCCTGAAGATAGCGCCTCCCCAGTTGATTCTGAAGAACCAGCTCCACCTGTAGACTCTGATCCCGCCAATTAAACGCTCGGAAGTCACCTAAGTATGCTAGCGTCAATCTTGGATTCGGCCGTTGGGAGCGTGGGGCGCTCAAAAGCGCGATGACAGAATTGCTAGTGAAGTTGCTACTCATTGATGATGATTTGGTGTTCCGGCTGGGATTGCGTACTTGGCTGGAGCAGTTTCCTGATCTGCAAGTGGTTGCGGAAGCAGAGACAAGCACAGCCGCGCTAGAGATTTTGGCAACGTCTTCCCCGCCAGATCTCGCCCCAGATCTTGCCCTAGATCTTGCCCTAGATCTCGCGCCAGCCGTATTAGAGCCAACCAATCTAGCGCCACTCGATTCCCTAAAACCGTTGTCAGATAGCCCGACGGTAAACCTGATCATTCTGAATTTAGGGTTGGAGGAGGCCGTAGCCCCAGAGGTGGAGAGCCAAAGCTCATCAGTTGGGCTGCAACTCTGCCAAGTCCTAAGACAACAGCATCCGCAAATTCCGATTCTGCTTCTCAGTGCCTCCCAGCCCGATGCAATGGTGGCCGCAGCCCGACAAATCGGCGTAGAAGGATATTGTGCCAAAGGAACAAAAGCCTCAGAGTTATTAACCGCTATCCGCCAGGTCGTAACGGGGCAAACTTACTGGCCAGCCGAGCTTTTAACTGAGGCGATCGCAGCTGAGCCGATGGGCGTATCAACTAGCGATCGCACCTCTACGCCCATCCCCGCTCCTCTCAATCCCCTGCTGATTCTTTGGCAAAATCAACGCTTAGCAGGCTTACAGCAAATTGATTTAGCTTTAGCAGAGGTCACCGCCCAACTGCGAAGACCCGGATTGTCCGTCCTCGATCGCGCCGTTTTAGCTGGACGGTGGCGAGAACTGCGCGCGGCCCGCTGGCTTGTGAATCGGCTGCTAGCCCCGGCAGGTCGTCCTTCATCCTCACTACGCGATCGCCCATTGGTTTCTACATCAGCCCGATTTGCTACCAGCGATCGCCGTCTCACTTCACCTGTAGCTTCTAGGTCGCCAGCCTCTAACTCCCTACCACCGACTCGCTCCAATCTCGTCGCCAGTTCATCTCCTGCATCAGAATTGGCAGTGCGACCTTTGCAATCGCGGTTGTTTGATCGCACCGTGAGCAAGTTGCAATCTCCTTTGCAAAATCTCACAAATCACCCTTTAGAAATCGATATTCTGCGAGAGGAAAAGAAGCGAGAACTGCTCTATATCATTCTGCGTAAATTGGAGGAAACATTAGATGAGTTGCGATTTGCTGAGGTGCAACCCGCACAATTGCTAGAGAAACACACTGCAATTATTCGAGATTTGTGGGTAGCAACAACCACAGATTTTTTTGGTAAATACTATACGTTGCGGTTGGGATCGCTGAATTTAGAAGTTGTGAGTGTTCTGTTACAAGATGCCCCAACTGTTCAAAGGGAGATGCTGAATCGAATTCCCCTTAGCTTAGAACTGTTTGCCTATTTATTGTTTCAGACACCATTGGTTGTGGATAATGTGGCTTATGCCGCTGATACCCCTGAAGCCTTAGCACGAGCGGAATGCTTACTGCAAAATTTATTGGTTCAAGTTGCCACCTCGGTCATGCAACCCCTGCTAAATCGTTTTGCTGATGTAGAGGCAATCAAGCAGTCTTTTTACGATCGCCGTCTCATTTCTACTCGTGAAATTGAGCGATTTAGAAATAGTTTGTCTTGGAAATATCGGCTAGAAAAGTTTGTAGATGAACCGAAAGCAATTTTTGAAAGTCAATATGAATTACTAGTTTTAGATAGTCGAGGAATTGCTAAGATCTCAATTTATGCACCTCGCAACCAAGAACTCAGAGAACTATCAGGTTTGCAACTTGCTGTCACTTTGGTACTAGAAACTAGAGATGCGATCGCGCCCCGGTTTCGCTCTGCGATCGCGTTTTTTGGTAGTGGTTTAGTTTACGTTCTCACTGAAGTAGTTGGGCGAGGGATTGGGTTAGTGGGTCGCGGCATCTTGCAGGGCATTGGCAGCGCTTGGCAAGACACCACCAAGTTTGGTAAAAACGGTGAGCGTCCTAAACAATAACAGCAGGGCTTCAGCGGGATCTGGCGTAATGACCCACTAATTCCGCTGCCGCTAGAATATGTCCATTCATGGCTGCTTCCAATTGCGCTTTAGTGATTCCTGGCTGCAAAGATAAGGCCCGATCGAGTGCGTAGAGCTTGAACAAATAGTGGTGGGTGCCATTGGGAGGACAGGGGCCTCCGTACCCTAGATTGCCAAAGTCGTTTTTACCGTGGGTGCCGCCTTTGAGGAGTGTGGCTTGGGGAGCGATACCTTCGGGCATGTGGAGGGTTTCTGGCGGTAAGTCGTAAACGACCCAATGCACAAAAATACCGACCGGAGCGTCGGGATCATCCACAATCAACGCCAAGCTTTCCGTTTCGGCGGGTGGTGCGTCCCAGCTCAAAGGCGGAGAAATATTGGCACCGTCGCAGGTGTACTTCGCGGGAATTAAGCTATCAGCCTCAAACGCAGAACTTTCAAGTTTCATAAGGTTCATCCAGTGCCTTTTCCCTGGATGATAATCGCGATCGCCAGAGCAGTTTACAGAAGATAAAAAGCTTAGCGATCGCCCTTATTTATCTTTTAAGCGCTAAAGTATTTCGCTTCAGGATGGTAGACAATCATCGCTGTGGTCGATTGCTCTGGATAGAGTTGTTCGCTTTCATCCATGTGTAAGTGGATGCGATCGCTGCCTAACAAGTCCAGCAATTTGTACTGGTCTTGCATATTTGGGCAGGCAGGATAACCAAAGCTGTACCGAGAACCCCGATAGCGCTGCGCCAAGATATCCCGGATGTTTGCGGGGTCTTCGTTGCCAAACCCAAGTTCGCGACGGATACGAGCGTGAAGCCACTCAGCCAGAGCTTCCGCCATCTGCACTGCTAGCCCGTGGAAATAGAGATAGTCGGTGTAGTTGTTACCTTCAAATAACTTTTTGGCATATTCCGTGGCAATCTCGCCCATTGTTACCGCTTGCATCGGGAAAACATCGATCTGGCCTGACTCCTTGGGAGCGAAGAAATCGGCAATGCAGAAGCGACGGAGCGATCGCTGACGAGGGAATTTAAAGGTCGCGGTTGGTTCTGGTAAGGGCGAACTATTGGTTCCTACAGAGGGATCATATAGATGCAGAGAGTTTCCTTCCGCCTGACAAGGGAAGTATCCGTAGATGGCTTGGGGATGGAGTAGTTTCTCCTCCACGATCTTCTGTTTCCACTGCTCCAGAACTGGATAAACCTTCTCCTGCAAGAAAGCATCATACTCTTCGCGAGATTGCTCTCTAGGCTTGCGAAACTGCCACTGCCCTGCGATCAGTGCTTGCAGATCGAGATATTCAAATAGCTCCTCCACAGGGATATCCTCAGGTTGTAAAACTTGTGTACCCCAGAAAGGAGGAGTGGGTCGAGGGATATCAATCGCGATCGCTTCTGAGCGCTGGGTGTTTTCAGTGAGGGGTGAGGAGTCAGGGGTGAGGGGTAATCCAGAGTCATTACTGGCGATCGCGTTATCTCCTTGAGCGCTAAGTTCTTGCTCTAACTCCTCACTCCTCACTCCTCTCTCCTCACCTAAAAATCCCACGCGATCGTCCCATTCACCCGCAGCTTTAGCAGGCATGAGTTTATCCATGAAATGTAGATCGGAGAAGGCATCTTTGCCGTAGATTACCTGGCCTTTGTAGGCGCGACGGCAATCTTCATTCACGAACTTGGGCGTGAGTGCTGCGCCACCGAGAATCACAGGAACGGTAATTCCTCGCTCGTTGAATATCTCCAAGTTCTCCTTCATGAACGCGGTGGATTTCACCAGCAGACCGCTCATGGCAATACAGTCGGCCTGATGTTTTTCGTAAGCCTCGATGATGTTGTCTACAGGCTGCTTGATGCCGATGTTGACGACTTTGTAGCCGTTGTTGGTGAGGATAATATCTACTAGGTTTTTGCCGATGTCATGCACATCTCCTTTTACCGTCGCAATTACCACCGTTCCCTTGGCCTGTCCCGATTCCTCCTTTTCCATGAATGGTTCTAAATGGGCAACGGCGGCTTTCATGGTTTCTGCTGATTGCAACACGAAAGGAAGTTGCATTTGCCCTGAGCCAAATAGTTCGCCTACGACTTTCATGCCATCAAGCAAGAAGGTGTTGACGATTTCCAAAGGAGGATACTTCTCCAGGGCTTTGGTGAGTTGTTCTTCTAAGCCAATTCTTTCACCATCAATGATGTGGCGCTTTAGGCGTTCTTCAACGGGGAGTTTGTCATCTTCTGAGCGATCGCGCTTGGTAGTCTTGCCCTCAAACAACGTTGTCAGTTCGCCCAGTGGATCATAAACACAAACATCTCCCTCAAATTGCCGCTCATCATAAATCAGCTTGCGACACACTTCTTGGTGTTCTGGTTCGATCTTCGCCAACGGCAGAATCTTGTTAGGGCTGACGATCGCGGCATCCATCCCTGCCTCCATCGCCTCATGCAAGAACATCGAGTTCAAGACAATTCGTGCGGCTGGGTTCAGACCGAAAGAGATATTGGAGACACCCAGAATCATGTGGCAACCAGGCAACTCAGTCCGAATCCGGCGAATCGCTTCAATCGTGGCTTTGCCGTTAGCGCGGTCTTCCTCAATCCCAGTCGAGATCGGTAAGGCGAGCGGGTCAAAGAAGATTTCGTGGGCAGGGATGCCGTACTCCACAGCGGCTCGATAGGCGCGTTGAGCGATCGCGAATTTCCTCTCAGCGGTGCGGGCCATTCCTTCTTCATCAATGGTGCCGACAACCACACCCGCCCCATATTCTTTCGCCAGTTCCAAGACTTTGAAAAATCGATCTTCACCGTCTTCATAGTTGGTGGAGTTCAGTAGGCACTTACCGCCCGCAACTTTCAGCCCCGCCTCCATCTTTTCCCACTCGGTCGAGTCGAGCATCAGGGGCAGCGTTACGTTCGTCACCAGGCGCGACACTAATTCCCGCATATCCCGCACGCCGTCGCGTCCCACATAATCGACGTTGACATCAAGAATATGGGCTCCTTCGCGCACCTGAGCCTTCGCCAGCGACACCAAGCCATCCCAATCTTCCGCGTTGAGCAAGTCGCGGCACTTTTTAGAACCGCTGGCATTGAGGCGTTCACCCACAATCAAGAACGAATTATCTTGCTCATAGGGTTGAGCGCTGTAGATCGAAGCCGCTGATGGCACATAATGGATGGGCGCCCGACCCGTAGCCTCAGAGGAGGGGCGCACTTCGCGAGTTTTAGGCGTGAGGGTTTGAGCGACCTCGGCTAATTGCTGAATGTGATCGGGTCGAGTCCCGCAGCAACCACCAATTACCTGCACGCCCCAATCTTCGATAAACCGCATCAACGCCATCCGCAGTTCCATCGGGGTTAGCTTGTAGTGAGCGTGACCGCCAACGTTTTCGGGTAGACCTGCGTTGGGGATACAAGAAACCACAAACGGCGAATATTCACACAGATACTTGATGTGTTCGGCCATGCGATCGGGGCCAGTGGCGCAGTTGAGGCCCAAAATATCGATCGCGTACGGCTCCAGAATCGACAATACGGCACTAATATCAGAGCCAACCAGCATCGTGCCCTGAACTTCCATCGTCACCGACACCATCAACGCCCGGCGATCGCCCTTCTTCTGAAACACCGACTCCACCGCATTCAGCGCCGCCTTAATTTGCAGCACGTCCTGGCAAGTCTCGATAATAAACAAGTCCACCCCACCATCAAACAGCCCTTCGGCTTGCTCGGCAAAAGCGGCTTTTAGGGTGTCGTAGTCGATGTTGCCCAGCGTCGGCAGTTTGGTTCCTGGCCCCATCGAACCCGCCACAAATCGCGGTTTTTCTGGCGTAGAAAACTCAGCCGCTACACCCTTCGCCAGCTCAGCCGCAGCTTTGTTGAGGTAATAAGCTTTGTCTGCCAAGTCGTACTCAGCCAGCACAAACGAGCTAGCGCCAAACGTATCGGTTTCAATGACATCGGCTCCCGCAATCAGGAAGTCGCGATGCACCTTGACAACGGCTTCTGGCTTCGTGTGGATTAAATACTCATTGCACCCTTCGTACTCTGGTCCACCAAAGTCTTCAGCCGTTAGGTTCTGGGTTTGCAGCGAGGTGCCCATTGCCCCATCAAACACAAGAACAGGGCGATCGGGACTGTGAAGACGCGCGAGGAAGGGGCTAGTCATAGCAATACAGAGCGATGGTTCTTAAATAATCATGATCCAGTAAGCTCTAGATTACCAATCCTGCTCGGTATCTGGGGAGTTTTTATAAATTGAGGGGTGCGATCGCATTCTTCAATCTCAATTGCTACGTGAAGACGGTAAGCACATCTAGCTAAATTTTGTTAGTGATAGCTCGCTGTATCTAGCCACGCAACTCTAGAATAAATGCACTGCCTAAAGGGGTATAGGGGTGTGTATGCTGCGTTTCCCCGTCGCTGAAGCAGCCGTAAGACGTTAGTTATATTCAGCAGTTCTTTAAACTTTTTATCAATTCATCGATATCGGTTTTATCTTCAACACTCCGGTAGTAAGTCGGAAGAAAACCTTTGGGTGGGTTGGAACAGTGTTCTTGGAAATCAAGCAGCTCTAATAAATCTTGATCTTCACGAGTATAGGCAAGAGCTAGAAATTTAAACAAACCTGTACTAGAAACTATTTGCGCCCAATTATGCAAAGCTTGGGCAATTAATAAATGGAAATTTTGCTCAGGCGTATTCAGCATTATTCCAGATATATACCAGGTTTTACATTTGAAGGCCTCGGCTTGCGAAAAGATATCATGAGCACGAATATTTTTTTCTTTCTTCTGGAGTTCCTTGATTTCTTCGAAGCACTCTTCAGTAAGAGGCCATATTCCTATCGAGCCCAAGATTTTTGATCCACGTGTCATGAGTAGAATTCCGGGTGGGTATTGTGTCCACCATTCCATAAAAACTTCAATATCAATGTTGTAGTCCCCATAGGCTTGTTGATCAAGCCTCCATAAACGCTTCAATGTCTCTTTATCTGAAATAGTCCCAGTAGATCGCAAATTCATTCCAGAGCGGGTAAGTAGATGGCTGTGATGACTGGAAAATGCCGCTCCACTGCCTGGGACAGGAATTCCAGCATTGTCTTGAGGGCAAACAGTTCTCGGTAAACCACTCGTCCTCCTCGTTGCGCCCAACTGATGAAGAACCACAGCAAATACACCCAAAGATTGACCAGGACAAACGCTAGAGCAACAAACAAAAAGCGCGTTACAGGATTTTTACTCGTGGTGCGGATGCGACACTGGTTCTTGATCCTGTAGCTGGTTTCAATGCCAAAACGATCTCTGTAATGTCGATGGGTCTGGTGTAGGGCAATCTTCACCCGGTGCAGTACATAGACAGTGTATTGAATCCCATGCTTGCCCTTGAGCCCTTTGTAATAGTTACAAATGACCCGCATCTGACAGTTGACCGAACCATACTGGGGGCTGTTGAGGGTGTAGCGGGTCTGGTAGCTGCGCCGTCCCCTTAGCAGTTGACGGGTTCCTCCAGTTTTGCCCCGAATCACCGCAGGCATCAGGAAGGGAATCTGTAATGCCTTCAGCCAACGGATGACAGGGACACTATAAAACCCTCGGTCCAGGTAAAGCCGTTTGACCCGGACTCGCAGCGGACTCAACCTTGCTAGCAGATAAGTTAGGGTCGCCACTAAGGTTTCCTGCCGATGCACTGCATGAATCCCCAGGGTCACACGTTTGTGACGACAGACGACATAGACGGTGGCATAGGCGAAGAATGAGGTAGTTCCAGCTTTAGCTTGAGAGCGGTAGATGTAGGGAGCCTCCACCTCACTCGGGTTGCCGTAGTAGGGAATCAAGTGTAAGTCGATAGCAAGGCGATGCTTTTTTCTGCGAATCTTGGGTGGAATTCGGCTTTGCAGAGCTGCATTAAGTTGGCTCTCCAAGGTCGCCATCTCATCTAATTTGTCCAAGTGATAGCGGATACCATTACCACTAGGCACGCCTTGTAAGCGTTGAGCCGTGTGTTCGATGCTATCCCCTCGACTGGCAGCGCGTAGCAGGATCTCGAATAGGTCTTGGGGGGTGTATCCACCTTCCATGTTCAGTGGAACAGACTCGAGTAGACAATCAAGGGCGGCTTCCAGTGTCCCTTCGTCGGTTAAAGCGGGAGCAGGAGAGAATGAGGATGGGTAGGTCGTCATGGCTTGATCTAATGCTTTTAGCCTGACCCTACCCTTTTCTTAGAGAATTTGCGATCTACTGAGTCCTAAACCTTAGCTCCTTATCTTGCCTCATCATTGACTGAATTTTTCTTATATGGCTTCTTGTTGGTTTTGGTGGCTTGAATGTGAGATAGCAGTATAAAACGTAAAACCATATCAGTAGATTAGGTATTCCAACTAACCCCAGTAGATCGCAAATTCATTCCAGAGCGGGTAAGTAGATTGCTGTGATGACTGGAAAATGCCGCTCCACTGCTTGGGATAGGAACTCCAGCATTGTCTTGAGCGCAAACAGTTCCCGGTAAACCACTCGTCCTCCTCGTTGCGTCCAACTGATAAAGAACCACAGCAAATACACCCAAAGATTGACCAAGACAAACGCTAGAGCGACAAACAGAAAGCGGGTTACAGGATTTTTACTCGTGGTGCGGATGCGACACTGGTTCTTGATCCTGTAACTGGTCTCAATGCCAAACCGGTCTCTGTAATGCCGATGGGTCTGGTGTAGGGCAACCTTCACCCGGTGCAGTACATAGACAGTGTATTGAATCCCATGCTTGCCCTTGAGCCCTTTGTAATAGTTACAAATCACCCGCATCTGACAGCTGACCGAACCATACTGGGGACTGTTGAGGGTGTAGGGTGTCTGGTAGCTGCGCCGTCCCCTTAGCAGTTGACGGGTTCCTCCAGTTTTGCCCCGAATCACCGCAGGCATCAGGAAGGGAATCTGCAATGCCTTCAGCCAACGGATGACAGGGACACTATAAAACCCTCGATCCAAGTAAAGCCGTTTGACTCGGACTCGCAGCGGACTCAACCTTGCGAGCAAATAAGTCAGGGTCGCCACTAAGGTTTCTTGACGATGCACTGCATGAATCCCTAGGGTCACACGTTTGTGACGACAGACGACATAGACGGTGGCATAGGCGAAGAATGAGGTAGTTCCAGCTTTAGCTTGAGAGCGGTAGATGTAGGGAGCCTCCACCTCACTTGGGTTGCCGTAGTAGGGAATTAAGTGTAAATCGATGGCAATGCGATGCTGCCTTCTGCAAATCTTGGGTGGAATTCGGCTTTGCAGAGCCGCATTGAGTTGGCTCTCCAGTGTGGCCATCTCATCCAACTTGTCCAAGTGATAGCGGATACCATTACCACTGGGTGTACCTTGCAAGCGTTGAGCCGTGTGTTCGATGCTATCGCCTCGGCTGGCAGCCCGCAGCAGGATCTCGAATAGGTCTTGGGGGGTGTATCCGCCTTTCATGTTCAGTGGAACAGACTCGAGTAGACAATCAAGGGCAGCTTCCAGTGTCCCTTCATCGGTCAGAGCGGGAGCAGGAGATAATGAAGATGGGTAGGTCGTCATGGCTTGATCTAATGCTTTTAGCCTGACCCTACCCCTTTCCTAGAGAATTTGCGATCTACTGAACCCTTTTATTAGCCAAGATTCGATAGAAACCACTTGCCCCAAAGTAGTTGATATTGAGAATACGGAGCCAGCAAGAATAAGAGCTTTAGTGCGCTTGTCGTACATCACTAGATATCATTAAGTAAATAAAGTTACACTAGCTTTATAGCGGTGATCGCCAGCCAGATTTGACGTTAACTTTCATCCGTTCCCTGGCTCTCACCTAGACTAATTTGGGCAGCATGTCGAACGTGAAGAATCCGAACGGTAGATGCTGTATTACCTTCAATAACAGTGAAAAGAACACGGTATGAGTTACGTCCTCGACCGTAAAGCAATTGCCGAATTTCTTGGCTAAAATATTGATTCTCTCGTGCTAGCGGACAGCGTTTGGGCATTTCTGATAATGACGCGATCGCTTTTAGCAAGCCTGCATACCACTGTCTCGCCTTCTCAGCAGACATAAATTGGGACAGTTGAATAAATGCAGCGTCTGCCTCTGCTTCTGCCACGCTGGAAATTTCGATGCGATACGTCATGAATCAGTTGGCAGGTTGTACTTATGGTGTTGCTCCTCAGCAAACTCCTGAAACGAGCGAGAGCGTCCAACCTCAAAATCATCTAGCCCCTGTTGAATACCTACTACTGCTTCTTCCGAATCTTGTGTTTCCCATTCCAGAATCCGGGCTAGCAACTCAGCAGCGACCAAGCTCACATCTTGTCCTTGTTGGGCAGCCTTCTGACGAAGTTGTGCTTCGATTTCCGGACTTAAAGAAACGACAATCGACATAGACTTGTTTTCCTAACATTAAGCCTCTGCGCGTCATTCTAACAAACCTTTAGGAATGAAATTGGCTTAGAGGCGAGGATGTAGGGTGATCGCACTTTAGCAAAACTTAGGAGAGGCGATCGCTGCTAGATACTGATAATGGAGCTAACCAATAGAGCCACATCTGGAAAGGCGACAGGGGAAATTGTTCCTTGGGTGAGAGTTGTTTTTGATGTGTACTCCCCATCTTGAGGATCACGGAACACGATTAGTTGCCTCTGTTTTAGGTCGGCTACCCAATACTCCGGAATTCCAGCTTCAGCATAGACCTTGCTTTTGAACTCCAAATCTTTTTCTAAAGTGGAGTCTGAGTATTCAATCAGCCAAAAAACGTTTTCTGGATAAGGGTGATGCTGTAAGTACTCTCGCCCTAACCGCTGCACAACTGCAATATCTGGTTCTGGCTCGGAGTTGTTGGGTAATGTAATCGGTTTAGCTGCACGAATGAGAGCGCGATCGCCCAGTAATCGACTGAGATAGTCTCCTGCTTCACTGCTGAAATAAGCATGAGCTTCTCCCTCCGGTGCCATCTCAACAATTTCTCCCTTCAGCAATTCCACCCGGCGATGATCCAAAATACCTGCCGCGATTATGCGATGGTATTCATCTATCGTCCACTTAGCAACAGTGACGCTCATAGGCGATCGCTTGATTCTCAACTTATCTCACATCGTAGCTCAGCCAGAAACGTGTATCCGAAACAGTACGATCGCACTTGACCAAAACTTGAAGGAGCGATCGCTTTATGTTTTGTCGTCTTTTACCCATCTAGGAAGTTGAAGTTCAAACTCCAACACTTTTTTGAAATCGTGGATGATCGATTGCATGCCTTCAATACTGTTGATCGGGTTTTGTTGTCCTTGTTTCCAGTCAGCGCGATCGACGGTGCCAATAACGAGATAATCATTGCCGATCAAATGTGGCGTGCCCCGCTGCATACACATTGCTGCCAACAACTGCTCCAATTCATCTTGATGGAGAATTAGTAGATCGCAGGAAGGACAATAACGACAGGTTTTGTTAAGCACGAGCGGCTGCACGGGTTCTAAAAAGACGAACAGAGGAAACTTCCGCAGCTTTGTCTTAGTCTCGCATTTGGGGCAGGAAGTAAACCGTGCATCTTTGTAAGGATTTAAGAAAAACTTGTGGCGAGGTGGTTGTTTACCGAATCGTTTCATCTGCCTCTTCTGCTAAGTCTCTTAATGTTAGGCTAGCTGATTGCGATCGCCTGATGCGGTTTTTGATGTTTTTTAACTGAATTTACTGGATACTCCGGTTTAAGCTGACATTACAGGGAGTTATACCGCGAGAGAGTACCTTATGTCTGACACAAAAACTCTACCTCGTTTAACCGAAGCACAGGTTCGTCAACTTGCCACCAAGCAGAGCTTTGAACGGGGCGATCGCTACTACCGTAACGGTGCAATTATCAGCCCAATGCGTCAGGGATTGGAATTGCGGGCAGATTGCCAAGGCTCAGACCTCTATTTCTGCCGTGCCACTTTAGGCAGTAAAGATGGGGTAACTACGGCTACTTGTAGCTGCGAATATGATTGGGGTGGCATTTGTAAGCATCTCGTGGCAATGCTTCTGACCTATGTGCATCAGTTAGAAATCTTTGAGGTCATACCTCCTTTAGAAGAGTTACTTGCTTCCCGCAGCCATACAGAGCTAGTAGCTTTGATTGGGCAAATGCTGACTCGTCATCCAGATTTGCTCACGTTGATAGAACTGTCTGCGCCTCGGCCTCAAGGGAAACCACTGGATCTTTCTACTTATCGCCGTCAAGTGCAACGCGCGTTTCGTCGTCAGGAGATGGAAGCGATCGCCGAAGACCTATCTGATCTCCAAGAAGTTGCAGATCGGTTATTCCAGCAAGGAGATTGGTTCAATGCTGGCATGTTCTACCAAATGCTGCTTCAAGAATCAACGGAGCACTATGACTACGAAGTGCAAAGTATTGATTATGACGGTGAGGTTGGGATTGTGATTCAAGATATTGTCGAAGGTTTAGATAATTGCTTGGCAGCATCTCAGGATCTTGATCACTCAATTCGGCGCGACTGGCTGACCACTTGCTTTGAGGCTTACCTGAGAGATCTGCAGCTAGGTGGCATTGACTTTGCTGCGGGTGCCCTCGATGCAGTTCTAAACTGGGCAACCCAGACAGACTGGATTTGGCTGGAGCAACGAATTCGCGAAGAAATTAATCGGTTGGGGCCGCGCGATCGCTGGGCTAAAGATTCACTGGTTAAACTGTTGGCCGCACAGCACAGTCAAGATGGAGACAGCCAAGCTGCTAATGCAATCATTCATGAATTAGGGAGTGCCGAACAACGCGCTTTCGTCTTGATTGAGGAAGGAAAGTTTACCGAAGCGATCGCCTTGACTGAAGAGAACTTCACCCACCTACCAGGATTAGTGATCCAGTTCGCAGAGGCTCTTGTGCAAGCAGGCGCACATCAACAAGCCTTTCAGTTTATGAGTAAACAGAATCCCCAGAATGCTCGTTGGGGCTATCAAGATTGGTTGGCTATATATCATGAGACACACAGCGATCCACAAACGGCTCTAGAAGCTTACCAGCAGCTTTTTCAAGTCTCTCCGTCATTAGAGCGTTACAAAAAACTGCAAGAATTAGCGCAACAGGCACAAGCTACGTGGGAACCTTTACGCAAAGACATCTCGAAGAATTTTGAGCGGCAAAAACAATGGTCAATGTTGATAGAAATTTCGCTGTATGAACGAGACATTGAACGCGCTTTAGAATTGGTTTCTCAGTATCCTAGTGGCAACTACAAGGCAAAAGTGGCACGGGCTGCCGAGCAAACAAAACCTGAAGCTGCGATCGCGCTTTATCAAGAACTGGTTGAGCAAGCGATCGCCGGACGCAGTCGATCGACGTATCAAACAGCAGCTCAATATCTGAAGCGGATACAGCCCCTCTTTGCTGCAACGGATAATCCAATGGGTTGGGAGACATATCTCAAAAAGATTCGCTCGGACTACAAGAGATTGCCAGCTCTACAAGATGAGTTAGACCAAGCAGGATTGGCAAAGTTATAGACCGAGTGCTGCTGCGGCCTTACTGTAGTCCTCTGGTCGGACGTAGATGACATAGCCAAAACTTCTACCGCTGTCTGCTAAACCGCTAGAAGCATAGACATTGACATTGGCTTCGTAAAGCTGCATGTGCACTTCAGCAAAGGCACCCAGCTTGTCGTCTCCCTGAACAAATAGGGCTGGATGAGGTCCATCTATCACTAGACCAGCCTTTTGGGCTTCACTCACCAACTTGCCTGTATCTTCTGGAAAAATTGTCAGTTGAGTGTGTGTCGGCCCAATGGGTAGGGCATTAAAGGCGAGAAGATTGATTCCCAAACTGGCTAGAATTGCAAGCAACTTATAAGCTTCTCCAGGTTGGTCGGTAACACTGGTATAGAAATAGTCGATGCGGCGGATGGTATATGCCATAGCCTTCTCCTGATTGGATTTTGGCCTACCATCCATGTTATCGAACTTAGACAGTCGCAAGCGATCGCCTTAGCAATTGGAAATAAGAGCGATCGCGTTGTCCAGTTCACCCCGACATGAGCTAAAACTTGAGGGATAAAAACCTTGAATTCGCTTGACTATTAATATTGCGCAGTTATCTAGTCACGCTCTCTGCGGGATCGCAGTACGATCAAGTTGATGGGTATCTAGTGAGAAACTAGGCTTTGAAGCCAATGGGCAAGAGCTGGTTTGCCTTCCTGGTTTGCAACCTCTTTGTGTTCTATGTCTGTCCCCGCTACATTTTGGCTCAATTCAGCGATCGCCCGTGACCCTTTGATGGTTACTCTGGATACACCTGCTGCCGAAGTGCTGCGGCTGATGAGCCAAGCCCATAAAAGCTATGTGTTAGTGGTTGATGCAGAGTAATTGGTGGGGATTTTTACCGAACGAGATGTAGTTAGACTCGCGGCTGCTAGGGTGCCTTGGCTAGAAGGGGCGATCGTTGTTTGCAACAAGTGGCTGATGTATTGCGTCAAACTGCTAAGCGGCCTGCCGATCTAGCAGCTCGTTATGGGGGTGAGGAGTTTGCCATCCTGTTACCTAATACAGAAGAAGCAGGTGCTACCTTAGTGGCAGCGGAGATCCGAAATAATATTAAAGCGGTGCAAATTCATCATGCCCAATCATCTGTTGCCGATTGTGTCACCTTGAGTTTGGGCATTGCTTGTTTGGTACCGCAATCTGATATGGCTCCTATGACAAAGCTCTATATCAGGCACCGATGGCGGGACGCGATCGCTATTTGGTTTATAGATAATGGCGCACAAAAAGTCATAGCACCCAAAAAGATTTAATTGCCAAATAATTGCCAAACGCTCAATTTCTCATTGGCATTTCGACACCGAATCTGTCAAAGTATTTCACAAAGCACTGTTGCCCAGGCAGGCCCATGCTATCAGCTCGTTTTATTCGCTTTTTTCAACACCTAAACTGGACAACAATTAGACAAGTCATTGATTCTGCTGGCAAGCAGCGGTTACCAGGTCTCTCGGCAGAAATGGCCTACAGTGCCATGCTGGGAATGTTTCCAGCGATTCTAGCTCTACTGACCGCGATCGGATTGTTTGAATCTCTGCAAGGGACGCTGCAAACTTTAGCTTCTCAACTCAGTCAAGTCGCCCCTGACGAGGTGCAAGCTTTAATTGAAAACTTTGTGCGAGGTATCAGCCAAACTCGCAACCGCAGCTTATTTTCTCTCAGTTTCATTGCGGCGATTTGGGCTTCTTCCGGCGCGTTGAGTGCGGCAATGACCGCCTTTGATCATATCCAGCAAATTCCACCAGAGCAAACCCGCTCGTTTTGGAAAGCTAAATTAGTTTCCTTAGCGCTTACGGTGGGCACAATTTTGCTGCTGCTGGTGGCATCTTTCTTGATGTTTATTAGTGACTTAATTATTAAACATGTCGCGAGTCAAAGTGGCTTTTTAGGATCAGGGCTGCTGTCCACTTGGCGGTTACTCAGTTGGCCGTCAGCGCTAGGCATTGTCTCGGCGGCATTTGCTTTTATTTATCGCTATGGGCCGAGCAAATGGAAACTGGGAACGCCGATTATGCCTGGAGCAGTAATGGCGGCAGTATCTTGGGCCATGCTCTCCAGTTTGTTTCGGTTTTATGTATCCCACTTTGGCGACTTCAACCGAGCCTATGGAGCAATTGGCGCGGTCATTGTCTTGTTGCTGTGGCTCTACTTAAGCTCGTTAGTTTTGCTAATTGGCAACCAGTTAAATGTCACCGTTGGCGCAGCTATGCAGCAGCAACACCAGCAGAAAATTCTTCAAGCAACTCAATCAGCGCGCTCGTTGCAGCCCAGCGACAATGCCAGTCCCGATGGTCAAAAATAGCAAAAACCAGATAATGGCGCTAGAAAGAAAAGACAATAGGCCAAATCCCCTCAAAATCCAAACAACCCCCGTGATCCCCAAACAAATGAGAAAAATCTTGGTGGTGGGGTGAGAAAAATACCGGGAAAAATTATTCACGGGAATAGTTGCCTCAACTTTGCAAGCGATCGCTTCGTTTTGGCTTCATTTTGGCATGAGAAGCCTGAGCCTGCCCACAGCAGTTGAGTGGGTAAAGGTGCAAGTTTTAAGTATTTGAGTCGAATGAATGATTGCCTAACGTAGAGTTAGTTTACAGATTCTTACAAAATTTTGCTGAATCTTTATCCAGAACTAGTTTCTTTCTCTGGGGATCTCGGTAAGGTGGGAGTATCAGACGATCCTGAGCCTACATGACTGTTGATTCATTTGACGGCAATTGTCTAGCATCTACCTCGAACCGCAACTGGCGTGACCAGGAAGCGTTAGTGCGAGGTGAGATTTTACTGAGTACCAGAACCCATTCTGCTTGGGGTGGCGCGGTTACAGCTTCGATGTATCTACCCTTGGCGCGATCGCTCGCTTGGCAGCAGCTAACCGACTATCCACGCTGGGTACAATACTTCCCCGATTTAGTTCGCAGTGAGGTGCTCCACCGAGGCGATGATGTCAATTCGGGCAGAAAACGGCTCTACCAAGTAGCGAGTAAAGCGTTTCTCTTTTTTACCGCTCAGGTTGAAGTTTATCTAGGGGTTGTAGAGACTGTCCATCAAAAAATTCAGTTTCGTCAAGAGCAAGGAAGTTTCACCGATTTTGCGGCTGATCTGACTTTGCAAGATTATTTGAGCGGAACTCTCCTCTCCTACTCAGTGCAAGCAACTCCCGCGATTCCGGTGCCCTCTGTGTTTGTGCAACAAGCCATCCAGTTAGATTTGCCCACTAACATGCGGAAGATGCGCCAAGTGCTTTGTGTTGGTTAGGTTGCCTTCGTTAGATTGCCTTCGTTAGATTGTCTGAGAGCGTCCCTAGATTGTCCACCCTCATTCATGAGGTTTTTATGACTTCCTACTTCCCACTGCAATCCCAAGCTCATCGTGACTCGTCCGCTACAAGACTCTCGGCTCTGGCTCGTTGGGGCAGGGGTGCTTGGGGAGGGATGGCGATCGCCACACTGGGGACGATGGTATCGCTGAGTTTCGCAAGTACTGCTACCGCAGCGACCCCTGCTTCTCTTGCGGATTCTCCCGCCGCTCAGAAACTCAACAAAATGTTCTCCCCCAAAATTCAGCAGGTGCTCAATGCTTGTAGTCAGCAAGGGAGTGTCAATTTGAGTGCGGGGGCTGACCAAGATGGCTCGGTCATCTGCGCCAATGGATCTCGGAACTCGGCAGTTCGCTTCAATGAGTACGTCAGCACTGTGTCCGATTTTCTCTCGGCGAGTTTCTTGGTGGGGGTTCGGGCGGCGCTCAATTCCTATCCGGGGGCGCAGATGGATATGGTGACTAGCTATTTGGCAACGGCAGATGGCAAAGCGTCCCTGCAAGAAGCGCTGACAAATGCCATTACCACCAGTGGTCTGGTACCCCCAACTTCTCAGAAGTCGGTAACTCTGTTGGTCGATCGGGTAATGCAGCGATCGCTACCGATTCTACAAAGCACAGGCAAATTCAATAACTTGTTTGGCAGCACCGAACAATATCGCCAAGTAGCAGACAAGTTCTGTAAACCCCCTGGCTTGACTATAGAACAAGCAAAAGGTTTGGTTCCGCAACTAGATACTGTGCAAATTTATGCGATTTGTGTGCAGGAATCTGGCTTGTCTGATGAAGTGCAAAGGGAGATCCAACAGCCAACTCGATAGAATGGCGATCGCTGGTTAAATCAGGGCGATCGTCCTCACTTCGTCGCGATTGGAGCTTCGGATGTGATTGGAGCTTCAGGTGCGATCGCCTCTGGGTCTGCCCCTAGGTCTACTTCTAGGTCTGCCCCTAGGTTTGTTTACACAACTCGTAGAATGCGAGCAATGTAGGCCGCCCGCTGCTGCTCCCGTTTGCTGGCTGCTTGCGGATCGGGTTGGTATGTTTCAATTTCTGCTTGGGAGAGTAAACCTTTGGCTTGGGCGAGCCGTTCGACCGTATCTAGGCGATCGCGCAGAACTGAAACTTCCTCTGCCAGGGCCAGAACCATTGCTAGCAGTTTGTCTGTCTCTGAATTCTCAAAATAAACGGGGCGTTTCCCCTTGGCGAATTTAGTCATATTTTGCCTCTCTTATGAATCTCTCATTTGTGGGCTACTAAGAGAAACCAGTTGCCACGACTGCCAAGTCCTCTATCCTTGAGCTGGCCTAAATTTAGCTCCATTGCCGCCACGGTTTGAGTGGTTTTTTCCTGGGCGAACCCAGCTTCGATCGTGAGTGCTTCTAGGTCGAGTTGGCGCATTGCGCTCCACCAAGGCTCATTGTTATTTTGGGTTTCCCAGTCAAACATAAAGGCGGTGAAGGGGTCCATGTTCTGGTAGAGCGGAGCTTCAGCATGCACCATTAGGCCTCCTGGTTTGAGGAGCCGATGACATTCGCGCAGAATATTGGCGATCGCGTGGGGAGGAGCTTCGTGCAGCAGGATATGAGAGACGACTAGATCAAAAGAGTCATCAGCAAAGCTTGTTTGTTCGGCACTCTGCTGAGAAAAATGCACCCGTTTGCCCAAGGCTTCAGCCCGTGCGTGGGCGTAGCGCAAAGTGGGAGCCGCTACATCAATGGCATGGATTTCAGCTTGCGGATAAGCATCGACATAGGGAATTGTGCTGTGTCCTACTGAGCAACCCATATCCAGGATCTTAGCTGGATTCAGGTCGGGATATTGGGCCTTGAGATAGTTCTGCACCACTGCCTGACCGATGCCGTCATTCAGTGGGCCAAGTCGCCCCATTGCATAAAGATAAACTCCGCGATCGTAGGTAACTCCAGCAGCAATATCTTCATCCCGATATTCGCTGTGGTATCCACCGGGCATACAGTGGATGTCTACGGCAGTGTGATAGGTGGGAACCTGCAATTCAGGATTGAGAGTTAAAGAGCCGATCGCGGTCTGATGAAGTTGTTGCGATCGCGCCATGAGTTCTAAAAGTTGTCGCTCCACACTTCCATTAACCGACTCCCACAACATCTCCTGCGCATTCCGTCGCAACGCTCCCCACATGCGATAGTAGGGTTCTTGTTCCATTAGCTGACGAATCTCATGCCGCTGCTGGGGCGATCGCTGATGTTCTTGCTCAAAGCGAGGCTTAGCTCGTTGCTCGTAAATGGTGCAATTATTCGGTGAAATCTGCGTCGCAATATGTTGTTTTAGACTATGAACAAATTGCTGTCGTGCCAACTCATCATGGGTTGGTTGCGGTAACATCGCATGTTGTAATTGCCCATCCATGTTGGCACCTTCTACAAATCAATCCTGGACTCTTGAGTCTGCTTTCAAAACTTGGGGCACCCCCACACAGTCTCACTACTAATCTAGCGAGTCAAGTTGTTAGGGCTGCGATCGCGTTGTAAAAATTTGTACGCTGGTTAGTACGTAATTGTTTTGGGATACTGAGGCTGGATCTTTTCCAGCCTGTGGCTGATAGGCGAAACGGAAAGGTAGAAATTGTGATGCGTGATTTGATCGAAATTGCGTCTAATCAATTTAATGGTGTGGAGTTACAGCTTGAGGATCAGATATGGGCGTGAGGTTTTGGGCCATCGTAGGTGTGTCAGCCGTGGGGCTAGTGGTAATGGGCTGCAATCCTATCGAGTATGGCCCTAACCAACGTCGAAATTGGGTGAAGGCTTATTATGTTCGTCCTAATGCTGAGTTTCCTGTAATGTTTGACACGCGATCGGTCAAGGCAGTTGAGGGAGGTGTGCGGTATGAAGATATGAGGACAATCCGTGAGACGCAATTGCAAGGAGTGAGTTATGGGATAGCTACTAAAGTTCTTAGCTGTGAAAATGGCACCACCACGATCCACAAACTTATCTTCATTGAGCCTGGTGGCAACGTCAACAGTCCCCAAAGCTTCAGTCCCATGTCCTTGCCGAAAAGCACCATTTCTGAAGCTTTGGTATTTGAACGGCAACTCTGCAAACAAGTAGGAGTAGAGCCAAGGTTTTAACCAAACGCCAAATTTTTCTGTAAGTAGTTGAGCGTTAAAGTACACCAATCATCTCAGAGTAGGTCTTCCCTTTACCCAAGCGAGCAAGAACTAATAATGAGTTGGGAGAAATTGCGCTAAGCATTTATCACAAATTAAAAATTGAGTCCTAGTTCTTTGACTGAAAAGAACGACTAGGACTCAAACTAGGTATAGAGTTTTTGTTGTACATTAACAAATTATTTGACGTTTTAACAAATTAATGTCGTTAAATATAAAAGACTCTAACCCTTGCTAGGTAAAGCATTTATCGTTTTTAGCTAGAATTGCTTCCCCTCCGGTGATTAACACATTAGCTGTCACAATTCCCAGAATTAACAAAATAAGTGTCTTTGTTTAGAAATCTCAAGTGTTATTGGCTTAACAAATTATCTGTCGCCTTCCTTAATTTTTGGATGCGGCGATCAACTGCTTTAGCACGCTGATCTTCGAGGAGGGTGAAGGCTATTTTAGCTTGACTGTACCAAAGCAGTGCTTGTTGTGGATTTTGGGTGGCCTCATACAACTCACCTAAACCAGACATTGCTAGCGCCCATTCTTCTAGGTCTTCAGAATATTGAATGTTGGCGATCGCTCCTAAATAGGCAGATTCTGCTGGGCGTACCAGTCCTATTTGCCAGTACAGATCGCCTAGAGTTCGGTAGATAAGTGGCGATTGCTGGTTTTGCTTTGTAAGGTCTTCGAGGACTGCGATCGCCTCCGCAGTGAGTCTATAAGACTTAGCTGCTTTGTCTGATAGCCCATAGGCAGAGGGTTGGGGAAGTTCATAGTTGCTGTAGTAATTTGCGAGCTTGAGTGATTTAACTTCATTGCTGAAATTACCTTGGAGAATTTGAGCCACCTCAGCTCGAACCGCTTTAACTTCTGGGTCGCGCAGAATTATAAATTCAGTGCCAGTTGTGTTTTCAGCTTGAGAGGATTGACCTGTGTTGGCCTGGATCACTACTGAGTAGGGGACACCGGATTGAAGAGCAGGCTTGCTTGGATAGGCAATTTGGGTTGACTTTGTTTGGGTTTGCCAAACGGTTCCTTGTGGGCCAACTACCTGAACCGTGTATTGGGTGGCCTTGGGAACCGGATGCCAACGCAGGGTAGGGGTAGGGGTGAGCAAGAGCGTAAGACGAGGTAAGATTAGGTAAGGCATCTGAGCATTCGTCCCACCAATGCTGATGAAAGGAGGCGGGCCTTTAGAGATCACTCCCTTCCACTGAGGGCAAATTTCTTTCAACCCGATTCTTTCTTCAGCACGGCGAACGGGCTGTTTTTTACCATTGGGGCAAGCTACTACCACTAGGGCATTACTGGCGCGTCGGAGTTGATCGCCATCGACCAAAGGGGTACCAACTCGGCTGATCGGGCGAAATTCAGCCCAGGTTTTGCGTTTGAGTTCGACTTTGCCTTTGACCTCGTTAACATAGGCAGTTTGAGCGATCGCGTTTCCTTGCTGAACGGTAGCTTCCACAACCACTAGAGACAGAATAACTACCAAAGATTTGGTCAAGAGCTTCATTTTTTGTTGTCCTGTTCTTTTAGTTTTTTGCGAGCGGTGATGGCCCAAGCATTTTCTTCAGAGATGTAGGGATTTGCGAGCGCATTACAGTTATCCCAGGCGGTAAGGGCAGCTTGTTTGTCGTTCTGAGCTTCTTTGACTTCAGCAAGCAGACAGTAGGGTGAGGCGATCGCAATCGTCGTTTTGCCGTTGGGATCAGATGCCTTCTGGTCAAGGTTGGTAGTTTTTTGTAGATCGA